>NZ_CP015283.1:973958-1280417 GCF_002094975.1 Streptococcus salivarius | reverse complement strand
TGATACGAGCGTGAATGATACGTTGAATAATGGTTTGAGCTTCAGTATCGTGGGCACGGGTGAAAATATAGTTGGCCATACGTTCACCGTTCTTATCGTTAGCACCTCGTGGATTCAAACTACTATTCATAAAAGCAGTCATGTCCCCAAGCTGCATACGTGTATTTTTATCACGCATCAAAAGGTTGGTAAGAGCATTACGAAGGGCATTATCAATCGGTAGTTGTGCCCCCTTAGTGTCCTTGTTGTAATATGGGTCGTTGTAAGACCACGCTTCCAAGTATGACAAGTGTTTGATCGCATTGGCTTCAGACTTGTCAACACCATAGGCTGCTTTGAAGTAATCTGAAGCGATCTGGAGAAGGTCAGCATCCACATCGTCCACGGCATCGACACGCAAACCGTCAAAGTTGGCTGTTGGGTCATTGGCCATGATACTTCCGATATTCATCATAAAGTGGAGCCAGTTAAGTTGCTCTGCCTGAACAGCTGGGTTTGAGTTATCAATATCGTTGGCAAGCAAGAACTCAAGACCACCGATAGAATTGTCCTTGAAGTACTTACGTGTACCCGTCTGGTTAGTCGGTGTGCGGTTAAGCAAACGATAGTCAGAGTTGGCGTGGCTCGTACGGTTGCCAGTATCACCCTTACTGTTGTTAAAGAGCAACTGTCCACCTTGCAAGTGGTCATATGAACTATTTTCAGTGCTACTATTCCAACCTGGCTGAGTCTTGATGAACTGGTCAATACTTGTACGCAACCAGTTGGTATTGCCCTCACGAGCGATACGTTCTTCAATCTTAGTCTGAACCATCTTGGCAGCTTGGTCTAGACTTTCCTGGCTAGAGTTGGTTGAAAATGACCCTGCACCAAGACCTTGATTTTGCATGTAGTTAAGGTAGTTAACCTGAGTTGACTTGTCAGGCCACCAAACCATCAAGAGTGGACGTTTGTCAGCCTCAGTTGAAGTCGTCCAAGTCTTACCATCCTTGAGAATACTCTTTGGACGGTACCAAGCATCCGCTGTGATGAAGGTGTCCAGTTGGTCCAAAGATTTGTCATCGTTTTTGTAGAGCTGGTTTCCAGATGAAAAATCCACAGTCGCCTTGATAGGTTCTGTTGAAAATTCATCCTGTGACTTAGTCGCAAGAGCCCCTGTTTCAGCATCAAAGTAATAAGACTTACCGTCTTGCTCAAAGACGAAGTTCTTACGCACACTACCGTCACTATTGACATAGTATTGTTTGCCGTTGATCCATTGGATACCAGTCGCTGTGTTGGTGTTGGCTTCTCGAGTTTCTGCCAAGTCACGGCGACTACGTGTACGAGCTTCTGTACTTGCCGTATCAGTTGTTGCTGCACGGTCTGTAGTAGCTACACGATCCGTTGCAGTTACTGAAGCGTTAGTGTTAGTGTTAGTATTTGTATCTGTAGCTGTGGCGCTAGTATCTGTTGCAGCAGGTTGCACATTTGTACTTGGTGCTGCTTGACCTGAGTTAGTTTGCACTGTCGCTACGTTTGAAGCAGATGCTGCTGCCCTATCTGTAGCATTTGTTGTCGTGCTAGTCGCATCTGCGACAGGAATGGCCACGCTCGCAGTATTAGCATCTGCTGAGATAGTTGGCGCTACAGTAGTAGCTACATCATTAGTTGTAGCAGGTGTTTCTTGAAGCAAATCCTGACTGCTATCACTCGACTGATTTGCAGGATTTTGCTCGTCGGCCTGAACCTGTTGATCCGCCAACAAAGTTCCACCAGCAACGGTAACCATTGAGAGTGCTGTCACCCCAATAGTCACCCAGTTCTTCTTCACTTTATGCATTTTAAAGCGTACTTTTTGTTCCATAATATTTACCTTTTTCCCTTATATTATTTCCATCATAAGCTATTTGACAAGGGAATACAATTACAAAACTGCAATATCAGCTTAATGTAGACGCCTTTCTTTTATCAGAAAGTTGGTCTAAATGAGGTTGCTCCTAAACTAGAGATGGCATAACTAACGATAATCATTAGGCTAGGGACTTTTCAATAACTCCTCCCAAGCCTACAAAATTAATGTAAATTTAAATAAAAAAAGCACCTGAACGACTGGTCCAAGTGCTAAAAACTGTTACACCGCTATAAGGAGTTACTGCTATCATTTCATAAGCCAAGGCAAATCTTCCTCTAAAATCAAAGAGGCTGGGACAAAAGTCCTAGCCTCTCAATTGTCTTTGGATTGTCGAGCAAGACGCAGTGGTTGAGTGGGCTCTACTACGCTGATTTCATCAGCTTTTACAGCCCTACTCAATTGTGCGGAGGTGGGACAGAAATCGAATTCTAACGAATTACCGATTTCTGTCCCACTCTCATGTTCTATAATGGATAAACCTTGCGAAATTCTTCTAAAACAACCTTGCTGTTAGGTGTAAAAGTCATTCCTGCCTCTCTCAGCCACTCGACGAAACAGTCCTCATGAACCTGACGCCAATAGGCTAGGGATTTGTCACCTTCCCCTTCCTTATAGGCATGATCAGCAGACACTTGACGGAAGGGCTTCATCCGCTAGAGTGTAAAGATCGTAAGCTGAAGCAGTTGTTTTTTATCTGCTAAAATACTACCGTCATTAGCCCTACCAGTAGGACAAATAACCATAACTGACATATACTTAATACCAAGCATATCATTCAATCTTATACTCTAAAGAAAATATCTGCTAAATTTGCAAACAATTGTGCTATCAATAATTTGGCAAATGAATTAGAAATACAACTTTTAAGTTCTTTTCTCTCTGTTAGAAAATGAATAAGATACTAAGCAACAAAGAGCTACTATACCAAATATTAAATAATTGCTCCTAATACTAAAGTTATCAGCAAAAATACCAGCTAGGAAATCAGCTAACATAAAACTAATCGAAATAAACAAATTATATACTGACCATGATACTGCTCTATTTTTTTCTATTGACATATTAAATTTATAATAAAAATGATTATTGTAGTTGGAATTAAGAACACGCATTAATAAAAGGATTATAATTTGGATGATTAGATTAGTTTGAAAAAACATGAGTATAGCTAATACTGGTAACATCAAGCTTACTTCAAACTTAATTTTTAGATAACTCCCCAAAGCCATAGATATATTAAACATAAATAGTATAATTCCCAGCATATCTAGTGAAAGTCCCTGTTCATTTAAGAATATCCCTGCATAAGAATTGCTAATCATAATTAGAGTTGAGAATGCTACTCCTAATATTATTAATAACCATGGAATATTTTGAATATTATCGAGACTAAAAAATTTTTGTTTATTATTTTGTTCCTTTTTAATCTCGGGTAATCCTATTAAATATAATAGACTGAAAATTACAAATACAATGGATATAATAATAGGATAAATATAATTCCTATGCAATAAAGGTGGAGATATAATCGTAATAATAGCAATAAAAATATATTTTAATGTGTTGAGATTTTTCAAAAATGATTTATATACAACTTCGTCATCAATTATTTCAAAATTATAAGAAATAAGAACTCCTGAAGATAATGATTCTGACAATCCAAAAAATATCGCTGAAATATATATTATATTTGATTTTCCAAACAATAGGCCCCATAATGCTAAAATTAATAATAAATTTGAAATAGCCAAAATTTTCTTGTAACCAATCTTACTTGAAATATAACTTAAAGGAATATCAAAAACTGAACCACATAGCTCAGTAATAACTGATAAAGTAGCTATTTCTGTGAACGAAAAACCTAAGTGCTTTAATAGTAAAATTCCTACAAAGTAGTACGGTAATCCAGATAGAAACATATTCATTCCGTATAAATTAAAAATCTTCTTACTCATAAGTTACAAACTGGGTCTCTAAAATATTTTGGACTCTTCTCCTTAATCAAGTTAACATAGAAGCCACCCTCGCAAATTTTTAACAATCCACAAGATAAACACTTAGAATTCTTCGTTCTAAAAGAACGAATCCCTCCATACAACGGATCATCATACCAAACATCTAACAAATCTTTTTCAAAGGCATTCTGCTTAGTTTGATTAACTCCTAAAAAAGCAATGCAAGGCAAGATATCCCCATTAGACATTATTTCCATCTTAGTATATTTTGCACGACATCCATAATACATTTCGTCAAACTCTGAAAATTCAATTGAATTATTTATCAACTCCGGATAAGCGGTGAAAAGATGACATCCCTCAGTAGCAAAATTTAAATTAGCTTCCCGTTGAGTTATATAATCTGTAACATACTCATTCAACCTTCTCAAATCAGCTAAATCGTATTTTTTCTTTATTTTCGTATATCCTGTTACCTCAGAATAATTAGCTACTGAAAATCTATCTATTTTATTCTCTATACAAAAATCAACCAATTCTATAATCTGCTCATAGCTTTGCTTTGTATACACTGCATTAATTCTACATTTTTTTCCAACCTCTTTAAAGTACTTCGCTAATTTAATTTGTCTATCAGGTCTCACCCCCATTAATTCAAAATTTAATTTAGGATCTAAAGTCTGCAAAGATAAAACCGGTGTAATATATTTAGATTTAACTAGAATTTCCACTGTACTTTTCTTTATTAATTGGGCATTAGTTGTTATAGTAGTCTTTATCTTCAGTTCTTCACAAGCTATCAACAAATTATCAATATCAAAATATCTAGTCGGTTCCCCTCCTAAAATTGAAACACTTAACACTCCATTATCTTTTGCTTGGCGCAAAATTCTTTCCCAATCTTTAGCAGGTTTGGCATTTCTATCTTCACGATTTGCTAAAAAACAAAAACCACATTTTAAATCACAGTACATACTGGGGTATATTACTAGTTCAAGCGGAAAACTCAATATGTTATGTTTTTTTAATTTTGCTACATGCTTTCTCGCATTTTGAAGAGTCTCGTCAGGATTTTTCGATGATCCCTCAATATTATTATCAGAATAGATATTTAATAAGAGTACTCGCTCTAGTTTTCCTGCTTTTATTTCTTTCTTAAAAAAGGACGTAGCAATTTCAAAACCATGATTTTGAACCAAATAAAGAAAATAAGCTTCACTCTCATCTAACTCAATTCGGTCAAAAGTTACTTTATTTATCAAAATTCCACCAAACTTTTCTAGTCTAAATAAAAAATCTTCTGAAATTGTCATCATATTGAATACCTTTCTAAAAAAGCAGAGGAAAATATAGCCTCTGCTTAACTTATGGGATAAATTACTTTATCACTTCCAGCCGTCACCTTTTGCCATCACCTTCCAGCCGTCACCTTTTGCCATTGAACTAGACTCAAGGACTTTTTCAAGCTCTTTAGACATATTTGGTACTCCTTTCGAATATGATACTGTGATTATATTCCTTTTCAACACTTACAATAAAATATTCCCATATTTGCATTTTCTAACTACTAGCTAAAATATTTTCTTAATGTCCTTCATAAGTCTTTGCTAAGTGATGACTTCCTGCTAATTTCATCGCTCCAACACACTTCTTCATTTCAATAATTGCTTTCACATTTCCATCCTCTTTATATTGATAAAGATTTTGTGCATACTTAAAGACTAAACGTTCATATACTTCTGTCTCAATAAAAAAGCATTGATTTAGCTGCTTTTCAAAATATAAAGCATCCATAAATTTTTCTCTTTCAACACATGTAATATATCCATTTAAAAGCATCGTTGAAATTAATCGTCTGTTATTTGGAATTTCTTTGTAAAAATCAGAACGCCTAAACATTTCTCTTGCTAAGACCATGAAAACATCATGATTTAATACATCTAAAGTATTCGAGAAAATCAATAACTCATAGTACCCCCAGTATTCTACACTAAAGAGATAATCTGTTAAATATGTCAAATCATCCTTTGTATAGTAAGTTTCTCCTGATAAATCCTGTAGACGAATTTTCAATAAAATAATATTGATTTGATGAAATTTTTCTCGCCTATCTTCCAGTTCCATCTGAGAATAAAGTAATTTTTTCATACCTTCTACGTCACGTGTTGACACAAAATGACGTACTTTCGATAACAGTTCGTTTAACTCATCTCTATGAAAATCATGGACCGCATACATAAATTCATCTATTGGCATATTGATTTCATCTAAAATAAACATGAACTTTGAAATCGTTAAATCTGTTTCTCCTTTCTCAAATCGAGAGAGCTGAGACGTTGATATACCAGCCTTTGCGACGTCTTTTAATCGTAATCCTCTCGATTCTCGAAACTTTTTAAAAATTTCTCCAAATTTTTTCATACTACACCTCCATCACGCATATATGGGAATAATTTTCATTTGCTTTCATCATATCATACAATAAAGAAAAACAAAAGTGAGGATTATCACATGAAAAAGCAAAATTTACTAACACTTCTTCTTGTCGTATTTGAAGGCATTATCGTTATCGTCGTGGGATAAAGAGTCTGGGACAAAAGTCCTTTAGCTCCAAAAAGCAACGGTTTTATGCCGTTGCTTTTTGCATGATTGTGATAGTCTTGGTGAAATAGAATTGGCCAAAAAACCATTTAGAAAGGCCATCCCATGCACATTCGCTATAACACAAATCAAACAACTTTACCACTAGAACTTGCTTGCATCTTACCTCAAGACCACATCGTTTTCACCATCGAAAAGGTTGTCAATGCACAAGATGACAGTTACTTCCAGGCCTTCTATCATGCCTTCGGTCGTCCGTCTTATCACCCTAAAATGCTTGTATCTACTCTTCTATTTACCTATTCACAAGGAATTTTCTCTGGTCGAAAAATTGAAAAAATGATGATTAAAAATCTCGTTATTCAATACCTAACAGGACAGTTGGTTGTCAGCTACCGTACCATCAATCGTTTTCGAGTCGCTGAAGGGATGGAAGACCTCATTCGTAATCTTTTCATCGACCTCAATCTTCGTTTAAAAATAGAAGAGTTAGTGACCTTAGATTGTTTGTTTATTGACGGAACTAAGATTGAAGCTAACGCCAATAAGTACAGCTTTGTTTGGAAAAAAGCGACAGAAAAATTATCCGCTAAACTTCAAGAACAGATGCAGGTCTATTTCCAAGAAGAAATCACAACTCTTATCCATCAAGCTATTGAACTGGATACACAAGAACCTATCTCCTCAGAACAGTTGACTGAGTTCGCTCAGCTTCTTGAAGAAGAATTGGCTGAACTAAGCCATGATATTGAGGAAACACCAGTTAAAGGAAAGGACGAACGTAAAACTCAACGTCGTAAGCTCAAGAAAGTCCTGCGTAAAGTTAAGGATGATTTTTCAGTACGTGCTGAAAAAGATGAGAACTATCAAGAGACATTTGAAGGGCGCAACAGCTTTTCTAAAACCGATCCAGATGCCACTTTTAGGCGGATGAAAGAAGACCATATGAGAAATGGACAACTTAAGGCTGGTTATAATCTTCAAATCGCTACTGAAAACCAATTTGAGCTTCACTATGATGTCTTCTCAAATCCAACAGACACCAGCATGCTGTTTCCTTTTTTAGAAAGCTATCCACATGAGTTAAAAAGAGTTGTCGCCGATGCGGGATACGATAGCGAGGAGAATCTTCTCACCTTGGATAGGATGGGTGTTGATCATTTGATTAAATATAGTCTTTTTGATAAGGAACAGAAGAAAAAACACAAAGAATCTGATAGGAATTTGGATAATTGGACTTACGATGGGACGGCTGATTCCTACACCCATCCAGAGGGGTGGGTATACCAGTTTGACCACGTCAAACACAACCATACCACGACAGGTTTTAAACAGGAAATCAGGGTTTATAAGGCAGAACAACCTGAATCAGCTCCTCAAAATGAACGTACGCTATCAGCACTTAAAAGTAAAAGAAAGTCAAACGCTTTTATCTGACGAAGGTAGACAAATTTTCGCTCAACGCAAGATTGATGTGGAACCTGTCTTTGGTCAGATAAAGGCTTGTTTGGGTTACAAGAGACGTAATCTAAGAGGCAAACGACAGGTTAAAATTGACATGGGATTGGTTCTCATGGCCAATAACCTCCTAAAATACAATAAGAGAACGACTCAAAATTAAAAAGCTAGAGTTCCACAATTGGAAATCTCTAGCTTTTTTGTGGTTGAAAACTATTTTTGTCTCGGACTCTTGAATTATTTAATCACCTAGAGATTTGATGGGAAAAATTAATAATTGATATTGGAAAGGGAAAAAATCTCTAGATTTTTAAAGTACATATTAATTAGCGACGCTGTCTCAATTCACCAGTTTTGGCATCGCAGAAGAGTCGTTTACCACCAACATAAACATAACGTCCTTTAACTTGACGACCTGAACCGTCGAAGTAAAGTTGTTTACCATTGATGACCTGTTGTCCAGTCACTGCTTGGCCAGCTGAGTTAAAGTAATACCAGCAGCCACGTGCAGCTTCGACAAAGCGGTTTACCACTTGCTCACCTGTGTGGGCATCAAAGTAACATTTCTTACCTTGGACAGTGAGCAATTTACCTTTGACTTGAGCACCATTGCTACCAAAATAGTAAACTTTATTGTTAATATTTTGAAGACCTGTTACTTTGTGACCATCTTGGTTAAGGTAAGCCCATTGGTTAGCCGCAATTTGAATGAATTGGTTGATTACTGCTTGACCAGTGACGGCATCATAGTAACGTCCTTCAGCCCAGCCACCTTTTAACTGACTGTGGTCTTTGTTGAAGTAATAGAGTTTACCATCAATCACTTTTGCACCTTGAACGAGGCAACCAAAAGCATCCGCATAATACCAGTTGTTATTTTCAAAGATAAAGCGTGAAACAGCCATTTCACCAGTTTGGGCAGAAATGTAGTATTGCTTGTTGCCTTGTTGCATCATCTGACCTTTGATTTGACGGCCTTCTGAGTCAAAGCAATATTCTTTACCATTGATGATACGTTTTCCTGTCACAGCGTAACCATGTTCATCTAGGTAGTACCAAGCTTGGTTTTCTTTATTTTGAACAGAGGTATTTACAGCCATATTACCAGTATCAGGAATGAAGTAACGGATACGGCCATCTGAGAAGCGAATAAACTTGTCTTTAGCTTGGATACCTGTTTGTGTATCAAAGTAGAAGGTTGTGCCACCCATTTCAAGGAGACCAGTAGCCATGTGACCATAACAGTCAAAATAGCGGACATCCTTACGGTAACCTGCAAAATCGTAGAAACCGTTGATAGCTTTCACACCATTTTTATCGTAATAATAAGTGTAGCCATCGCTACCTTTAACAAGTGAGTCACGAGCTTGAAGACCATTTTCAAGGAAGTAATAAGCCTTACCATCGATGACCTTTTCACCTTTGACCTTTTGGCCATATTGGTCGTAATAATACCATTGGTTCTCGCCTACACGGACAAATGAAGACTTGGCATTGTTCGAATCAACACTTGGCTTAGTCTCGCCTGAGATGATTTGGTAACCTGAGTTATTTTGTTGATTTCCTTGTGAAATGATAGTGACATTAGCATTTGAACCGTTTGATTGACCTACTGTCACATTTGGAAACAGTTTATTAGAGTTCGAAACGATAGTCACATTCGGAGTTGTTCCTGAAGCCGTGATGGTAATCGTCGTGTTTCGACCACCATTCCAATGAATGCCGTTTGAGTCAGACGAACTTGTCGTAATTGTCGCAAAACCGCTAGCTGACGATGATGATGACCAAGATGATGACGACGAGTAAGAATACCAAGCTGAACTTGATGAGCTTGACGAACTTGACGCACTAGCACTTACTGATGCTGAGCTGCTACTTGATTGGTAAGCAGAACCCGTTTGTGATGAATTAGAGTTTTGTGTTCCTACTACTTGAGAAGATTGTGACGAGCTCACTTGACCAGCTCCACCACCTACCACAGTCTGTGATGAGCCTCCTGTTGAGGCAGATGATGAAGACTCGTAGCTTGAGCTTGTTTGACTGCCATAGTTAGATGACACCGCTGACAAATGGCCAGCATCTTCTGTCAAGGTTGGCGAATAGCTTTCATTAATCATTGAGGCACTTGATTCAATACCTGCATCTGTTTGTTCAAAACCGTCACCATTAGGTAGTGACACTTCATCTGCTTGTGCCGATTGGTCTGACAAAAAGGCTCCACCCGCAAGTGCAACCATCGACAGCGTACTAACTCCAATGGTTACCCAATTTTTCTTGACCTTGTGTAACTTAAATCCAACTTTCTTTTCCATAACATACACCTTTCAATATAACTTTATTTCTCTATTCTATGTTAAGGGATTTTGGAAACGAATACAATTACAGATGCATAACCCTATTCTCATAAGACTAACCTTCTACCCATAATCCATTTGAAAAAATAAGCCTAAGATATATAGCTATAGCTTTTATATGTTAGAAAACGTTACCAAAAAACGTTCAGATTTTTTAAAAAGTACACAGAAATTCCGACTTTTAGCACTTTCACCACCTTCTTCATTAGAATGACTGAGCATAATTTAAAGCTAAAGTAAGCAGTCTATTGACGATTCTCTTAATCAAACTCATTGTTTACTTACAATCTGCTTGACATATCAAGAGATAGTAATAAAAGAAAAGCACTTGAAACATTTTGTTTCAAGTGCTTAAAAGTGGTGAGACTGGGAAGGTACCTACTGAATTTTAATCTAAAAGCATCTAGGATAGTCCCAAAATCACATTTTCTTCTGCCCCTTATCGATTTCTGACCCAAGCTCCAGTATTGGCGTCATAGTAACGACGTTGGCCTTTAACCCAGACGTAACGGCCTTTGACCTGACGGCCAGAAGCGTCAAAGTAGAGGTGTTGACCGTTGATGACTTGCTCACCCGTTACTGCTTGTCCTGAGGCGTTAAAGTAATACCAAACACCGCGAGAAACTTGGATAAAGCGATTGGTTACGGCTTCACCACTATTGGCATCAAAGTAGTATTTCTTGCCTCTGTATGTCAGAAGTTTCCCTTTAGCTTGGACACCGTTGCCTTCAAAATAGTAAAGTTTACCATTGATATGCTGGAGACCAACTACCTTTTGACCATTTTGGTTGAGATAAGCCCATTTGTTGGCACCGATTTGGACAAAGCGGTTGCTTACGGCCTGACCTGAGTCACCATCATAGTAACGGCCGTTGGCCCAGGCACCCTTGACTTGGCTATAATCATTGTTGAAATAGTAGTGATTACCATTGATGACCTGAGCACCTTTAACCAGTTTACCATTGCCATCGACATAGTACCACTTGTTGTTTTCCGTCACAAAGCGTGAGCGAGCAATTTCACCACTATCACCATCAAGGAAGTAACGTTGGTTATTGATAGTGACAAAGTGTCCCTTAACCTGACGTCCTTCATTGTCAAAGTAATACTGCTTACCGTTAATGGTTTGTAGTCCTGTCACGGCATAACCGTTGCTATCGAGGTAATACCAAGCCTTGTTCTCAGGATTTTGCGCAAATCGGTTGACTGCGAGATTTCCTGTATCTGGGATGAAGTAACGCGTGCGTCCGTCCGCAAAACGGATGAACTTGTCTTTGGCTTGAATACCAGTCTTTTCATCAAAATAGAAGGTTGTGCCATACATGTCGTGGAGGCCACGATACATTTGACCGTTGCCATCAAAGTAGCGAACGTCTTGGCGAGGACCCGCAAAATCATAAAATCCGTTAAAGGCCTGAACCCCTTTAGGATCGTAATAATACACATGACCATCACTACCTTGGCGAAGGACATGACGTAGCTGGAGACCATTGTCTAGGAAGAAGTATTTCTTGCCATCAATGACCTGCTCACCTGTGACCATGTTGCCATTCTTATCAAAGTAATACCACTGGTTGGCACCGACTTGAATAAAGGTATTCTTAGCAAGGTAGCCACCAATTGAGAGGTATTGGACATCATCTCCAACCCTACGGAAACCACTTCCAGTAATTTCAGTCATTTGTTTAGGAAGGAAGGTTTGACCTGCTTTGACGCTGAAGTATTGGTTGGTAGCGTTATCTTGTAGGACATAGCGAGCTCCAGTACCTTGGATATTGCTTCCATTGAAATACTTGGCTGACCATTGCGTGATTTTCTCATTGGTAGTCAATTTACGGCCGTTTGAAATCTGCACGCGCTCAAAGATTGCTGGGTATTTTGCCTTCAATTCATCAAGGAAGGCACCACCGTACTTGCCTTGGAAGTCATTTCCAAAGGTACGTGTTTTAGCTGCGTAGAGGCTATTGTAGATTTCAGCATTTGGACGTGGTGTACCGTAGCTATTGGTACGAGAAGCTGTTACCACTTCTTTTCCAGGGAGATTGTAAATTTGATCTGGAACCCAGTCAGCAATGGCTGAGATACCTTCTGCGTGAAGGGCACGAAGGGCATCCATGAGGTCTTTGAGTGAACCGTATTTGTTGTTCTTGCTCATGGCAATATCGTAGCGGTCCTCGAAGGCGTAGCCATTTTCAATGATAGAATCCAAGAAAGTGCCGTCTTGGCTAGACACATACTGTGGCGCAAATTCAAAGGAAGTGATTCCCCACTCTTTGAAGAGTTTGGCATTTTGAGCAATAACACGGTTGGTGTACTGACTTGGTGTCTTAACGAAATCTTGGAAGTTTGAGAAGCCTTCGTAAATGACTTGTGAATCAAGAGCTGCTGATGATTCAAAGACCTGCTCACCCTTCTTGGTCGTCGAAGCCTTGGTTCGGGCATCTTGGTTTTCTGAGGCACCCACTGGCACCCAAACTGCCAAATAACCTGAAACTTCAACGGTTGAATGACCAGCAATATCATCTGCCGTGAAGGTCAAGTTCCCTTGATTGTCCGTATAGCGAACCAATCCAGCTGGTACATCAGAATCCTTGAGGTAGGTCGCAAGACCTGTCGATTTGCTGAGAAGCAATGGACGGTAAGCCTGATTTTTGTGGGCAGCTCCCATATTGACTACCAGACGATCATTAGCTCCCAACTTCATATCTGGACGGTTGGCTGTAAGGACCAGCATTCCTTGGTTGCGTGTTTCAGCAGTACCAAGCTGGTTGGCTTCTTCTGCCCCCTTACCATAACGCACAGATGACATGATTTCATAGCCATTAAGCTTAGTAACCTTCATGTCTTGACCACCTGCTACATATTTGATGCGAGCACGGAGCAGGGCATCGATGGCATTATAGTACGGTGATTTTTCAGCCATGTATTGGCCATCGTCGGTAAAGAGGTCCCCGTAGTAAACACGAGTGATACTATCCTTGTTGGTCAACATTGTGGCATAGGCAGCTGGGATATTGTACTGGGTGTACTTTTTATCAGCCTTGCGCATGTCCGCATTGTAGATTTCGAAGGCCTGTTTGAGCTCATCCATAGTGAAGGTGAAACCATCTGTTTTTGGATTAATCTGCTTGCTGATGATATTAGCCAAAACAGCTTGCACTTCACTATCATGGGCTCGCACGAAAATATAATTGGCATCACGTGGCGTGTGTTTCTGCTCACTTGAACGATTGTTAAGAGAGTTAGTAATCACGCGCTCCAAGCTGCCACGGTAATTGCTCTTACGCAAGAAAGTCGTCAAAAGCGTTTCACGTAGTGGATTGTCGATAGACAACTGAGCACCCTTGGTATCCTTGTTGTATTGGTGGTCGTTGTATGACCAAGCTTCAAGGATTGACAAATGAGCAATGGCATTTGCTTCATTATCTGCGACACGGTATTTTTCCTTGAAGTAATCAGAAGCAATCTGCAAGAGATCCGCATCCACATTGTCCACCGCATCGATACGAACACCGTCAAAGTTGGCACTTGGATCATTGCCAAGGATAGAACCAATGTTCATGATGTAGTGGAGCCAGTTTAGTTGCTCTGCCTGAACAGCTGGGTTAGAGTTGTCGATATCGTTAGCCAAGAGCAACTCGTAACCACCATTTGAACGGTCAATATGATATTTGCGTGTCCCCGTTTGGTTAGTCGGTGTGCGGTTCATGAGGCGGAAATCTGAATTGGCATGACTTGTCGCACTATTATTTAGGAAGGTCAGAGCGCCTCCTTGCAAGTGGTCTTTACCAACTAAGAGATTGTCCTCACTCTCAGAGTTCCAGCCAGGCTGTGTTTTGATGAAGTCTGACATCAACTGGCGAAGCCAAGTGGTATTGCCCTCACGACCAATACGTTCCTCGATGCCTCGTTGAACCGTTTCGGCAGCAGCTGCCAAGTCATAGCTCATCATATCTGTCGTATAGGTCTTATTACCAAACCCTTGTTGGCTCATATAGTTGAGGTAGTTGACCTGTGTCACCTTGTCTGGCCACCAAGTCATCAAAAGTGGACGATAATCTTTCTCAGTTGAAGCTGTCCAATTCTTCCCATCCTTCAAAATCTGTTTTGGACGGTACCAGCTATCAGCCGTCAAGAAATTATCCAAGTGTTCAAAACTCTTACTTGACGTATCATAGGCCTGGTTATAAACCGCATAGATAGAGTTATTTGGAATGGCATCGGCACGATACAAAGGTTTACTTTGATCCACCATAGCTCCAGTCTCATCGAAATAATAAAGACGCCCATCAAGCTCAATGGCTGCGTTCTTTTTCACGACGCCATTTTCAACATAGTACTGCTTGCCATCGATAGTCTTCAAGTTAGAGGCTACTGGTTTATAGTCAAGACTTGGCTGATTTGGTTGGACCGGCTTGTTAGGTTGAGACGGTTGACTTGGTTGAACAGGTTTGTTGGGTTGATTTGGCTGCGTTACAATGGTCACATTTGGTCTTGTGCCATTTGGACTTGTCACCGTCACGTTTGGTTTAGGCGTGTTTGGCCCTGTGATAATGGTTACATTTGGTGTCGTACCGCTGGCCGTAATCGTGATGTTAGTATTGCGGTTGGCATTGATACGAATAGTGCTATCAGCAGCGCGTGTGGCAATTGCTGGCGCTGCATTGGTCAAGACTCTAGGTCTTGCTTGTTCTGTCACACTTGGAGTAGACTGAGCACTTGTTTGCCCAGCTACTTGAGTTGATGTCTGACCTTGTGACACCTGTTCAGTAGTCTGTGTCTCTTGGCCACTGGATTGAGTTTGCGAAGATACTGCCACTTCTTGACTGGCAACTGGACTAGTTTGTGCTTGAGCAGTTGCCTCCTGGCTGACTGCACTTGTCGCCGCCTGGAAGCTTGTTTCGTGACTTACGCTGGCTGTTGCTACTGCTGACACACTTGCTTGAGCACTAGCTTGCTCAGTAACAGTTGTTGTCGTCACTAGACTGGCAGTCCCATCCTCACTCAGTTGCTGCAAGCCGTCACCGTTAGGTGCGCTCGTCTCATCGGCCTCTACTTTTCCTTGAGCTAGGAGGCTTCCACCTGCCAAGGCAACCATTGAGAGAGTGGTCACCCCAATAGTTACCCAGTTTTTCTTAACCTTGTGTAGTTTAAAACGTACCTTATTTTCCATCTATATCAATCATCCTTTTTTCTGTTGTCATCTCTACTCTATGATATATTCAGACAAATTACAAATAGGAAAAAATCATCTTCTTTTCATAAATCTCTGCCACAAGCTCAGTTATATTAACTTTGATTAGTAAAAATGAGACCTTACACCATATGTAAGGTCCTAAATAGAGTTTTTTTGCTTCTCAAACTCCTTCAAACGCTTATCTTCAAAGGCTTTTGAAGATTAAAGCAAGCTTCAATTAACCTTAAGAGATAGCAAAACTATGAGAGAGGTAGACCCTAAAAAGACAATTCTGAAAAGAAAATTTTAGATAGAAAGACTCTAGTTTTTCATCTGACTAAGACCAGGTCCTGTCTATGAGGAACAAAAATTAAAAATATAAATGATTTACACAGGTGAATTCTTATTTGACTAACGAAACTAAATATAGAATCTTTTATGTCAGTTCTTTAACATTTTTGATAATTCCGTTAGTTTCTGTTGTTTATTCTTAAAAAAGGATTATAATAAGGCTAGGTGAACATGTAAGCGTTTTAATTTTGCTTTAAAGGACACTTGGGGGATTATCTAAAAGATTGATATTAGTTACCTAATGCCTAAATACGGTTTATTGTAGGGTAATCATTCCTAAGTTGCTCAACCATAAAACTAGGGCTCATTTCTAAAAAAACATCGTTTCTAACTAGAGCTCTAGAGGAGATACCTCATACTAGGAAGCTCTAGTTTTTTGTGTCTCATAGCCTTAAAAAAAACGAGATAGTCTAAGCATAGAAAGGAGAACATATTTCAAACCATTCTCGTGTTACAAAAAATTATTTATCTATAACTCATGTTTGCCTTGAACAGTCTCACAATACTGAAATTGAGGAGATTGGGAGAAAATAAGGATTGCCATAAAAAGATTAACTTACATCGTTAGGGACTCTACCCAATGCTCACTTTTCATAAACTCTCATGACAGTCCTTATTTGTGATATGTAAAAGTTTAAAATGAAAGGAGAATTATCATGGAAAAGAAAGTACATTTTAAACTTCACAAAGTTAAAAAACATTGGGTAACTATTGCAGTGACAGGACTCACTTTAGGATTGAGTTTTGCAGGCCTTAACTACGCTTCAGCTGAAGAACAGCCTACCCCCGTTAATGAAGCGACTGTTGAAGCCATCATCAAAGAAGGTGCTATTGACGTCGAGGCTCCAGCAACTAGTGAAGCCACAACTAAACCTACAGAAAATACGACTACTACCGCTTCGAGCGAGGCTGCCACAGTGTCAGAAACACCTGTAGTCACCTCTGAAGTGGCTTCAACAGAAATTGTTTCTGAAAAACCAAGCTCTGAAGTCACAAGCACAGCTAGTTCGGAAGCAGCTAATTCTGAAACTACACATTCTGAGGTAAGTGCAACGACTAGTGAGAGTGTTACAACTGAGAATTCGTCACCAACAACTAGTGATACTGATACCCCTAATTCTCAAGTTCCCTCTGCTGAAAATAATATCACTGGCGGTCACTACTACAGTGATGAACAGGGGAATTGGTACTATGAAGATGCTAATGGGAAAAAACTTACTGGAGATCAAACGATTGATAACGTAAGAGTCTCCTTCTGGGAGGACGGAAAACAAATTAAAGGACCACAAATCGTAAATTACAAACTATACCGTTATTTTGATGATAATACTGGTCAACTACAAACCAAACGTTATCTAGAATATAAGGGAAACTGGTACTATGTTGACAAGGATGGTATTCCTCTCAAGGGGGAACAAACCATTGATAGGCAAGAAGTTTATTTTGATTATGACGGAACTCAAGTCAAAGGAGACTTTAGTGAAAAGTATTCCGGTAATCTTGATAAGATGCACTATTATGACCCTAACACCGGAGCTAGGGTTAGAAAAGAAGGTCTCGTTCAAGATAAAGAAGGAAGAACATTTTTTATCAATAATGACGGTTCTAAATATACAGGAACTCGTATGATTGATGGTAATCTTTATTATTTCGAAATCGACTCTGGTGTCATGCAAAAAGGAATCAGCATAGAGCTAGAAGATGGAAAGACTCTTCCAACTTCTAATAAATATGGAACACCCACAAACATTACACGTCGTTACTATTTTGACTCAGAAACCGGTCAGTTAGTCAAAAAACAAACAATTAAAGAACATGATAAATGGTACTACTACGGTGATGATGGAAATGCTATTCGTCCTAAAGATGGGGAAACCCTTATTAATGGACAAATCGTCTATCTCTACTCAAACGGCCGTCAAGCTAAAGGAGAGCTTGTTCTTGATAATGGGGTCCTCCGTTACTATGATCCTGATTCTGGAGCTCGTGTTGTAAATACAAGCCTAACGATCAATGGGATGACTTATAACTTTGATGAAAATGGGATTGGTAAAGATGCTCCAAACCCTAACGGCTACTATAGCGATGAACAAGGTAACTGGTATTATAAGAATGCAAGCGGAGAAAACCTTATCGGTTCCCAAATCATTAAGGGACAAAGAGTATTCTTCCGGGATAATGGACAACAAGTCAAAGGGGCCTATTTAGATATATATAATGACCTTAAAGGTTACTACGATATCAATACAGGAAATCTCGTAACCAATCGTTACGTTGAAGTTAATGGTAATTGGTACTATGTTAATAAATACGGTAGCCCACTAAAAGGAGCCTACATTATTGATGGACAAGATGTTATGTTCGATCCCCATAATGGTAAACAGATTAAAGGAGGATTTGTAAGAGATCCGAAGTTTATCTCCAAATATTATTACATGCCTAAGTACTACTATGATAAAGACAATGGTTGCAAAGTAACCCATGCAGGCTTTGTTAATGAAAATGATTCAACCTACTACCTTGATGATAAAGGACAAATAGTTCTTGGACTTCAGGAAATTAATGGCGATTTCTATTACTTCCGTCCAGAAAATACGTATAAACAATATGACATTGGAGAAATGTTACGAGATCGTTTTATCTATGAAAATAATAAGGTCTATTATGTTGATCATAGTGGTAAAGTCTTGAAAAATCGCTTTTTCGAACGTAATGGATTTTGGTATTATTTTACAAAAGATGGTACAGCTGCAACAGGAGAAGTTGAAATTAATGGTCAAAAACTATACTTTGATAATCCTTGGGGTTTTCAGACCAAAGGAAGGGTTGCTGAAAACGGTAAATTCTATGACAAAGATTCTGGTGAACTAGTGACCAATACTTTTAGAGAAGGATTGACTTCCGTTGGTAGTACCATATATGGCGAAACTATATATGCAAAGGACTGGTATTACCTTGATAGGGAAGGCCGACCACTAAAAGGACCTCAAACACTTGATTATGTCAAAATGTACTTCTTCCCTAATGGAGCACAGGTTAAGGGACGTTTTGCTCCTGATGGACACTACTATGATAAGGATACTGGTGCACTTGTAACAAACCGTTACGTCCATATCTATAACTGGAAATTTCAAGATAAATACGGTAATCCTGTCGATAACTTTTTTATCCAGTACCCACATAATTTTATTCTTGATCCCAATGATAACACAATACCAGTAGACATTAGTCACTACCCACTTTCAAGCAAAGACTTCGATTGTGAGGACTATTTCTACTACGTTGATGTCAATGGTGATAAAGTTACCGGTGAGCAAACCATTGACAATGTTCCTGTCTACTTCCACAGTGATGGTAAACAAGCTAAAGGGGAACTAATCACTGTCGATGGTAAAATCCACTACTACGATGCCAACTCAGGTGCCCGTTTGTCAAATATTGACATTACTATTAAAGGGCAAACCTATCACTTTGATGCGGATGGAAACGGAACACTCATTAGTTAATGAAGTTATAGAGACTCCTTCTCAATAACGACAGTTTAAAATGAAAGGAGAATTATCATGGAAAAGAAAGTACATTTTAAACTTCACAAAGTTAAAAAACATTGGGTAACTATTGCAGTGACAGGACTTGCTCTGGGATTGAGTTTTGCAGGACTCAGCTACGCTTCAGCTGAAGAACAACCTACACCTGTTAATGAAGCAACTGTTGAAGCCATCATCAAAGAAGGCGCTATTGACGTCGATGCTCCAGCAAGTAATGAAGCCATAGCTAAACCTGCAGAAAACACAGCTGCTACCGCTTCGAGCGAGGCTGCCACAGTGTCAGAAACACCAGCACCTAGCTCTGAAGTCGCTTCAACAGAAACTGTTTCTGAAAAACCAAGCTTTGAAGTCACAAGTACAGCTAGTTCGGAAGTAGCTAATTCTGAAACTACACATTCTGAGGTAAGTGCAACGACTAGTGAAAGTGTTACAGCTGAGAATTCGTCACCAACAACTAGTGATACTGATACCCCTAATTCTCAAGTTCCCTCTGCTGAAAAGAATATCACGGGTGGTCAATGGTATAGTGATGAACAAGGCAATTGGCATTACAAAAAAGATGGCAAGGATCTGACAGGTCCAAACCTAATTGATGGACAGCATGTCTATTTTGACAAGGATGGTAAACAGGTCAAAGGAAACTTTGCCCAAGATGGACATTATTATGATGGTGAACTTGGACATCTAACAACTGAATCTTTTGTTACTACTGGCGATAACCACTGGTATTATGTAGATAAGACAGGTGAAAAAGTGACTGGCCTTCAAGAAATTGGAGACAAAACTTACCACTTTAATGACAAGGGGCTTCAAACAAAAGGACAAAGAGTAGTTATTGAGGGTAAAGGATATTATTTCCATCCTGAAAATGGCGAACTTTGGAATAATAAGATTGCCCTCTATCATAGTACTCGCTACATTAACGGAACCAGCGACGACATTTATTACTACTATGACAATGACGGTAATATTTACACTGGCCCTAAAACCATCGACGGTAAAGAGTACTACTTCCAACCAGACATGGTCTATTATTCTAAATTCAAGAATCCTGATGGTACTGAAAGTTATTACAATGAACAGGGACAAAAAGTCTATAATGGCTGGGGTAAAATCAGATACATGTACCTGAGAGGATACCTCTGGACACCTTCCGTTTATGCTGATGAAAATGGACATGTTGTTCATGGATTCAAGCGTATTAATGGACAACTCTACTATTTTGATGAATCTGGTTCACTAAGAGATGATGTCCCTGGCAGCCCAAACCCACTGTTCCAAGTTGATGGAAACTGGTACTATGCTCAGTTTTCTAAATACATTAACGGCGTAAGAGGTGCTATCCTCACCAATGCTTTCACTTTTATTGCTGTAGATGATAGATACCCAACATCAATTGCAGATGAAAATGGTAAATTGACTCCAGTTACAGCCAAAAATAGTTATGTTACTGCTGGAGGTAAATGGTACTATGTTGATAAATCTAGTTATCCTTTAAAGGGTGAACAAGTGATAGATTATGTCAATGTCTACTTCCGTGATGACTATTCTCAAGTTAAAGGGGACTTTGCGCCAAACGGCCATTATTATGATAAAGATAGTGGAGCCCTCGTTACCAACCGTTATGTCGAAAAAGATGGCAAATGGTACTATGTCAATGATAAGGGCGATAAATTAATTGGTGCTCAAACTATAGGTGGTGTAGAAGTCTATTTTGATAAAGACGGTGTCCAAGCCAAAGGTATTTTTGCCAATGCTGATCATTTTTATGACAAAGACACAGGTGCTGCTGTCCGAGACCAAATCGTCGAAGTCGATGGCAAACGCTATTATGTTGGTCAAGATGGTAGAAAAGTTTACTCAGGAACACATATTGTTCATGGTGAAGAAGTGAATCTTATCGTTGGAGATGGTCATCAGGCCTTCGGAGAATTCACAGGCCACGGAGATAGTGGAGACTATATCGGATTTGATGGTAAAAAAGTCACAAAAGCTGGTTTCGTTAAAACCAAAGATAATCACTGGTATTATTTAGACGGTAAGGGAAACAAATTAGTCTCCGTTCAAGTTATCGATGGCGAACTCTACTACTTTGGACTTCCTACTCGTAAATACTACTACGGAATGCAAAGTAGAGGTGAGCTCATCTATGCGTATTACAGTGATACTATCCCTAACAGTAGCCACATCTACTATCTGGATGAAGCAACAGGCGCTGCTCTTAAAAATCAATACCATGAATGGGAAGGTAGTTGGTATTACTTTGGTCCAAACTGGTACGCCTTGACCGGTGAACAAACCATTGACAATGTTCCAGTCTACTTCCACAGTAACGGTAAACAAGCCAAAGGTGAACTAGTCACCGTCGATGGTAAAATCCACTACTACGATGCTAACTCAGGTGCCCGTTTGTCAAATATTGACATTACTATTAAAGGGGAAACCTATCATTTTGATGCTGATGGAAACGGAACACTCATTAGTTAATGAAGTTATAAAGACTCCTTCTCAATAATGACAGTTTAAAATGAAAGGAGAATTATCATGGAAAAGAAAGTACATTTTAAACTTCACAAAGTAAAAAAACATTGGGTAACTATTGCAGTGACAGGACTAGCTTTGGGATTGAGTTTTGCAGGTCTCAACTATGCTTCAGCTGAAGAACAACCTACCCCTGTTAATGAAGCAACTGTTGAAGCCACCATCAAAGAAGGCGCTATTGACGTCGATGCTCCAGCAAGTAATGAAGCCACAACTAAACCTACAGAAAATACAGCTGCTACCGCTTCGAGCGAAACTGCCACAGTGTCAGAAACACCAGTAGCTAGCTCTGAAGTGGCTTCAACAGAAATTGTTTCTGAAAAACCAAGCTTTGAAGTCACAAGCACAGCTAGTTCGGAAGCATCTAATTCTGAAACTGTTCATTCTGAGGTAAGTGCAACAAATACACCTACAAACAACGAAAACCTCATCATAAGTACTTCTCCTGATAAAACAACTTTAGATACCTCACAAAAAGATGGCGATTTCACCATCACTGTTGAAGCGGAAGGTATCACAAAAAAGACAGATAAAAGAGAGAGTTTCGTTTCAGATGCAAATGGTGTTACCTATTATGTAGATACAAAAGGGCAGCTGGTTACTGGACCAAAAGAAATCAACGGTTTCCAATATTACTTTAACAATGACGGCACTATGGTAAAAGGGCAACTTAGGAAAGTTGACGATAAACTCCACTTTTACGATGAAAACGATGGCAAGCTAGTAACAGACCGTTTTATTACATTCAAAGACAGCCACTATATTCCAGAAGAAAACTATAGTAAAGTTGTTTACTTCAATGAACCTGCTTATATCGAACCAAACTATTATGTAATGCCTGGATTAGAACGTTACTATTTCGATAAAAATGGTAACACACTTGAGAAAGGTCGTCAGACAATTTTAGGTGATGACTATTACATCTATGACAATGGCCAAGTTGCTGTTCATAGACTAATGGAATTAGATCACAAACGCTACTACTTTGATGACAAAGGGGCCTTAGCCAAAAACAAACAATTTCCTATCATCGAAAAGGGTCTTCGGAAGTCTATGCCATATGTATTTTATTCAGACCACAATGGGGTGGCTGATTATCTCAATAAACAACTAAACATTGTGACTTATCCGTTCCCAATTTACTATACTCTTCCTTCAGAAAATAATATAGAATATCCAAAAAATCAATTTATGATGGACTACGAAGGTCGTTGGTATTACTTCAACAAAGACGGATTTCCAGTCACTGGACCTAAGACTATTGATGGCTTTGAACTCTACTTCCATGAATCATCTCGTCCAGAAGGACATCAAGCTAAAGGCGAATTCATTAATATTGATAATAAAATCTACTACTTTGACAAAGACAATGGCCGTAAAGTCAAGGACACTTCCTTTGAGTTAAACGGTATCCATTATATCGCAGATAAAGAGGGTAACATTACTATCCAAGGTGATTCTAGATTCCATAACCAATATGTCAGCGATGATAAAGGCAACTGGTATTACTACAACTCCGATGGCAATAAACTCATTGGCGAACAAACCATTGATAACGTCAAAGTTTACTTTAAGGACAGTGGAGTCCAAGTTAAAGGACACTTCGCTCCGAATGGACACTTTTATGACAAGGATAGTGGTGAACTTGTTACTAATGCTTATGTAGAAGACAATGGAAACTGGTACTATGTCGATGAAAATGGTCAAAAACTCATTGGAAACCAAATTGTTGATAGTTATCATGTTTGTTTTGACGGTAATGGTCGTCAACTAAAAGGTGAAGCTAGCTACTCAAATTCAGGTCTACCAAAACATTACTATGATTTGCATAATGGACAAATGGTTATCAACTCTCTTATTCAAATCGATGGAAAGACCTATAAAGCTGATAATGAAGGTAAACTCTCTGAGGTACCATATGCTTTAAACTATCGCAACCAAATTGTTACCGACGAATTTGAAAACAGCTATTATTATGACTACCAAGGAATGATGGTTAAAAATCAATACGTTACTATCTATCACCTAGAGAATGACTATCTTAACCCTAAAATTAGAAAAGTCACCTATTATGCAGGATATGACGGAAAATTCCTTCACGGTCCCCAAACAATAAATGGTGTTGCTGTTTATTTTAATGCCTATGGTGAACAAATCAAAGACCAGTTCGCAGACGATGGTTACTATTATGATAAAGATACCGGTGCTCGTGTTAATTTAGGTGTCAACCGATCAGTTATGATAAATGGTAAATGGTATTATGTTGACCAAAACGGAAAGCAATCTAAAGGAGAGTTTATTAAACAAGGAGGAAACAAATACTACTACGATAAAATTAATGGTGAGCGTGTCATTGGAACACTTTTTGAAGTGAACGATAAACTTTATATTTCAGATCAAGAAGGTGTCATTACTGAAAAGAAAGATGATATCAAAAAAAATGGACTGTTCTATGATGACTACCACAATATCCATTATATGAATGATAATGGTCATCTAGCTAGGAACTTATACGTTCCTTCTAACCACAATGGATTTAGCGATGATACAAAACCATTTTACTATTTTGGTTCCGAAGGAATCGCTTTAAAAGAGGAGCATACTATTAATGGTGAAACAGTATTCTTCGATGAAAATGGAGAGCAAGTAAAAGGAGGTTTCGCAAAAAACGGTAAATATTACGATAAACATACAGGTAACTTAGCAAGAAATACTTTCAGAGAGCGTACTGTAAGAATCGCTCGTGAATGGCGTGCTAATGGTATCTCAACTACATTCCGCTACTACCTAGATAATAGTGGCTACAAGGTGTCAGGTTATCAGACTATTAACGGTGAGGACTACTACTTCTACCCTGATGGACCACAATTAAAAGGGGATTTCGCACCAGATGGTAGATATCACGATAAAGACACCGGAGCTTTAGTCACAAAACGTTATGTTCAAATAAAACCTTGGCATTTTATCACCGACCTAGGTAATGAGCCTATCGACCATAATTATGTTCAAGTATTTCAATTCGATAGATACCCTAGTCTAGCAGACACCTCAACTGGTGCAATTACTAGATATTTTGGTAAAAAATATTCTAATAGTTGGTACTACGTCGATGAAAATAGTCAAAAGGTAACTGGACACAAAACTATCGATAATGTGAAGGTTTACTTTGATAAAGATGGTAAACAAGCTAAAGGTATTGTTGCTGATGATGGTTATTACTATGACAAGAATACTGGTGAACTTGTTGACTTAGGACGTGACAAATTCGTTGACATTGACGGTTATCGTTACTATGTTGGTAGTGATGGTAAATGTTATAAGGGTGAACAAAAGATTGGAGATGATTACTACTATTTTCACGATGATGGTAGACTAGGCTACGATGAATTGCGAACAATTTGGGCGGGAAATGACTACTTCTACCATTATTATTACCCAAAAACTGGAAAACGTGCTAAAAATGTTGACATTACTTTTAATCACTCAATTCGTTACAAGGTGAAAGCTGAGGTTGTTCATTTCGATGAAAACGGTGATGGAAGAGTTATTAAATATATTTACGAATAATATTTATTTCACACATATAATTCCAATTTATCTTTCAATGAAAGGAGAATTATCATGGAAAAGAAAGTACATTTTAAACTTCACAAAGTTAAAAAACATTGGGTAACTATTGCAGTGACAGGACTTGCTTTGGGATTGAGTTTTGCTGGCCTTAACTATGCTTCAGCTGAAGAACAACCTACCCCTGTTAATGAAGCAACTGTTGAAGCCATCATCAAAGAAGGCGCTATTGACGTCGATGCTCCAGCAAGTAATGAAGCCACAGCTAAACCTGCAGAAAACACAGTTGCTACCGCTTCGAGCGAAGCCGCCACAGTATCAGAAACACCAGTAGTCACCTCTGAAGTTACTTCAACAGAAACTATTTCTGAAAAAACAAGCTCTGAAGTCACAAGTACAGCTAGTTCGGAACTAGCTAATTCTGAAACTGCACATTCTGAGGTGAGTGCAACAACTAGTGAGAGTGTTACAGCTGAGAATGTGTCACCTGTCGGTGATATCCCAAACGAAAATACCACAAGAGGAACTGACCGTTCTGCCTTTACTGAAAAAAGGAATGGATTTGTTACCGAAAAAGAAGAACGTATTGAAACAGAAAACTATCTAGGAAGTCTTATCACTACAAGACATCCTTATTACGTAACTTATTACTACGATAACAACGGTAATAAGCTTATGGGATGGCAAGATATTAATGGTGAACGCTATTATTTCAAAAAAGAGCGAGAACATCCTGGTTTCGAAACTATTGATGGAAAACTCTATTACTTTACAGATAGTGCACGTATGCTCCATGATGAATTTGTTGAAGAAAATGGTCAAACTTACTATCTAGGTAGCGATGGCGTGCGAGTTTCTGGCTTACAAGATATCAAAGGACAAACCTATTACTTTAATCCTGATAGAAACGGTCAACTTAGCTATGGCTTGAACGTGGTCGGAGACAAGCTCTATCTGTTTGGAGATGCTGGCAAAGAAAATGCAGGACAATTAGTTAAAGACACACATCTCAACAACGGTGATTTCAAACTGAATATTGATCCTAATGGTATCGTTACGGTGGCAAATAACCATCCAGCTTTTCTACAAGATAATGGTGGTCACTGGTACTATATGGATAAAGATGGAAAACTAGTTACTGGACTACAAACCATTGATGGTTTGACTTATTACTTTGATTCGAATGGTAGACAGGTCAAGGGTGAACGCCGTAAGGTCAATGGTAAATCCTATTTTTACGACCCAGATAACGGCGCCCTTGTGACGAACCGACTCGTCACCTTCAAAGCTGGACGATTCATTCCTGAAGAAAACTATGCTAAAGAAATAAGATTTGACTTTGCTCCTTATTCCAATTATGACAGCAAAGAACATCCTGAACTCGAAAGGTATTATTTTGGTGCCGATGGCCTACCAGTCACAGGATGGCAAACCATCAATGGTAATAGGTACTTTTTCCAAGATGATGGAAACATGGTCGTGCACAGATTTTTCAATAACTATTACTTCTACAATGATGGAACTATTGCTAGAAATAGACGATTGAATATTCCTACGCACTATATTATGAGAGAATTTCCAAATATCTATGAATTTGATAATGATGGGGTTGGTAAATTCATTTCTAGTGATTTTAAGGACCTTCGACCTAAGAGCGCTCATTTTTCTCAAGATAAAGAGGGCTACTGGTACTACTACGATGAGTATGGACAACCTGGTGTTGGTGCCGAAACTATTGATGGCTATGACATGTATTTCCATTTAGGAACTCATCGCCAAGCTAAGGGAGAGTTCGTTGATATCGATGGCAAGGTTTACTATTTTGATAAAGATAACGGTCGAAAGGTTAAAGATACAACTTTTGATTTCGATGGTAAGACCTATGTGGCAGACCAATCTGGTGTCCTCAGCATTAAAAGTCAATCAACTGAACGAAACCGCTATATTAGTGATTCCGAAGGTAACTGGTACTATGTCAATGACAAGGGTTACCTCCTCCTTGGTGCTCATACCATTGATAACGTCAACGTTTATTTCGGCACCAATGGTGTCCAATACAAAGGCCATTTTGCTCCTGATAATCACTATTACGATAAAGATAACGGTGCTTTAGTAACAGATAGATTGGTTGAGGATGGCGGCAAAGAGTTTTATGTTGATGAAAAAGGAAAGAAGTTTCACGGTGCTAAATACTTGGACGGAATTCAGTACTACTTTAGCTACGGCGAAAAAGTGAAAGGTGAGTTTAATTATCCATACCGTGGTGATCATTATTATGACAAAGAGACTGGTGCCCTTGTAACCGGAAAATACTTCGAACATAAGAATAACTGGTATTATGCAAATAGTAAGGGAAATATTCTGACTGGTAGAAGAGTTATCGATGGCAAGCATGTCTACTTCTACGATGATGATTATGGACAATATAAGGGTATACAAGCTAAAGATAAACTCATCATTTTAGGTGGTAAGACTTACTATTATCTTCCTGGCTCTGGTAATCGTGCTGATAATGTAACCTTGACAATCAATCACGTTACTTATTACTTCGATAATGACGGGGTTGGCCATATCCTTCGATAGTCATTTACAAGTGACTATGAATTTCAATTATTTCACACAAAAGGAAGTCGACAGTTGGTCAACTTCCTTTTTCATATAATCAATCACTGTCATTCAAACAGAACCCAATTATGACATTTTTTTAACATTTACGATTATCTTGTAAAAAAACTTGTTTGTAATTAAAAAAGTATTATAATAAAGATAGGTGAGCATGTAAGCGTTTTACCAAAACGTTGAAAGTGTACTACAGAGGGATTAGGATTAGGAACTTGGCTTTAGAATTCTAACGTCAAAATAATTTTTTATGCATGAAAACTGGTCCTTAGGCACTTTGGCATGATAATCTAAGGCTCTTTTCATACACACATCTGTCTATAATACAAAACTAGAGCTTTAGAGAGAATGTTTCAAACTAAAAGTTCTAGTTTTTTGTATTTAAAGACATATGCCATAGGCTGGATTCAATAATAAAACGAAAGGAGAGAAATAAAAGTATTAGGATAAATAAGTGAAGACACTTGTTTCTAGATATGAATTACACAGCATAAGCATATTCTCCTTGCCACACGTTTGACGTGCTCCCCTATAAAATCTTCTTATGGTCATGACATGAGAGATTTAGATATGGGACTCAGTCGTTTTAACAGATTTGCCTACTTTTAACACTATTTTAACGGCGAGCTCCTTTATAACCACCCAAACATCGGTGTTCATTTTATGAAAGGAGTCTATCATGAATACTGAAATGAATTATCCATGGCACGTGTACAAGAAGCACCTTGTGGCACTTTCTTGTGTAACCGCACTAGCTGCTTTTTCCCTAGTTGCTCGCCCTGCATTTGCGGAAGAAGTAAAAGCATCTGATACGAATGCTAAGACCGAAGTTGTCGCACCTGCTATAGAAAATGTAGTGGCTACTGTTGAGACTAAGACACTTGATGAAAATCCAACAGCAACTACAACAGATGCACCAACAGGCACAAGCATTATCAATAGCGAAGCTACAAGTGTTACCACTGATACTACAGCTATTCCTGAAACAGCTAAACCCGCTTCAGAGGCTTCAAGTACAGTTATCTCTGAAACAAATTCAACAAGATCAGAAATACCTACTTCTAAAACAGGAGCTACAGTAAGTGAAACTGCTAGTATGGAAAACGCTAGATATGAGGACATCTCAGAAAATCGACTTAAGACTGATGTTTCTTCCTTCAATAACGATGAAAACACAGAAATTCAAGACGAAGATCCTGAAGAAAATATTACAGGTGGTCAATGGTATAGTGACGTACAAGGTAGTTGGCACTACAAAAAAGACGGTAAAGACCTTATAGGCGCACACGTTGTTGACAATCAGCACGTGTATTTCCATGAAGATGGTAAACAAGCCAAAGGTGAGTCTGTCCAACGTAATAACCATTATTATTTCTACGACCAGAATCTAGGGCATAGGATAACTGAACAGTTTGTCAAGGTAGCTGATTTTCCTCACGATGAATACCGTTACTTTGGTAAATATGGTGTGGCTGTAACAGGCTGGCAAGATATTAATGGAAACCGTTACTATTTCTATCCTGACACTGCGTATAGAGTCTCCATTCCTTGGTACCAAGGAGATTGGGATGACTTCCATAAAGTTTACATTGATAGCAAGCCATACTACTTTGGACATGATGGTGAACTTTGGCGAAACCGCTATGTCAGATCTCTAGGGGGAATTCCTGGTGGCTATAAGAGCATGGATTTCGGAACATTTTACCTCGGCGACGACGGACAATACGTTACAGGCTGGCAAAAGAAAGGCGAAAAAGAATATTATTATTTTGAATACGGACGACAAGCTCGAGGAATCGGATTCAACAACAATGACAGCCAAACCAATGTTATGGGGCAATTTATTAGGTTCCCAGAAGGTATCCGTTACTTTGAACCTTATACTGGTGAACTTGTCAAAAATCGTATGATTTATAACGACAAGAATATGCTTTTTGAATATTCACATGGTTATATTCCTGGATGGCTCTATTTCGATAAAGACGGTATTGCAGTAACTGGACTTCAACAAGTTTGGGGTGAATACTACTACTTCCGTGATGCAGCTGGTCTCCCAATAAGAGTTCAGGGAGAAATTGTAGACTACAAGGGACATAAGCTTTACTTCGATCCAAACAATGGTCAAATGTGGCGTAATCGTAATGCCAATATTGATGGAAAAAATTATCATATTGATGAAAACGGCTACCTTACAGAGATTTAAGTCATCAATCAATTGTAATTAAGTTATTTTTGCATTATTTCAGTTTTTAGACTGAAAAGATTTTAAGATGAAGGGGAATTTATCATGATTACGAAAAGGACTAACCCAAAGAAACACCTTGTGGCACTTTCTTGCGCAACCGCTCTAGCTACTTTTACTTTACTCGCACGACCTGCATTTGCGGATGAAGCGAAAACACCTGAAACTTCTAGTCAACCAACTGAGATTCTTGCACCTGCACAAGAAACTGCAGTAACTAATGTTGAGGTCAAAGCACCTACTACAAATCCTATTTCAACTAATACTGAGCTACCTACTAGTACAAGTACGGTTCTTAGTGAAGCTCCTAGCAGTGAAGTCGCATCATCTGAATTAGCAAGCGAATCACCAGTAGAAATCACTTCTGAACAAGAAATTAGCAATCAAGATAATCAGGCAAATAAAGCTATACCTATTAAAACGGCAACTTCAGAAGCCTCTACTACAAAAACTTCGGCAGAAAAAGTCACTGAACCTGTTCCTGTCGAAGAAACAAAAACACCTACAAAAAACAGTGTACAACCTGCCCCAATCGATGAAAATGAAAAGCCAGTCACACCTTCTGTAACACTTGAAAATGCACCTCATATTTCTGGTGGACATTATTATAGTGATGATAATGGTAACTGGTATTACAAGGATGCAAATGGCAAAAATCTTGTCGGGCTGAACTATGTGGATAATGTTCCTGTTTACTTTAGCCAAGACGGTATTCAAATCAAAGGTGGTTTTGCAGAGGATGGCCGATACTATGACAAAGATTCTGGTGCTCTTGTAACCAAGACCTTTAAAGAACTCTTAACTTATATTGGTCGTGATGATATCAACGGTCAAAACATTTATACTACTGATTGGTACTACCTTGATGCCGACGGACGGCCACTTAAAGGTCCTCAAAATCTTGGTGGTACAAACATGTACTTCTTCCCTAATGGAGCACAAGTTAAGGGACGTTTTGCTCCTGATGGACATTACTATGACAAAGATTCTGGTGCGCTTGTAACTAATAGATTTGTTCATATTTATAACTGGAATTTCCAAAATCAAGACGGAAATCGTGTTCTTAAATTTATGCTTACTATTCCGAACGACTCTGCTATAGGATCTGACGGTAAATCACACTTTATTGATATGAGTCATTACCCACTTTCTAGCAAAGATTTAGATCGTGAAGATTTCTACTACTATGTTGATGCTAAAGGGGATAAACTGACAGGACCTCAAACCCTAAACGGCATCCATGTTTACTTCGACCAAAATGGTAGACAACTTAGAAGTGAGTTCAAATTTGACGAAGATGGTACCGTTCATTATTACGATGCAAAAAACGGTGCACGCGCTGAAAATACCATTGTCAGAACCAACACTGGTGCCTTCAAATTCGATGCAAATGGTAATGGACATTTGATGGAACCTGGTGAAGAAACAGACACTCCCGTCATTCCTACAATCTCCCTAGACAAGGCACCACGAGTTTTTGGTGGTCACTATTATAGTGATAACGAGGGCAACTGGTACTACAAGGATGCAAACGGTAAAAACCTCATCGGTCTCAACTTCGTTGACAACATTCCAGTCTACTTTGACAAGGATGGCAAACAAGTCAAAGGACGTTTTGCAGAGGATGGTCGCTATTTTGATAAAGACTCTGGTGCACTTGTAACAAAACGCTATCTTGAAACTGAAGATGGCAACTGGGTTTACGTCAATGATAAAGGTGATAAACTCAAGGGAGAACAAACTATCAATGGTGTTAAAGTCTACTTTGATGATTTCACTGGTATACAAGTCAAGGGACATTTTGCACCAAATGGTAAATACTATGATAAAGATTCTGGTGCTCTCGTAACCAATGCTTTTAAAGAAATCTTAACTTATATTGGTCGTGATGACATCAACAATCAAAATGTCTATACTACTGCCTGGTACTATCTCGATGCTGATGGTAAGCCATTAACAGGACCTCAAACCTTTGGAAATAGTCGCTTTTACTTCCTTCCTAATGGCGCACAAGTCAAGGGACGCTTCGCCCCTGATGGACACTATTATGATAAAAACTCTGGTGCTCTCGTCACTGATAGCTTTGTTCATGTCTACAACTGGAATTACCGAAATCTCGATGGTGATCGCATCTTCCACTTCACTATTACCATTCCTGGAAATGATCTCGTAGATCAGGATGGACAGTACCCAAGAGAAAGTAAAGATTTAGATCGTGAAGATTTCTACTACTATGTTGATGCTAAAGGGGATAAACTGACAGGACCTCAAACCTTAAACGGCATTCATGTTTACTTCGACCAAAACGGTAGACAACTTAGAGGTGAATTCAAATTTGACGATGACGGAACTGTCCACTATTACGATGCTAAGAATGGGGCACGCGCTGAAAATACCATTGTTAGAACAAACACTGGTGCCTTCAAATTCGATGCTGACGGTAATGGACATTTGATGGGACCTGGTGAAGTATAAGAAAATAATTCAAATAACAACTATTGATATCTCATAATTACTTTGATTTAGGAATCGCTAAAAAGGAAGTCGACCAACTGTCAACTTCCTTTTTCATATCACAAGTAAACTTTTTTCCACTTTAAGAAAACTTTAGGCTTTGCTTTATATACTATAACCATCCTAAAACTTTTCTTTTTCATAATCTCCTAAATCCAGGGCATAAGTTCTGGATTTTTTTGTGTTTAACTTAAAAAGTACTAACTCGGAAAGCAAAAAAAGGTTCCTATTATACTAAAATTCAAGTATAATAAATCGTATAGTATTTAGAATAATTAAAAAATTGTTTTTTTATTTATAAAACATATATTTGGAGGTAATTAATTGAAAAATAAACTCAAGAAAAATGCTCTCTGGGGACTTATTCCAATTCTCTGTCTTATTGCTGCTTATTATTTTCTAGCCTTTGCTCCCCATCAAAAGGCAGTCGACTCATTCAATAATATTGCTCAAAAGGTAAAAAATAAGAATAATCTCTTAGAAGATAAAATAAAGACAGCAAATCAACTCCTAAGTAATAAAGACAAACCTTTAGATGAAAATCTTTCCTCTGAATTAAAAAATGAAATCACTTCTGCTGAGAAAGCAAAACGAAAAATTCCTAAGATCAAAAAGTCAACAAGTGACATTAACAAACAGGTAGAAGTACTTAAAAAACCGTTAGATTATACAACTGAAATAAAGAAACTCGATGAGCTAAATCAAAAGTATTCAACAAGTGTTAAACAACTAAAACAAATAACCAACCCTTCTAGTAGCTTTATCGAAAGTAAACTTAAAGAAATTGATACCATTACAGGAGTTCAGTCAGCAACCGAAGATAATGTTCCAAATAAGGGATTGAATAAACAAGGTAGTTACACAGCATCCGTGTATTTTACTGATAGTTTAGTTACTGACACTATTGAAGGAAAGGATATTGTAACTAAAGGAACTGATGCTGGTGGCAATATCGAAGTCTACAAAACAGTTGAAGATGCACAAAAACGAAATGAGTATTTGAGTGCTTTCGACGGACTCCCAGCTATGTTAAATCCTGGATCTCATTATGTTTATGGTACGATTATCATCCGAACTTCTGGAAGATTGACTGCTACACAACAAAATGACCTAACTCAAAAGATTTATCAAAAGTTGATTGAGATTAAAGATGGAGATACAAGCGAAACTAGTCAAAAAACTGAAACCAATAATAGCTCTGAAACTAGTACTCAAACTAACGTAACAACACAATCTACTCAAAAGAATTCAGGTACTGTCTCTAGTTCTACCACCGAAAATACTACAAATACTGCTTCTAGCGAAAAACAATCTGAATACCTCAGTAATATTGATGCAAATGGCTATAACAAGCTTACTGGAGAAAATATCTTTGAGAAAAAATCCGGAAATCCTGAAGATGGTCCTGAGTACCACAGTTTCTTTGATAGAAATGGCTATAACAGTCAAACAGGTATGAATCTTAATGATTACGTTGTACCCAATGATAGTTCCACTGGCATAGGATGGTCAGACGGTCAATAGTTAATTCTTAAAAATACTCACCTACTACTTTAAGAAAACTTTAGGCTTTGATTTATATACTATAACTATCCTAAAACTTTTCTTTTTCATAATCTCCTAAATCCAGGGCCTAGGTTCTGGATTTTTTTGCGTGAAGGAGAAGTAAATGAATTTATGAAATTTGAATCAAAGCTTTTCTTCTTTTGCCTGATTAATCATATCTAGGAAATAAGCATGTACCCTTTCGTCACCCGTTAATTCTGGATGAAAAGAGGTCACTAACATCTGCTTTTCTCTAGCTGCCACAATTGCCCCATTGACTTGAGCTAAAATCTCCACTTCTGCTCCAACAGCTTCAATAATTGGCCCACGAATAAAGACCATTGGGATTTCCCCTATTCCTTTAAATTCAGCATCTGTGACAAAACTGCCCAATTGGCGACCATAGGCATTTCTGGCTACATTGATGTCCATGCTTGCCAAATGTTTTGTTTGGTCCCCTACTATGGTTTTGGCTAACAAAATCAGACCTGCACAGGTTCCAAATACAGGTAGTCCCGCATCAATTTTCGTCTTAATCGGCGTAAACAAGTCTAAATCATGCAAAAGTTTTCCCATGACTGTCGACTCTCCCCCTGGTAGAATGAGCCCGTCTAAATCAGCGTGAGCTTCCCAATCCTGTCGATTTCTGATTTGAACCGTTTCAACCCCAAGTGCTTTCAAGACCTGCTCATGTTCTGCAAAAGCTCCTTGTAAAGCCAGTATTCCGATTTTTGTCATCTATTTTCCTCGCTCTGCCATTAAGATGTCAATTTCATCCTTGTTGATACCAACCATGGCTTCACCCAAATCTTCTGACACTTGCGCCAAAATATCTGGACGATTATAGTTAGTCACTGCCTTGACGATAGCTTCCGCACGTTTTTTCGGATCTCCTGACTTGAAAATCCCTGAACCAACAAAGACACCTTCAGCACCCAGCTGCATCATAAGAGCAGCATCTGCTGGCGTCGCTACACCACCTGCTGCAAAATTGACAACAGGCAACTTGCCATGTTCATGGACATAACGGACCAAATCAATTGGCACCTGCAAGTCTTTAGCAGTAATATAGAGTTCATCTTCTCTGAGATTTTGAATACGGCGAATTTCTTGATTCATGAGTCGCAAGTGGTGAACAGCCTGGACAATATCACCAGTACCAGGTTCACCCTTGGTACGAATCATAGATGCCCCTTCTGAAATACGGCGAAGAGCCTCACCAAGGTCCTTTGCTCCACAGACGAAAGGCACATCAAATTTGGTTTTGTCCACATGAATAAGATCATCAGCCGGTGTCAAAACCTCACTCTCGTCGATATAATCAATCTCAATCGCCTGCAAAATCTGTGCTTCCACGAAATGACCAATACGCACCTTAGCCATCACTGGAATACTAACAGCGTCCTGAATTTCCTTAATCATCTTAGGATCACTCATACGTGACACACCACCCACCGCACGGATATCGGCCGGAATGCGTTCCAAGGCCATGACTGCAGCTGCTCCTGCCGCTTCAGCAATACGTGCCTGCTCAGGATTTTGAACGTCCATGATGACGCCCCCCTTAAGCATCTGTGCCAAATTTTTATTTAAGTCGTAACGATTTGTCATTGCAATCACCTCTCATGTTTTTATGCCCTCTATTTTACACAGGATGATTTTTGAAAAAAAGACTCTATTTCTCAAACTGTATGGGGACAATTACTCTTTCAAGCATATCTATAGACGAAAAAATAAATAAATTAGGAAGACTCTTTTATAGGCTACAACTATCACGAATATAAGAATCTTTTTATAAAATCATGACGTTTTTGTATCCGTTTTCTATTGAAATTATTAGAAAATAGGATTAAAATATAATCGTAAATTAATTTTTGGTATTCATCTTGTTTTAAATGTCACAGCATGAATTTACCAAGTCACCATATAAGGGGGAAAATTATGGAAAACAAAGTTCGTTTCAAACTTCATAAAGTTAAGAAACATTGGATCACAATCGCTGCCTCAAGTTTGGCTATCGGAGCTTCACTAATTGGACTAGGACAGGTCGGAGCTGATGAAGTCAAACCAGAAACGACTGCTGTTAACAGTCCTGAAAATGTCGTCTCTGACAGCAATCTTGAGACAAGTGCTAGCCTTATAACAAGAACCGAAGTAGCTCCAACGAGTACAGTTGTCGAGAATACTTCTAATGCAGCAGTATCTACTGACACTACACCTACTAATGTCGCTACTCAGCCAACAGAAACAACTGCTACACAGCCTACTATCGAGACTGATAAAAAGGTTGAAACCGCTCAATCTAGTGAAACAACTATTGCTGGTAGGGGTGCTGAAGTCTCATCTGAAACAAGCGACAACGTAACTACTTCACAGGAAACACCCTCCCAAGGTGGCAAGTTCACATCCGATGATCAGGGTAACTGGTATTACCTAGACAACGAGGGCCACAAACTAACTGGCCCACAAACCATCGACAGCTTCAACCTCTACTTCCATGACAATGGCATCCAAGCAAAAGGTGAAAAAGTCACTATTGATGGCAAGGACTACTACTACGATAAAGATAATGGGCGTAAGGTAACTGATACAAGCATTGAAGTAGACGGTAAAACCTATCTAGCAGATGCTGATGGCATCCTAACCGAAAAAACACAACTACCTACTCAGGTCGTGACGGGTGGTCATTTCCAATCTGACAACCAAAAAGATTGGTATTACTACACTGCCAACGGTGAAAAATTGACTGGTTGGCAAAATGTTGATGGTGTTATCCTTTATTTTGATAAAGATGGGAAACAAGTCAAAGGACAAGAACGAGAGATTGGTGGAAAATACTATCGATTCGATGAGAATGATGGTTCTCTATTAACGAATCAGTGGCATCACACTTCAATTTTCAATGGCTATAGGACAGAACCTCAATATACAACTTATACTAATTACTTAGGCGAAGATGGTGCTGCATTTATTGGATGGCATACCATTGACAGTAAACGTTATTATTTCAAACCTGATGGACTTTTGGCTAAAAATGATACTGTCACAATTGATGGGAAGATTTATCTTTTTGATTACCAAGGACAATTGGTCAAGAACAAATATGGCATTGTTGAAACTCCTTCAATGTTCCATGCAAACACTTCTACCTACCGTACCAATGCTAACGGCGAAGTCTTAACTGGTAAACAAATTATCGATGGAAAAGAATATATCTTTGCTTCAAAGGGTCAAGTTGTTGATGGTATCATAGGTTATGACAGCAAACTTTATCTAGTCACAGATAGTAAAATAGAAAAAAACTATTTTGGAGCCCTTTTTTCAAAAAAAACATTTTGGGGCGGGCCTAGTTTCTCTGGAATCTATGGAACTGATAAAAACGGTGTCCTCCTCGAGGGCATCCAACGAGGCTCTGATGGTCAACTGCACTACTTCCAACCTGAGGTAAAAAGTGTTGATAAGCCTACATGGAAAGAAATCGATGGCAAGCGCTATCGTCTAACAAAATCATATCGAACAGAAAGATATGCTGGTATGTACACCACTATTATCCTTACTAACGACACTTTGAAAGTCGATGATAAGACCTACACAATTGATAATGAGGGAGTTGTGACTGAATTTACGGCTAAAAACCAATTTGTTCGTGATGATTTCTGGAACTGGTACTACTACGACAAAGAGGGCAAACTCCTAACAGGCCGTCAAACCATTGATGGTGTTCAACTCTACTTTGATAAAAATGGTAAGCAAGTCAAAGGTAGTCTAGTAGAGATTGATGGTAAAACTTACTACTTTGACAAAGATAGTGGGGCTATGTGGACGAATACCACTCTCGAAAAAGACGGCAAGACTTATATCATCGATGAAAATGGTGTGGCTACTGAGAAAGTGAATTAAAAAGGAAAGACAAAATATTTCTACCACTTTAAGAAAACTTTAGGATTTAATTTATATACTATAACCATCCTAAAACTTTTCTTTTTCATAATCTCCTAAATTCAGGGCCTATGCCCTGGATTTTTTTGTTTTTTAAACTCTTGTGACTGCTAAAATTATGACATTTGCCATTCACTCTCTTTTTATGTAATCGTTTTCTTATTTTTATCTAAATTTCTTATTTTTTCTTGAAACTCTCTAAAATAGCGCTATAATAGAACTTAGGAAATGGAGGAAAAAGTATGAAAGTACATTCTAATTTTACTGGACAAAAGTCCAAAAAACGTCTGATTGCATTCTCATGTGCAACTGCCCTTGCAGGTTTTGCCCTCATCGCAAGACCTGCCTTCGCTGAGGAAGCTAAAGCTGAAAGCTCATCAAACCTTGATGTGACTACTGCTACCACTGCAAATGTGCAAACCACAGCAGACCTCGTAGAAACAAAGGTTGTTGAAGCTCCTCCTACTACTGAAAATGTAGCTAGCACTGAAAGTACCACAAATGTTTCAGAACAAGCTACAACTTCTGCTACAAGCTCTGAAACTGCAAGTGAAATGGCTTTAACAACTGCAAGCGAAAGCCAAGCACCTGCAAAATCGGCCACAGGCCAAACACGAGAAGCTGTAACTACAGACCGAGCTGCCAGTGAAACTGCTTCAGTACCTAATGAAACAAACGTCACTGGTGGTCAGTACTATAGTGATGACCAAGGCAACTGGTACTATAAAGATGCCAGTGGTAAAAACCTTACTGGAGACCAAACCATTGATGGTGTACGTGTCTCTTTCCGCGAAGATGGTAAACAAATTAAAGGGCCAGATTTCTATTGGTCTGGTGATCTCCGTCGTTATTTCGATGATAATTCTGGTCAACTTCAAACCGATCGTTACCTAGAATACAAAGGTAATTGGTATTATTTAGATGCTACTGGACGACCACTAACAGGCGAACAAACTATCAATGGTCAAGAAGTTTATTTTAATAATGATGGTATTCAAATCAAAGGTGACTTTAGTGGAGAATCTTATAGTTATCCAGATCAAACCTTCTATTACGACCCTAACTCTGGTGCAAGGGTCCGAAAAGAAGGTCTAGTTCAGAATAAAAAAGGCCAAACTTTCTACATCAAGAACGATGGTTCTAAATTTACAGGAATACGTGAAATTGATGGTAACATCTACTATTTCAAAGCACGTGAAGCTGCCTCTCCTGTTGATACCGGCGTCCTACAAAAGGGAATCAGTATTTTACTAGAAGAAGGTCAAAATTCACCACGTTCTTACGGTTATGGTACTCCTATTAATATTACACGTCGCTATTATTTTGACTCAGTTACTGGTCAAGCCGTTAAAAACCGCTATGTCCAAGAAAATGATGGCTGGTACTACTATGGTGAAGATGGAAATGCTATTCGTCCTCAGAATGGTGAAGCCAATATAGATGGTCAAATCGTTTACCTCTATGCCAATGGTCGTCAGGCTAAAGGAGAGCTTGTTCTCGACAATGGTATTCTTCGCTACTATGATCCTAATTCTGGAGCACGCGTCACTAACACCACTCTAACAATTAATGGTATGACCTATCGATTTGATGAAAATGGTGTCGGTACGGATGCTCCTAACCCAAATGGTTATTATAGTGATGATAACGGAAACTGGTATTATAAAAACGCAAATGGAGACAACCTTACTGGAGCTCAAATTATCAATGGACAAAAAGTGTTCTTCCGTGACAACGGTCAACAGGTCAAAGGGGCTTATGGTAATTCTTACGGTGATTTATACGCATTCTACGATGTTAATTCAGGAAACCTTGTAACCAATCGTTATGTTGAATACATGGGTAATTGGTTTTATGTAGGTAAAGATGGTAAACCAGTCAAGGGACCTCGAAATATCGATGGACAAGATGTCTTCTTCAACTATCGAGGGGTACAAGCCAAAGGTGATTTTGGTCGAGATGGCGTATATATGCCTGAGTACTACTACGATAAAGATAATGGTCGCAAAGTAACCAAAGCTGGGTTTGTTAAAGATAACAGAGGCTTAACTTACTATCTTGACGAGAAAGGTGAAAAAGTCCTTGGACTTCATGAAATCAATGGTGATTTATATTACTTCCGTCAAGGAGGTGCCTATAAATACACCCAACTAGGTGACATGTGGCAGGATAGTATTAATTACATCGATGGTAAAATCTACTACTTCGATCAATTTGGTAAGGCTGCCAAAAATCGCTTTGTCTTTACGGAAGGAGCTTGGCACTATTTCTACGGTGATGGTACAGCAGCTACCGGTGCCGTTCAAATTAATGGGCAAAAACTTTACTTCGATACAAATCATGGTAGACAAGTTAAAGGCGCTTTTGCACCAGATGGTCACTACTACGATGAAAACTCTGGTGAACTAGTCACCAACCAAACACGTACTATCAAAGGTGTAACTTATCATTTTGATGAAAATGGTAATGCGACTAAAGTTTAAGGTATCCCTTACTTTAAGAAAACTTTAGGATTTCCTCTATATACTATAATCATCCTAGAACTTTTCTTTTTCATAATCTCCTAAAATCCAGGACTCAAGTCCTGGATTTTTTTAAACTCTTATGACTGCTAAAATTGTGAATTTTACCTTGTTAGTCACTTTTGAATGTAATCGTTTTCTTATTTTTGCCTAAATTTCTTATATTTTCTTGAAAGTCTCTAAAATAGCACTATAATAGGACTTAGGAAATGGAGGAAAAATTATGAAAGTACATTCTACTTTTACTGGATCTAAGCCCAAAAAACGTCTGATTGCATTCTCATGTGCAACTGCTCTTGCAGGTTTTGCCTTCATCGCAAAGCCTGCCTTCGCTGAAGAAGCTAAAGCTGACAACGCATCAAACCTTGATGTGACTGCTGCTACCACTGCCAATGTAGAAACCACAGCAGACCTCGTAGAAACTAAGGTTGTTGAAGCTCCTGCTACTACTGAAAAAGTTGCTAGCACTGAAAGCACTACAAATGACTCAGAACAAGCCACAACTTCTGTTGCAAGCTCTGAAACTACCAGTGAAACAGCTTCAACAACTGTAAGTGAAAGCCAAGCTCCTTCAGAATCAGCCTCTGGCCAAACACGCGAAGCTGTATCTACAGACCGAGCTGCCAGTGAGACAGCTTCAGTTAACGAAACTTCGAACAGTGAAACTAATATCACAGGTGGTCAATACTATAGAGACGAATACGGCTATTGGCATTACAAAGATGCTAGCGGTAAAGACCTGACTGGACCACAAACTGTTGATGGCATTAAGGTTTACTTCGACCAAGGTGGTGTTCAGGTTAAAGGAGAATTTACCTGGGACGGTCACTATTATGACAAAGATTCTGGTGCTCTTGTTACTAATAAATTCGTTGAAAATTATGGTAGAACCTATTACTTAGATGAAAATGGTAATAAGACAATTGGTTCCAAAGAAGTTAATGGAGCGTGGTATTATTTTGATCAGTATGGTGAACAAGTTAAGGGTAGATTTGCTTCTGATGACCGTTATTACGACGAAAACGGAAAACAAGTTGATTTTGGGACAAACCGCTATTTCGAATTAAACGGGGAATGGTACTATGCTGGAAATGATGGTGCTATTTTAAAGGGACCACAAACCATCGATGGCGTTAAGGTTTACTTCGACCGAGGAGGTGTTCAAGTTAAAGGCTATTTTGTTAAAGATAGTACTGACAATAATGAACGCTATTATGATAAAGATTCTGGTGCTCTAGCTACCAACCAATATATCATCGCCTACAACCCCTACAGACATCGAAATGAACGTTATTATGTTAACGACCAAGGAATCCGGTTAACTGGTCCTCAAACAATTGATGGTAAACAAGTCTACTTTGATAAATACGAGGGATGCCAAGTTTTCGACAATTTTGGTGATGATGGTTACTTTTACGATCAGGACGGTAATCGTGTTGATCTTGGTGCCAATCGTTATGTTCAAATCAGAGACAATTGGTACTATGTCGGTAACGATGGAAAAATTTTAACCGGTGAACACATTATTGATGGAGCTCACGTTTATTTTGAATATGGAGGTAAACAGGTTAAAGGAAATTTTGACTATAAAAATCAATTTCACGATAAAGACTCTGGAAATTTAGTTACTAATCGTTTCGTAACAGTTAAAGACAAAAACTACTTTATTGGAGCAGATAGTAAAGCTATTAAAGGAGCGACCGTCATCGACAACATTGAATACTTCTTTGACGAAAAAACTGGCGCTCAGGTTAAGGGAAATTTCGCAAGTAACAAAAAATATTATAACAGTACTACTGGTGCTCTCGTAATCAATAGTTATGTCCAAGTCGACAAAGACTGGTACTACGTAGGCAATGACGGTAAACGGCTTAAAGGTTCTCAAACCATTAACAATGTTCCTGTATACTTTGACACTTATGATGGTAAACAAGCCAAAGGTGTCTTTGGTAATGACGGCTACTTCTACGACAAAGATTCTGGTGCTAAAATAGACCTTGGTACCAATCGCTACGTTTACATCAACGATAACTGGTACTATCTTAATGGAGAAGGAAAAATCCTTAAAGGCGATCAAACCATCGACGGGGTACAGGTTCACTTTGATCCATATTATGGCAATCAAATTAAAGGAGAATTTACCGATAGTAATGGGCATGCGGTTAAAGCAAACTCCTATACTAGCCCAGTTAAGTACTATGATAAAAATTCTGGAGCTCTTGTAAAAGGTCAATACTTTAACCACAATGGAAACTGGTACTACGCTAATGCGGAGGGGAATATCCTTAAAGGTGAACAAACCATTGATGGGGTGCACGTTTACTTTGACTCTTATGGAGTACAAGCTAAAGACGCAATCGCAGAAGGCTACTACTACGATAAAGACTCTGGTGCTCGTCACGAAGCCCCTCGTAAGCAATTTATAAAGGCTGGTGGTAAATTATACTATCTTGACGATGATAATAAGATAAGTTCTGGTTATAAAAAAATTGACGGTAAGGATTATTTTATTACAGGATATGGGGAAGTTTTAAGAGGAGAATTCGGACCTTACGGTTACGAACCATACTATGATAGTGAGACTGGGGCTGCTGTACGACAAAGAGGTTTTGTTAAATCTGGACGTAACTGGTACTACCTAGATGATGAAGGAAATAAAGTATTAGGACTTGCCAAAATAGATGGTAATCTCTACTATTTCAGTAATCCCGTCGCAACAAAATACCGAATGGGCGAACAAGTTAAAGGAGAGCTGGTGAAACCTTATAATTTCTTCAACTATAACCGTTCACCCTATGACAATCCTGTCTACTACTTCGACGCTGAGACTGGGGCTGCTGTAACCAATCAATTCTTCAATTGGAAGGGCAATTGGTACTACTTCGGTAACGATGGAAAGGCTCTTATCTTTGATCAAGTCATCAATGGTCAACACCTCTACTTTGATTATCAAGGTAAGCAAATTAAAGGCAATTTCGTTACAGACTATAAGGGGACTCGTTATTACGATGAAAACTCTGGTGAGCTCGTCACCAACCAAACACGTACCATCAATGGTGTGACTTATCACTTTGATGAAAATGGACGTGCGAAACAATTGTAAAATAAGTCCGAAAATTGACTAAAATTATTCTTACTAGTCTTACAGATAAAAAAACAAACAAAAAGCCAAAATCAGCATTCTGATTTTGGCTTTTTGTTAGGTAAAGAATTTATTGGTCCTTTTTCAGTCTTTTTAGGTGTTTATAGAGACCGAAGGCACGATCCAGTTGCATGGATTCGATAGGACGTTTGCCCTTAATATAGAGATTTCCATTGGTCGCATTCATCAACCCTGTCTTAGCAATGGCATAACCAGTAATCATACCGCTATAAAGGAATCTTTCTAGTTCCTTGACATCTAAAACTCGACTTGAAGGTTCAAGGGGACCATATTCTGCTTCATAAATATCTACAAGTCTTTTAAACTTATAGGCCGTTTTTATGGGCATATCTCCGATAGTTCCTTTTGAATAATAATGATAAAGATTCTGTGGGCTTAAGTCTGCAGAGGCTACCTCTTGACCGTTGGGCGAGTAGGGTTGTAGCTTAATGAAAGTATTAAGCTTACCAATATCGATGTGGTAGTCGCTAACATTTTCCTTAGGAATAGGGAAGTCATCCCTATCAATAATCTCCCTTCGTCTGATGGTAGCCAACAATTCATAAGGCTCAACTCTAAGTCTTTTTGAAAATTTTTCTAAAGTATCAAGCGAAACCGTTCCTCTTTGATTGATCAGGTTATAGTTGGTTTGAGCCATACCAGATGAGACTACAAAGACTGTCATGCGTTCTCTGACTTCCCCCTCATCCATATCTTCCGTGATTTCCAGCTTCTTGCGAATGTTGTGCCACAAGTTTTGGGTAACCTGATCAGGATCTCTTGGAAACTCAAAAACCTCATGCTGATTGTCTCGAGCTAAGAGCTTCCCAAGTGTAATGTTTTTCCCAGTCACCTTGGCCAGACCGTTAGTAATGGTCACAATCTTTGGAATATTTCCCTTAGGCTTGTTCATAAAGAGCATCCGAAGGCTTCCTGACGGAATCCCCGTGGCTTCTGAGAGCTCTCTGTAACTCTTTTTGTCTTTCCAAAATTCCCCCATACGAGCTTTTTCTGCATTTTCCCAGAATAGCTCCTTAAGGGGTTTGGGGGCATTCGGCTCATCCGAAAATAGTCGTTTTGACATCATTGTCTCCCTCTAAAATTGCTGTTTTAAAATTAGTCCGAATCTATTATCTCATATTTTTAATAAAAATCAAATCATTCCCTAATCAATAATCATTACAATCAGCTAGTCGTTTAGAATTTTTCTTGGATTAATTGATTACAAAAACTCCCCTCGTACTTAAACGAAGGGAGTTGTTTGACTAATAATTCCAGTTTACCAAGAGATATATTAAGCTCGAGCCAAACATATCTGCTAAGGCATGAACGAGGAAAAATGGAAGCAAGTTTTTAACCTTGTATTTATAAAGGAAATAATAGAGGAGACCAAAGGCCACACCGATAACCAGAGCCCATAGCATGCCCTGATAGGTATGGAAGGACACACGGACAATGGTTGAGAAGAGCAAGACCAACCACTTATACTTGTCCTTAACCGAGGTCAAGAGTCCTAGGAAGAAAAATTCCTCGTAGAAACCATTGAGCAACCCATAAGCAATCGCCATAGGTGACAAAGCCATAAACTTATCAATCACAGCCATAGGGCTAATAAAGGCTAGAACCTGAGGACTAAAATAATTATATTGTCCTGACAAAGTACTTACCATATCAGCAAATAAGCCCATGATAGCGAAAATAAAGGGTACCCAAAAGAGAACAGACCACTTTAGACGGATTGGCAGTTGTTTAAACTCAAAATGGCGTATCCAGAGATAAATAATCGCTAAGGCTAGGAGGATAATCTGCAAGGTGAAATTGCTAGAGTAAGCTGCTCCTTCACTAGCTGTATTCGTTGCTGTCTCACTAACTGCCGTGGAAAGGTTTGGAGACAAACTGGCCAAATACATTTGTGTCGAACGAACAATAAACTGACCAAACATAATCAGCGTAACAATAGCGATATCAAACCATCTCAGTTCCTTGAGCGGCTGCTCAGGATGAATTTTCTTAAGTAAAGACATGGGCCTTCCCTTCCTTCTAGTATCTTCATCGAAGACTGGTTTATTTTTTAAGGTTATTATAAGTCATAAACCTTAAAGTAACACTAAAATTTGCAGTAAGATTAGTATTTCATTTAAGGAAAGAAAAAGCAAGGGAAAGCATGTTTCCTTTGCTTTAAACATGTTATTAATCGTTCTTTTTGACAACGCTAACTAAGACAAGGAGTTGGAAAATGGCTAGAGCAAATAAGACCATAAAGCCATTTCGACTACCTTGAGCTGTTGCTTGCGCAAAGCCAATCTTGTGATTAGCTTGACTCATGGCAACAATTAGAGATGCTAACGTTGTTCCCACTGCTCCTGCAAATTGTTGGAGCGTGTTAAAGATGGCATTGGCATCAGCACGTTGATCTAGCGACAGTTGTTTCTGTCCATTGGTCATGACATTACCAAAGGAAACGCCAAGCCCCGTCATGAAAATCATGTAAAAGACGAGGATCAACGTATTGGAAAGAGAGAGACCAAACAAGCTAAATAATAACTGAGCGATTACGATTAGGATTGCTCCAATCAGAATCGGTTTACGTGCTCCCATCTTATCTAAAATGATACCTGAGAACGGAGCGAATCCTGCACCGATAATAGCACCTGGAAGCAACATTAAGGCTGCAGAAGTTGTATTCGAGTGGTTAACCAATTGCACATAGTTTGGCAAGAGGAAACTCATCGCAAGGGATCCCAATTGGAAGGAGAAGAAAGCGATGATATGACCTGTCAGTTTATGATTTTTTAAAATAGAGAGGTTGATAATAGGGTTGTCCAATGTTGTTGAACGCCAAATCAAAAGGACAAGTCCTAAGATACCAATCAAAAGCCAACCAAGTACTGAGAAACTGAAGAAGGCATGATCAGCAACCCCATGAAGGCCTAAAATCAAGCCCAAGAAAAGAAAGATGGTAGCCAGTAGACTGAGGATATCTAAAGATTCACGTTGCACCTCACTCTTTTGCTCAATTGAACGAATCCCTGCAATCAGTGAAGCCAAGAGAATAGGAAACTGGACGAGGAAGATAGAACGCCAACCAAAGTGTGCTGTCAAGAGACCACCAACAGTTGGTCCAATGGCTGGAGCAACGGCTGTAATCAGTGTCCCAACTCCCATCATGAGACCAATCTTACGACTTGGTACCTGCTCCAAAATGATGTTAAACATGAGAGGTAGAGCAAAACCAACACCCATCCCTTGAACCAATCGTCCCAAAACAACAAAGCCGAAACTAGGCGCTATAAAGTCGATGAGGACACCTAAAATAGACAAAAGGTTTGCGACCAGAAAGATGGTTTTCATCTTAAACGAGCGCTTGAGATAGGCAGATAAGGGAACCACTCAAGCGACCACTAGGAGATAAATGGTTGTAACCCACTGTACGGTTGACGTATTGACTGAGAATGCCTTCATCAATACAGGAAAGGTGATGTTCATAGCTGTTTCACCAGCTACTCCACAAAATGAAAGGATTCCTGTCGCAAAGATGGCACACAGGACCTTGGTGGAGATTTTTTCGTCTGACATAAGTATTTGTTCCTCCTAAATAAACTTAAATATTACGGTAGTGTTGTAAAATCTTGAGAAAGACTTCTCTCTCTTTAGCTGAAAATTGCTGGGCAAACTCTTCTTCCTCTTTTCGAAGATAAGATTGACAGGCAGAAGCGATACTGAGAGCTTTATCCGTGAGAACAACCGCCTTTTGCCTTGCATCTTTTGAAGATGTGTGGCGTTCAATCAGGCCTTTCTTCTCCATTCGCTGTAAGAGCACTGTCGTTGTCGAACGCTGAATTTCAAATTCGCGCTCAATGTCCCGTTGAAAGACTTCTTGATCCGCATGATTGGTTATAAAATCAATGACAGCCATTTGATTTCCAGTCAAGTCATACTGCCTAGCAAACTGGTCAAAATGACGCATCATATTATTATTGGCTTGTTTTAACAAGCGTCCAAAATGGTACAAAAAAATGACTCCTTAACTATATTGTTAGCTAACTAGCAGTATAGAAGAATTATTACCTCAAGTCAATAGATTCTTTCAAAAAATAGAAAACTCAAGGACCTAGAATCCTTGAGTTGCTATATTTAGTCTTTCTTTACAGGAATTTCCTTAATCACACGCGCCGGATTCCCGCCTAGAACAACATTGTCACCGAAGGACTTGGTCACAACGGCTCCTGCTCCAGCAACTACATTATCCCCTAAGGTCACTCCTGGGAGGATAGTCACGCCTCCACCGGCCCAGAAATTATCACCGATCGTAATTGGAGCACCATATTCAATGCCTGAATTACGCTCGGTTGGATCAAGCGGATGCAAGGGCGTCAAAAACTGACAATTAGGGCCAATCATGGCATTGTCACCAATCGTGATAGGACAGATATCCAGCATGGTCAAATTCCAGTTAGAGTAAAAATTTTCACCGATATGGATATTAACACCGTAATCCGTAACGAACTGAGGATTCATGGCAACATTTTCACCAGTCGAACCAAACCAAGATTTGACAATCTCTGCCCTTTTGAGACGGTCAGGCTCAGCATTGAAGGCCCATTGTTTTTCTCTTGAGCTGGCTGCTAGGGCACGTAACTTAGGATCGCTAGGTTTATAAAAGTCACCTGCAATCATCTTTTCATATTCAGTTGGCATGGCATACTCCTTTTTTGCTTATTCTCCTATATTGTAGTATAGAAGTGATGTAACCACAAGCGAATGGATATAAACTAGCTAATAATCTCAACTAAAAAACCATTACTAAATATAAATTGTAACCATAGCTCCATTATTTTCATTAGAAAGTTTCAGTTCCCAATCATGAAGTTCTACGACTCTTTTTACAAAAGATAACCCTATTCCAAAATGGTGATTCTGAGAGTCGTTTCCTGATTGATTATCTTGGTAAAAGAGCGATCCTACATTATCAATCATATTAGCCGAGAACCTTGAGCCATCATTCCAAACCGATAAAACAATCTTATTTTGCTCAGATGATAATTTTATAACTATCCTTGGCATCATTGATTGACTATAGGACATTGCATTATTCACAAGATTAGTAAGTGCTCTTAAGAATAATACTAAGTCAATATGAATAGTAGTATCAGATGGGGTTTCATTCAATACTTTTAAGACACAGGTCCCAGTTGTCAGAGGAGTTAATTCTCTAATCAAACATGACGCAAGCTGCTCCGAAGTAATATGCTCTTTATTGATATTATCTTTATAAAATGTTTTTGAATATTGAATAAATTGATTAAAATAATTATCTAGCTGTTGACTTGAAGATTCGATATCTAATAAGCATTGAGTTAACTCAGGAGACAAATCAAATGTCTGAAGATACTCAGCATTACCTGAAATTATTGTTAGAGGTGTCTTTAAATCATGTGCTGCGGAAGACACTCTGAACATTAGCTCTTGCTTTTGTTTCTTCTCTTTTTCAAGCATCTTCTGAATTTTATCCTGCATCTTCATAATATGTTCTTTTGTCTCAATAAATTCAAATAACCTTAGTGGCTTAGAGTATTTGTTATTGTCTGAATATAAGCTTTGTTCATATACTGTCTTCATCTCTATCTTAATTTCATATAGAAGTTTTTGTACATTTCTTACAATTATAACAACTAAAATGACACAAAGATAAATCCACGAACTAACACTAAAAAACATAGTAAAGCTATTCACATTGTTAGCATTAATTCCTTCAACTGCTGTAAATAGGGCAGGAATGATATAAAAAAAACAAATGCATATCAGAAATTGAAAAATAATTTTCAAATAAGTTGCTCTTATCAACTGCTTTAATGTTATTGATTTTGCCATTTATATCCCCCACCCCAAAGAGTTTTAATTGGATCAATACCATAAGGTTTTAATTTTTGTCGAATCTGATAGATATACTCTGTGATACTTCGGTACTGAACTTCTGAACTTTGAGGGTACAAATATTCATAAAGCTCCTCTACACTAAAGATTTTAGTTTGATAGGTAAACAACAAATATAATAAATTAAATTCCCTTCTCGAAAGAGAAATACTATTACCGTCTACTATTAATTCCTTTCCTACCCTATCAAATTGAAGTAAACCACTAGTCTCAGTATCTCCGACAGAAAGTAGCCTTCTATCTCGTCGAATATGCATTTTGACTCTTGCAACCAACTCCTTCATACCGAATGGTTTGGTAATAAAATCATCTGCTCCTATTCCAATAGCTTCAACAATATCTTCTTCAAGGTTTTTAGCAGTAATAAAAATTATAGGTGTTTGAATCTGACTTCTGATACTACTACAAATATCAATACCACTCACTGGCATCATTATATCCAGTAAAATCAAATCAAATCCTATGAAGTCACAGAGGTTAATATCTTCAACAGAATTTCTAGTTTCAACTACATAGGAGTTTTTCTCCAGAATATTCTTAATCAATCTTAAAATTTTTAAATCATCGTCAATAACTAGAATTTTAGACTTTACCATTTTTTTCCTCGTACGTTTTGAATATATTGTAACATAATTAAAAATCGAAAATACATTTCAAAATTAGCATATAATTTATAGTTCAATAAATTGAGCTTCTAGCAAATCTCAATAGTGCTTATTTTTAAGTAACAGAATATGTGTTCCAAAGTCTTGTATCTCTTTTTCAATCAATCTATCTAAATTTGATGTTGTCTCATCTAATAAAACAATCTTTATTTGACTTACTTTAAAAATTCCTTCCTAATAAGGCAATAACTCGTAAAGAATAATCCAACAAGCCAAATTATGAATACAATAAAACGCATTATAGAATAGTTTGTATGTATTAGCTGAAAAACTAAATCATATATTATTACACTTGAAGCTATTGGTATAACCCTATCTATAAAAGGCAACACCAGTATAGGAAATAATAGCAAAATTGCAAGTGCGATCATTGAATTACCACATAAAAAGGAAAAAGAGTAACCCGCTAAAAAGTATATAACTGAACCAAACAAGTAGTAATAAAAATTTACTTCACTATGAGTACCCTGACTAAATATCATTACTATTAAACCTGCTAATAATGACTGTGTTAGACATTCTAGTAGGTCTATTAATAATATATATAATGTAGCTTTCACCCTACTTCCGTTGTTCAGGTAAACTTGCTTATAACTTTGTGTTTTCAATTCTACACTTGCATTTAAAACTCCATTCCCTAAAAAAGAGAACGATATTATAGTTAATAAGACAGAACTGCTAAAAGTGATAGAATCACCATTAACTTCGAATTTTAGGTATCTTAATAAACTTATTATAATAACAAATACTAACTGAAATAATAAATAAACCTGTACAGGTAATAAACTATATTTTTTATAAAACAAGCTATGCAATTGGCTTTTCATTCTTCTTCCCCCATTTTATTTTTTCTAAATAAAATAAACAAATCGTCGTAAGGAAAGTTTCAAATAGTAAAAGAATCGCTCCATATACTTGAGTTGTCTGACCGGCTTCGATCCTACTAAAAGCAAAAGACTTAGCTCCAATTAAAGGTAATAAATTACCTAAAATAGGAGAAATTGCCCTAAGTATGCCTGATAAAGAGAAAACTAACAACAGAACTATCACAATCAAAGAAGGAATTGATCTTTTTGTTATTTTTACAAGTAATAGAGAGAGTAAATTTAGTGTAATTGTAAAAGCTACTATTCTAATAAAAACATCAAGCATTAAGCCTATAGACAGAATACTTTGTAACTTACTAACTAACATGAATTTTAGAAGTAATGCATTTAATAAAAACAACGTAAAAGTCGTCGTTATTGAAATAGCAATTATACTAAATATCTGTGAAAACAATCTTATTTTCCAGTTAGCACAAATTAGTGATGAAAACTCATCCTCACCAAATTGATAATCAGTTGCTAGAATTAATGCTGACAATATAGGCAAAAATAATACTGTTGCTTGATACGGAGATGATAATATAGCATCTCTCACCGTTCTATAGGGAGTTTCAATTACATTTGGATCAATATTTACTGAGTTTGCAGCACCGGTGTGTAGTGCATTAATGACTTGAATATTTTGATAAGTAAAAAACAAACTAACTACAACTAAGATAAATAATCCCATTTTAAATAAAGTTAGATGGCTATATTTATATAAATACCCCTTTATAACTTGACTTAACATTTTACACTACTCCTTTCGTGTATAGAGCTAAAATAGGCGTTTTCAAAACTATCATATTGCTTCAATACTTGCTCACGTTTATCATTTAGAACAACGTGACCATTTGAAATACCTACAACTCTATCTACGGTTAATTCAAGTTCGCTCATATAATGGCTAGTTAATAATACTGTTTTTTCTTGTTTCACAAAGTCTTTGAGAAACTCTCTTAACCAACGGATTCCCTCTGGGTCTAAACCATTAATAGGTTCGTCTAAAATCAAAATATCTGGGTCTGCAAGTATTGCTGTTGCTAAACCTAATCTCTGCTTCATTCCTAAAGAATAATCTTTGATTTTTTTCTTACCAACATCTTTTAATCCAACAATTTCTAAACATTCAATACAACGTTGCTTACTGAGTCCACAAGAAAGTGCAATCCATCTTAATTGCTCATAACCAGTTCTACTTGGATAAGGTTGATAACTATCTAAAAAAGTTCCTACTATAGAGATTGGCTCAGCTCCTAACTCACTATATGTTGTTCCCAAAATAGTTGCCTTTCCACTATCAGCTGACTCCAATCCTAATAGTATTTTTATTAGGGTTGATTTTCCAGAACCATTAGGTCCTATCAAACCAGTAATCTCACCTTTATTAGCATGAAAAGTTATATTTGATAATACAACTTTGTCATCATATGTTTTATTTAAATTAGTAATATTAATCATTTTGCTTTCCTTTGACGAATAGAACCTTTTGAAATTTTGACAAACTAATGCTCTCACCAATAGGTTTACCATCAAGTTCCACCCATGCATATGCATTAAAAGAGGAAGTTTTAAAATCTGAAACCCAATCTGGAGAACGTCTTGTTATAGCGAAGGTACCTTTCACTATAATTGTAGTTTATCAATATATATTCGGAAAAAAATCAGAGTTAATAGTTTTACATATTTTTAATTAAAAAATATTCTGAGATAGTCTTTAAACATCTGATTTTAGATAAGAAATAATCCACAAAAAAATCCCAAGTGCACAACGCAACTTGAGATTTTCTTTCTGTCTGGGCATGCCTGAGTCTTTCAGGGCTTTATATTATTTGTCCTTTTGATCTTTGTGATCTTTTTTATTTTTCTTTTTACGTCCGTTGCGGCCAAGTCCTAGACCTGTTACCGATACGGTGAAGCCTGCGATATTGATGGTTTCTTCAATCTTACCTTTGCTTGCTTCTTCCTCATTTGAGAGATTAATTGGCATCTTGTGTTTAGAGCCTTTACCCTCGGCTTGGCTTGAAACAGGTGCTTCAAAGTCATCGCCTGGTCCATAAGTGACTGGTCCGTCATGAGCTTCCACTTGCTCTTCGACTTGGTCGAGAACTTCTAGGTCTTGGATTTCTTCAACAAGGATATCGTCTGCCTTGTCTTCCTTAGGTTTACCGTTAATATCGCCTGTAAGCGGGATATAAATAACGGTTTCCTCAAGGTTACGTTGACCTACTGTCTTGCCTTCAACCTTGTCCTTATCAGCGCTGTAGCCTTCTACTTCAGGAGTGATGACTGTTTCAAACTGACCTTTATTTGAAGTCCAGTAGCTTGAACCAAGCTCTTCACCTGTAACCTTATCAATAGTCAAGCTACGTGTCCATTGAGCAGTTTGGATGTTATTGGCAGGAAGTTCTGCTTGTCCATCGCTAGATGTGTAGAGAACTGTGAAGGTTACGTCTTTGATGTAGCTTTCGCGTTCTGGCCATTTAGCACCATCAGGATTTGCTGGGTTGATTGGTGTACCAGCTTCTTGAATGTTATCTGGACCTACTTGAACGGTACCATGACGAAGGGTAACCATGAAGTTTTGGTCAACATGTGAATCGCCATCAAAGATCACACCGTTTGTGAAGCCATCAGCAAGAAGGGTATAACCACGGTCGCTATAGTACTTGATACGTTCGATTGTTGAGTATTCAATCACTTCACCTGATTTACCAAGCAAGTCGACCACTTCAAGTTTCTTACGAGTTGTACCGTCAACATAAGTGACTGTAGCTTTCTGAGCATCCTTGAGGTAAGTAACCACTTCCATGATTTCAGGTGTTTCCACAGAAACCTCTGTCATTTCAGCGACTTCTATACGGTCTGGTGTAAATCCGACAACCTCAGGTGAAGGCACAGCTGAGAAGCCAGCTTGAGTACTTGACCATGCTTCATAATTGATAGCGCCTGTCACAAGGTTAACATTAGCCAAACGTTTGAAATCAAGAACTTCAACGTAGTCGTCGCTAGCCAAGCCACCTTCTTCGAAGACATACTGGATGGTACGTGTCACATCGGCACGGTTTTCAAGCATTTCTACGCTATTTGGCCAAACTGGGCTATTCACATCATTTGGATCTACGACTTCACCTGCAACTGGTGCTGGCATATCTGGGTCGATAAGAACCAAACGTTCACGAAGAACTACTTCGAAGACTTGATCAAAGTCAGAATCACCATTGTAAGTGTGGTCAAAGGCTTCTGCATAACCATCGTTAACAAGTTCATAACCTTGTTTGAGCAAGTTTGCGATTTGTTCATCAGTAGAGTAGTCAATCTTCTCACCTGAGCTTCCGACAACAACATCACGAGTCAATTCTGACTTATCAAGCTCATTCATGTAAAGGATAATAGCTTTTTGCTCATCCTTAGCATAAACCACGTTGGTATCTTGACCTGGGTGTTCTGGAGTAATAAAGGCCTTTTCAGAAATGTAACCAAGAACATCTGGAACGACTGTTTCCATAGCCATGGTTGGATCTTCTGGATCGTTGTTGTAGCTTGGAGTAGGTGCATTTTCAATAGGTGTACCATACTCATCTACTGGAATAATCTTACCAAGTTCTGTGTAAGTAACTGTATCTTCCACTTCTGGAAGGTCTGGGCGAACTTCAAGACCACCAGCTTGACGTTTATCCGCATAGAATCCTTCAACAACTGGAACTTCTACAACATCATAAGTGAAGCTTTCTTGATCCCAAGTGCTTGTTTGTTCCACTTGGTTAAACTTACCGTGGAAGCTGAAGCTATCTTGAATGTTGATAACTGGATCTTTGTAGCCTGCACCTTGGAAGGTAACCATTTGTTTCGTATCTTGTGTGATATCATCCAAGATTGGTTCGTAAACCAAAGTTTGGTCCAGGCTGAGGTCAATTGGCAATACCAATTCACTTTCAGCTTGGTAGCCAGCAACTTGTGGTGCTGGTGTTTCAATAACTTGCGTAGCATCTTGAGGATCATTAGCATAATGAACTGGCTCTGCATCCGCTATTGGATTACCAAAGGTATCAACAGGGATAATCTTACCGAGTTCTTTATAGACAACACTGTCTGTGGCTTCTGGTTTATCAGGTGTAACAACCTGCATACCAGCCACAGCCTTGTCCGCATAGTAACCTTCGATAACTGGGACATTAACCTTAGCATAGGTATGGCTGTCTTGATCCCAAGTGTAAGTGTCTTCTGCTTGGTTGTATTTACCAGTGAAGGTAAAGTCAGACTGAATATTAACAGACGGTGTTGCTTCGCCAGCTCCTTTGAAGAAGACAGTTTGCAAGGTTGGTTGCGTTACATCTTCAAGGATTGGAGTGTACTCAACAAGAATATCGTCTGTCAAGCTCTCAGGCATGACACTTTGTTGCATTGGACGGTAACCCGGAATGTGAGGAACAAGTGTCTCACTAACCTTAGTTGGGTTATTAGCATCGTTGTTGAAGGTTGGCGTTGGAACGTTTGGAATCAAGCGTCCATTCGCATCAATAGGAATGATCTTACCAAGTGGAACGTAGATAATGGTTTCTTCGATGTTATCTTCAGTAACCTCTCTACCTTTAACCTCTACTCTATCTGCAAAATAGCCTAAAACAACTGGTGCATAGATGTCATAATACTTGGTCTTGTTTGGTGACCATTCTGTCTCATCAACAAGGTCACCTGTGACCTTGTCAAAAGTAAGGGTACGGACCCAATAAGCCTTTTGCACATCGGCATCCGGCAAATCCGCATTGCCATCTGTACTCTTGTAAAAGACTGTAAAGCTTACTTCTTTCTCGTAAGCATACTTAGATGGCCACTTAGGTCCATCTGGATTATTAGGATTGATTGGAGCATCTGGGACTTGTTCATTGTCAGGCCCTACCTTGGCAACATCGTGTTGCAAGAGAACAAACCACTCTTGATCATCAATATCCTTATCATCAAAAATGGCATCTTTAGGGAATTCGTCCTGAATCAAGTCATATCCCATGTCCTTGAAAGTCTTGATACGTGTTGCTGTTCCGTATTCAATCGCTTCACCCAATTCACCGGTCAACTGGTCACTAACCAAGTAAGCTCCGGTAGTTTCATCAATATAAGTGATGCTGGCTTTCTTGAAAATTTTACGATACACAACCGGAGTATCCCCTCCTGGTTTGTTCGGTACTACACTTTTAATATCTGTCATATAATCTTGAACAGCTGGTGTTGCTGTCTCACCCGCCTTTCGTGGATCTTTTTTGTTATTGTTATACTGCTTAGTCAAAGCACCTGGAATATATTCCCCATCTTCTGTCACAGGGATAATGCGTCCCAATTTCCTATAGGTCACATGTTCCGTTACCGTTGGCACATAGGGTGTGACAACGTTAAAACCCGCTTCCTTTTGGTCAGCGAAATAGCCCTGGACAACTGGTACCGGTATCTTAGGATAGGTATAACTGTCCTTGTCCCATTCGATTAAACCAGTCTTCCTATCTCTAGTTCCCGTAAAGACATGGTTTTCCATGACTTCAGAATCTGGAGTTTGCGAATCCGCTCCTTGAAAAATAATCTCTTGCTTAGATGGAATCCTCACGGTTTCCGATTGGGCATGACTATCAAAGAGAGCTTCGTCAGCTCTAGCAAAATCTAATGGAGAGGGGGCACGGTGGTCAGAGTGACGTTTTGGGCTAGTCAATAATTTAGAAAGATCTATAGTATCAACTAAATCAGTGTTCCCTGATCCGTGTGCGACATGCTCTTCGGCAGTTCTTGCTGCTGCTTCAGTCGCATCTTCCCTATAGGCTCTCAAAAATACTCCCCCTTTCTTCTTTTTATGAGAAATAAAATCCTATACTTGCCAAGTTCTCATGGAAATCTTTTCTATTAAGATTTCATTTTCCCTCAGAGAAGCTAACAAGCTTTTATCAAAAAATTAAATTTTTTGATATCTCTTATATATACTATAATACGAGAATCGAATTTTTACAAGTAAGGTGTAAGAACTTTAATCATTTTAACCCCCAAGTGAAAAAATAGCGTTTTAATGTGTAATATCTATCAAATGTTTTATGAAAGTGACATCAAAATGAGATTACACCGATATGATAAATGACGAATCTTTAATGGAGTTTTTTCTACCTAAAGACACTCTCTTAAGAAATACACTATAAACTATCACAACTACTTCTCATCTTTGAAAGGCTAGAACCTTACCTTAGATTATAAGGAAAGAACCTAAGAGAATGGCACAGAAAAAGTCTGTGCCTGGCCCTCAACTATGAAATGCTAAGAGTTAACTAGCATTGCTTTTAGTATAGAATGACTTTGATGCTTCATCAATAGATTGGAACCATTTAATGAGACTCCCTAGTTTCTCAACTTTCACGTATTAAGTTGTAAATAATTAATAACTTTTTTTGCATGATGACTTATTCAAGGGATTGCAGATGTAACGACCACTGTCAGACTATTATGACTAACTCAAAATAGTTTTAAAATCACTAGTTTCAGTCATCACCAAATCCTTAACGAAATCCAAACATGCCATAAAAACCGAGACTACTGTCTCGGTTCATACAGTTTAGAAACGATTAAATTTGACCTCGGCCTTCACCGTCAAAGTAAACCCACCATCCTGGACTCACTTCAACCCAACGGTTGACAGCCATTTCACCTGAATTTGGATCAAAGTAACGAACAACACCGTTCACGCGAACCAAATGACCTTTGATTTGTTTACCATTGTTATCAAAGAGGAGGTTTTGACCATTGATATTAACCATGCCTTTGACAGCATTACCATTACCATCGAAGTAATACCAGCTACCATCAATTTCGTGGAATCGATTACGGTAAAGCTCACCTGAGTTTACATCATAGTAACGAAGGTTGCCATCTACGTTTGCCAAAGCACCTTTGACCTGACGGCCATTTTGATCAAAGTAGAGGTCTTGACCATTGATGTTTTGTGAACCTTTTACAGCCGTACCATCATTATTGAAGTAAGCCCAAACACCTGGTTCGATTTCTGCGAATCGGTTACGAGCCATCTCACCTGAGTTAGCATCATAGTAACGGATAGCACCATTCTCGTTAACAGTGCGCCCTTTAACTTGGACACCATTGTTGTCGAAGAAGAGTTCTTGACCATTGATGTTTTGGTGACCTGTCACACGTTTACCATTACCATCATAGTATGCCCAAACGTTATTACCAATTTGTACGAATTGGTTACGGCCTGATGCATTATTATTGTTATCTGGTTTTGGATCTTGTTTACCATTTGCATTCAAGACACCGTTTTGGTCGTAGTAGAATACTTGACCTCTACGGTTTTGACGATAACCATCACGCAATTGCACACCATTAGCGAGGAAGAAGTATTGTTTACCATCGATAGTCTTTTCTCCGACTGCCATGCGACCTGAGTTATCAAAGTAGTAAACATTTCCGTCGTTATCTTTGATGAAGGCATTCTTAGCATATTGGCCATTGTTATAACGGTATCTTACAGAGAAGAGACGTTTTTCAAACTTACCACTGCCGTCACCATTTTGATTATCTCCATTTGTTGATTGGTTGCTTCCTACTACTTTTGGAAGGCTAACCTTACCGCCATTTGTACCGTAGTAACCGTTGAGGCCATTCTTAAGTACGTACTCTGAGCCACGGTCAAGAATGTTAGTACCATTCATGTATTTAGCAGACCACTGTGTAATCTTCTCGTCAGTAGTCATACGTTTACCAGTAGAGATTTGAACACGGTCAAAGATTTGTGGGTAGAGACGTTTCAATTCATCAAGGAAGGCACCACCATATTTACCTTGGTAGTCATTACCAAAGGTACGTGTTTTAGCAGCGTAGAGGCTATGATCGATGATTGCACCATCTTTAGTTTCACCATAGTTATTAACACGAGTTGCAGTAACCACTTCGTCACCTGGAAGGTTGTAGATTTGGTCTGGAACCCAGTCAGCAATCGCTGAGATACCTACAGCGTGGAGTGATTTAAGAGCTGCTTTCAAGTCAGCCAATGAACCGTACTTATTGTCCTTACTCATACCAATATCATAACGGTCTGTAAAGGCATAACCATTTTGGATTACTGAGTCAAGGAAGCTACCGTCATCACTTGAAACGTACTGTGGTGCAAATTCGAATGATGTGATACCCCATGATTTGAAGAGGTTTGCATTTTCAGCAATCTTCTTATTAGTGTATTGTGATGGATTTTGAACGAAGTCTTGGAAGTTAGAGAAACCTTCGTAGATAACTTGTGAATCAAGGGCAGCATTTGATTCGTAAACCAAACCACTGCTGTTCTTTTCTTTACTTGGTGCTACACGCACGTCTTGATTTTCAGAAGCACCTACTGGTACCCAAACGGCAAGGTAACCATCAACTTGAGGGTTACGGATACCACGAATTTCATTTGCACTAAATGTCAAATTACCGTTGCCATCAGTGTATTTAACAATACCGTTAGCATCGCTGTCATTCAAGTAAGTAGCCACACCATCGTTTGTTGTCAAAAGCAATGGACGATAAGCTTGGTTACGGTGAGCCGCACCCATGTTAATTGTCAAGTTGCTTGTCAAACGAAGGGCAGGTTGGTTTGAAACGATAACTGCCATACCTTGGTTACGTGTCTCTGCCGTACCAGTATCAGAAGCACTGTTAGCCCCTGTACCATAACGTACAGATGTCAAGACACCTGCAGCATCCCAACCATTAGTATTACCATAACCGATGTAGTTAACCTTCATATCTTGACCACCGGCTGCATAGCGGATACGGCCTTTCAAGAGGGTTTCGATAGCATCATAATATGGTGATTTTTGAGCCATATATTGACCATCATCTGTGTACATGTCTCCATAGTAAACACGTGGCACAGTGTCCTTATGCGTAAGCATCAAGGCATATGCTGATGGGATGTTATATTGTGTGTATTGCTTGTTAGCACTACGCATGTCTTTGTTGTAGATTTCAAAGGCTTTCTTCATTTCATCAAGCGTGAAGGTATTCCCTGTTGATTGAGGGTTGATTTCATTTTTGATGATTTGACCAATGATTGATTGTACCTCTGAATCGTGAGCACGAACAAAGGCGTAGTTAGCCATGCGTTTAGAGTTTTTACCACTTTCAGAACGGTCATTCAAACTATTTGAAATGAGTGGTTCAACCCCTGAGCGGTTACCAATTGGACGCAAGAGTGAATATACCAATGCTAAGTGCATAGGGTCATCCATTGGCAATTGGGCACCTTTAGTGTCTTCATTGTAATAGGCATCGTTGTGAGACCATGCTTCCAAGATAGACAAGTGTTTAATGGCTTGATCTTGACTTTGATCAGCACCATATTTAGCTTTGAAATAATCTGAAGCAATTTGGAGAAGGTCAGCATTGACATTATCCACGGCATCGACACGAACACCATCGAAGTTTTCATCTTCAGAACCACCAGTAATAGTACCGATGTTCATGATGTAGTGGAGCCAGTTCAACTGCTCAGCCTGAACCGCTGGATTTGAGTTGTCAATATCATTTGCCAACAAGAACTCGAAACCACCGTTACTTGTATCCTTAGTATACTTAGGATTGTGTTTACCTGTTTGACTAGTTGGTGTGCGGTTCAAAAGACGATAATCTGAGTTAGCATGGCTTGTACGACTATCGTTGTTATAGAGAAGGGCACCACCTTGCAAGTGGTCATTATTATCAAGGTTTTCAGAAGTTGAATTCCAACCTGGTTGGGTCTTCACGAAATTTTTGATAGTTGTACGCAACCAGTCAGTGTTACCTTCACGCGCAATACGTTCTTCAATACGCTTTTGAACTTCAAGTGCTGCTTGGTCCATTTGGGTTTGTGAGCTGAATGACGTATAGGTCTGATTGGTACCGAGACCTTGCTCCTTCATGTAGTTGAGGTAGCTCGCTTGGATAGCCTTGCTTGGCCACCAAACTGTAAGCAATGGACGTTTGTCATTTTCAGTTGAGGCAGTCCACTCTTTACCATCTTTCAAGATTTCTTTTGGACGGTACCATGTGTTGGCAGTGAAGTAACCATCAACAAGTTCGATATCTTTATCAGTTGTACCGTAAAAGGCATTTTTATCACCATTTACAGTAACGTTTGTGTTTGTGCTGTCAGCTGATGAACCTGTTCCACCGTTCTTATCGAAACGGTATTCTTTTTGGTTAGACAATTCACCAGTTTCAGCGTTAAAGTATTGGCTTCCACCGATACGTTCAAGAACATAGTTCTTACGAATAGTGCCATCATCTTCAACGTAGTATTGTTTTCCATTAATAGTTTTGATGTGGCTTGGACCATCAGTTACGACATTATTAGTTGCTGGAAGGTCGTTATTTACTACTGTGACAGTATTGTTGGCATTATTTGTATTGCCGTTAACTGGGGTAGCACGACGGCCTCCTGTAGGACCACGGCGAGCACCAGTCGCACGACGTTCAGTTGTCGCTGCGCGATCAGTAACTGTTGTTGTGTCAGTTGTAGTATTGTTATTTGTTGTATCAACAGCTGTATCATTGGTTGCTGTTGTATCGTTTGTAGTTGCCGCACGATCAGTACCGACAGTCGCTACCGTATCAACAGCATTCGCTGCAACTGTATTTGTTGTATCAGTTGTCAAATCGAAAGTTGCTGTTGGAGTTGCTTGGTCAGTTGCGACATCGTTTGTCGCTGCAACTGCTGTAGTTGGATCCTGAGCAGCCGTTGTATCGTTAGATACAGTACCCGTATCAACAGTAATATCGGGGATGGCTACAGTAGCATCCGTATGTTCGTCTGCCTGAACGACACCGTCGTTAGTTCCTAAAGAAACCGCTGAGACTGCACCGAGAGACAAACCTGTCACTGCGATGGTTACCCATTGTTTCTTAACTTTGTGCATTTTATAATGTACTTTTTTGTCCATAATAAAAAGACTCCTTTTTCCCATTTATAGCTTCATTCTAAATCATTGAAAGCTTTTTTTCAATAAGATTCGATAAATTTTCATATTTTTTAGAAAAGTCCTTTTGTTGTTTTAATAATATTAGTTTTTGATGAGTATTTAGAAATATAAAATATTCATTTTTTATCGTTGAGGGAAAGAGAATTGGGAAACTATAGCTATTTAGAATTATTCTTGATAAGCTTTTTTGCTTTTAACCTTAATCCAAGAGAATCTAATGGAAAAAGACCAGATTCTTAAGACTTCTCCTCTTGAAACACTTAAAAACACTAACTTAAGCAATATATCAGGCTGTAGAGATGATGTCTTTTTTAGGATAATTTCTCATACTGAAAATAAATTCTAACTATCTAAGCCATTCACTACTTACTGAGCTGTAAGAGGAAGTTATAGATTATCTCATGCGTCAGGAAGAGGTTGAAAATATTACCCTCAAGGCTATTGCCAATGAACTCTTTATTTCTTCTTATACTGTTATCCGTGCTTGCAAGAAACTAGGTTACCAGACCTATAATGAACTACGGTATGACCTGCGTTTATCAAAAGAACTTAAGAAGAATCAAGCCAAATTAGAACATAACTCCTTTGAACAACTCAAAGAACAACTCCACGTCGAGTTCGAACATACCTTATCCATCCTCTCAGAGCAAGATTTCCAAAGCTTTGCAGATAAGATTCTTGAGGCTAGACGTATTTTCTGTATCGGCGTGGGATCTAGTTACATGCCTATGACCGACTTCAACCGCAAATTGAAACTGATCAACATTTGGACCAACGATTATTTTGAACAATTCAGTATTGAACGTATTAAAGTTATTGTGACACCTCAGGACGTCATTATCGTCTTCTCACTCGGTGGAAAAAGCAAGGATGTCAATAACAGTATCTTACAAGCCAAAAGACATGGGGCAACTGTCTTAACTATTACTACTTTAGGCAATCACCTACTTTCTAAAATCAGTGATCACATGATTTTTGTCTATGATGCCCCAAAAAACGTGAAAATCTGCGTTCGCATTTGATGTTCAATTTGGTTGGAAACTTGTTATTTGAAGTCATTCTAACAGAGCAACAACGTCGCTCATCCAGGTAAAATGTAATACTAAATTAGGAGGTCAGTTAAAGCTGACCTCCTTTTTCTATTTTATTGTTGCTGTTTGTTTTTGAAACTTTCACAACATCTCCAAATCAAAAAACACCTCCTAGCTAGACTGCATATCTAACATGAAGGTGTTTTTTACTGTGCTTATCTGAGCATTGTAAAGACTATTACAATCCTAAAATACTAATAATCTTCGTCCTCTTCTTCATCTTTCTTCCGTTTGGCAAGAAAGACAAGACCAGTTGCCGTCGCTAAGGCACTGAAGAGTGTAGCTAACGACGATTCAGTTTCTCCAGTCTTCGGAAGTTGTTTGACTTCAGTATGATCCTTAGGAGACATACTTTCAGAGCTTGAAGCACTAGCTACAGACGTAGGTGATGAATCACTAGCACTGATTGACACACTTTGAGATGCAGAGATACTTGCACTCGTTGAGGCACTCTGTGACGCTGAAGTACTTGCGGACTCACTGGCGCTGGTTGATGCACTCATGGAAGCACTGGTACTTGCTGAAGTTGAAGCACTTACTGATAGAGAAATCGAGGCCGATACTGACACACTAATCGAATCAGAAACAATAACACTATTAATATCAACACTGTCAAGGGAGTGAATCGCAGGTTCTCCCATACTTGTGATAACTGAGCTTGATGCCGACGTACTTGCTGACTCTGAAGCACTTGTTGAGGCACTCATGGATGCTGACGTACTTGCGGACTCTGATGCGCTCGTTGAAGCACTCTGTGACGCTGACGTACTTGCCGATTCACTGGCACTTGTTGAAGCACTTTGCGATGCGCTTGTACTTGCCGATTCGCTCGCACTTGTTGAGGCACTCATGGATGCTGACGTACTTGCGGATTCGCTCGCACTTGTTGAAGCGCTCATGGATGCCGACGTACTTGCGGACTCTGATGCGCTCGTTGAAGCACTCTGTGACGCTGACGTACTTGCCGATTCACTGGCACTTGTTGAAGCACTTTGCGATGCGCTTGTACTTGCTGACTCTGAAGCACTTGTTGAAGCGCTCATGGAAGCCGACGTACTTGCGGATTCACTGGCGCTGGTTGAAGCACTTTGCGATGCACTGGTACTTGCCGATTCACTCGCACTTGTTGAGGCACTCATGGACGCTGACGTGCTGGCTGATTCTGATGCACTGGTTGAGGCGCTCTGTGACGCTGACGTACTTGCGGACTCACTGGCGCTGGTTGAAGCACTCATGGAAGCCGACGTACTTGCGGATTCGCTCGCACTTGTTGAGGCACTCTGTGACGCTGAAGTACTTGCCGATTCACTTGCACTTGTTGAAGCGCTCATCGACGCTGATGTGCTGGCTGATTCGCTCGCACTTGTTGAGGCGCTCATCGATGCTGACGTACTTGCTGACTCACTGGCGCTGGTTGATGCACTCATCGATGCGGACGTACTTGCCGATTCTGAAGCACTTGTTGATGCACTCATTGATGCCGATGTACTTGCTGATTCGCTGGCGCTGGTTGAGGCACTCATAGATGCGGACGTACTTGCGGACTCTGATGCGCTCGTTGATGCACTCATGGAAGCACTTGTACTTGCGGATTCAGATGCACTTGTTGAGGCGCTCATCGATGCTGACGTACTTGCGGACTCACTCGCACTTGTTGAAGCGCTCATCGATGCACTTGTACTTGCGGATTCACTGGCGCTCGTTGAGGCGCTCATTGAGGCCGAGGTACTTGCTGACTCTGATGCACTGGTTGATGCACTCAATGAGGCTGAAGTACTTGCTGATTCACTCGCACTCGTTGAGGCGCTCATGGACGCTGACGTACTTGCCGATTCTGAGGCGCTGGTTGATGCACTTTGCGATGCGCTTGTACTTGCGGATTCTGACGCACTCGTTGAGGCACTCATGGAAGCCGAGGTACTTGCGGATTCGCTCGCACTTGTTGACGCGCTCATGGACGCTGACGTACTTGAGGATTCGCTGGCGCTGGTTGACGCACTTTGTGACGCCGACGTGCTGGCTGACTCACTGGCACTCGTTAATGCGCTGTGTGAAGCTGAAACACTTTCAGAGGTTTTTTCAGATTCACTTGTCGACATACTTTCCGAAGCACTGGTACTTGCAGATTCCGAGGCACTCGCTAAGGCACTCATTGACGCTGATGTTTTTGCGGATTCACTGGCGCTGGTTGAGGCTGACATACTATCCCTATTAGGGGTAACTGTATAGGGTACCTCCAATTCATAAGTGCTACTAAGGCCTGTTCCGTCAGGTAAGGTTGTAAATCTAACAGAATAAGTGAATCGTCCAGGAGTACTAATATCTGGTAAGTCTGAGCTGACAAAATTTGCAGATAAGATGGCCGATTGTGAAACCGAATCTGCACTATACCATTCACTTGGCGTATAGCTATTATAATAATCCTCATCATCAACATCTTGTTCAAATGTATGAGAAACACCCTTCACCTCGATAACTTTATGTTTCAGAGTAGTTGTACTCACCAACAACTCTGAACTATTTGAAGTTGTCCCATAACGACCAACATCATAGGTTCGGGTAATCGTATAGTTAAATTCACCTGCCGTTGCCGTTGACAATGGCAGAGTTGTCGTTGTTGAAGATGTAGAGTTATTGGTCCATTTGGTTGTGTAAGATTGGTCTGTCACATCAGATGTGAGATACGCATCTGCATTTGAACCATTGTGAAGATTTTGACCTTTAAAATCATAAATAGGTGTTTTAGCCTCAATCTTAGGTAAAACCTTATAATTCACATTAACGGTTTGCACAGAACCGTCTGAATAGGTTACTTTTGCAACAGCTGTTTGATTCCCCGAAGTAGTCGTTGAAATCGGCGTTGACCAAACAAGACTATAACCAGAAGCTGCAGGTGTTGTACTTTCATTTGAAGCGACCGTCACAAATTTACTTACATCGGAAAGATCCGAAGCTGTTTCACCCTGCAATGTGTACACAGTTGTTGATTTGGCAGAGGCTGTGTAAATTTCGTTTTGTCTGATTTTATGGAAAGCATAGGTAATTCCTTGGTTACCCGTAACAACTTTCACAGTATTACCAAAAACATAGCCCTTAGCCGTAGAAACGTTTGTTGCTTTTAGCGTATAACCACTAATAGCAAGGTATTCTCCCAAATCTACATTCGTTCCAGGAGTTTTCTGAATCAACACTTCATTTTTTCCAGGAATCTCTTCCCCAGTGTCTGCATCAATGAATTTCACCGTAATGTAGGCACCCTGAGCTGAATAGTCAAACTTCTCCAATTGGAATTGCTGTAAATTATAACCGGAACCCGTCGAGCCAAAGAGCGCAAAGGCCATTTCATCAGGATAGCCAGCATTTTGTAACAGGCTTCTGCTCTTATTCTCGTTTTTTATGACACTTGCATTTGGATGTCCAAGAACTTCCATGTCACCATTAACAGCTATGGAATCATAGTTTAGATTCATAGACCAAGTTTGTCCATATAGGTGACCGTCATCACCTTGGTATCCCCATCATAGACAACCTTATAGTCCTTCAATGAATTATCTGTTGGGCCTTCCCCATTTAGCTTCTTAATGGTGCGGATAACAGGGTAAACACTTCCACGTGCCGTACTATTTGATCCATTATAGTTATAAGTAAAGCCTCCAAAAGCTCCTTTTAGATAACCCGAATACTTAGGATCAGCAGAGGCCTTATTTTCAGGTTTAGGCGCACCAGTATTGTGCCAAGTATCTAGTTTGAAACCGAAAGAACCTTTGAGGTTATCTCCTCCCATCCCAAGACTGGCACCTGATCCATTACCGTTGGCATTTCCAATTTCTCCGATAGCACCTGTTGAGAATACCGCAGCAATCCCATCACCACCTTTGTGACCATTGTTAATAAACCCCTCGTAAGCCTCCCCAAGATTGATCTTCCCTGTGAGAGTGAAACTTTCGTTCATATCAATCTTCGTGTTTAGAGTATAGGCACCTGCCTGACTTGGCGCACTTGGCGTCAAGGTCAAAATCCCATTACTTAAAGAGGCATCTCCAGTTGTTTTAAAGTAAGTGGATTGATTCTTATTGGTTACAATCAAATGCGCCTTAGGATCATAGGTTGCATTTCCCAGTGAAGCATTCGTATCGTAGGATGCACGTAAGGTATTGGCAGCAGTAATCCGTGCTCCATTCCGGTAATCACGAGCACCAGAACTTGCGCGTAACACCGTATTGACCACAGTATTACGTGTTCTAGTAGCTTCAGAGATAAGGGCGTTGAGGTCAGCGTTTGGATCTGTCAAAGCATTTTGAATCGCTTCAATCGTAGCATTTCCTTTTAGAAGGGCACTTTCCGCCCCTTCACGATTGCCTAGTCTTCCTAGATAAGTTCCAATTTCAGTAGACAGTGAGGTAAGCTTGGCTTCTTGCTCTTGACGCTTCTTATCCGCCTCAATACTCACCGCCACAGCAGTATTAGCTACTGCTGTAGCTTCTGAGGTAACCTCTGCTGCTTGTGCTGAGACTGTCGGTACTGACGCTCTTGTTGTTAAATCTGATGAACGTGAGGTCTCATTGGTATCTAAGCCTTCTGAACGCATTGAGACTGCACCACTCTCAGACCCCGTCTGACTCGTAGCAGTAACTTGACTACTTGATGTCTCACTGGCATGCCCTGTCGCCTTTGAACCACTCATTGAAACTGAAGTGGATTCCGAAGCTTTCTGTGAAGCCGAAGCACTGGTGCTGGCTGACTCACTCGCACTTGTCGAAGCTGACGTACTAGCAGAGGTTGAGACTGAGGTCGAAAGGCTTGTTGATACTGACGCAGAAGCCTGATGACTTGCCGATAGCGATAGTGAGACTGAGTCTACTGAGTTTGATACTGAATCTGTGGCTGAGGCTGACTGACTAACAACATCCCCTCTGACTGCAGATTCTGTAATAGCTCCAGAATGACCCAAAACCGCTGAATCAGAAGCTGCCAAAACATCTGTCGTCGGACTAACCGTATGCTCTACCGCTGATGGACTTGTTGCTTCATCAGCTTGAACCACATAAGTCGCTACTCCTCCACCTAGTAGAGCTCCAGTCGCGGCTACTCCCTTTAAAAGTCTGTCACTTGTGATTAAAGGTACTTCTTCCTCAACTTGATGAACTGATACAGATGACGCATCCACTCGACCACTTATTATCTTAAAAAGTCCGAAGTGAGAAGTTGCGGCACGTAACCAATGTTTCCCTGACTTTACCAATTTAAAACGTGTCACACGATCAGTTTCTCGGTACTGACCCTCATTTCTTCTAAAAAACATATATACACCTTTTCATTTTTAGCTAGTTTATTAGTATATTACTATTTATTTTATCATATCATTAACCCAAAAATCTAATATAGTATCTTATTTTTTGAATTTTTTTATCGCCCTTTCCTACATTGCTTTTACAAGTCTAAAAAAGGGTGATTTCCCCAGAATGATAACAATGAAAAGGTAGAAATAGAATATGACATCTCTCGAAAAAAATGATTAAGGAAAATTCCTCTTAGTAAGATTAATCAGAATTCCGAATTTTCTAATTATATCTGATGAGTACCTCTTTCTAAAGTTTTCATCTTAATATCACTAGACAGCAAAAAACACCGCCCTTATTTAACAATGTATTAATAAGAGTGGTGTTTTATTAAAAAATTGACGATGACTACCTAACACTAAAATTATAAACTGTCATCTTCTGGGTCATCCTTCTTGCGTTTAGCAAGAAAGGCAAGACCAGTTGCAGTAGATAGAACTCCTAACACCGCTGCAAGTGGATTACTTCTCTCAATAAACTTAGGAAGCATCCTAGATTCTGGTTGTACCAAAAGTCTATCAGCCTTAGCCTTAAGAATGAAACTGTCAGAATTGCGATCATTAACAGAAAGACTAGTTCTTTCTGATGTGTTAATTATCAGTGAAGTGTTTGTCAATTGCTCTGAACTCATTGAAGATATCTGTGAGTTTGATGAAGCACTTGTTGAAGCACTCATCGATGCACTTGTACTTGCTGACTCGCTCGCACTCGTTGAAGCGCTCATTGATGCAGACGTACTTGCGGATTCGCTAGCGCTTGTTGACGCACTCATCGACGCTGAAGTACTTGCCGATTCTGATGCACTTGTTGAGGCACTCATGGATGCTGAAGTGCTGGCTGATTCTGATGCACTTGTTGAAGCGCTCATTGATGCAGACGTACTTGCGGATTCGCTCGCACTTGTTGAAGCACTCATCGATGCCGACGTACTTGCGGACTCTGATGCACTTGTTGAAGCGCTCATTGATGCAGACGTACTTGCGGATTCGCTAGCACTTGTTGAAGCACTCATTGAGGCCGAGGTACTTGCGGACTCACTCGCACTTGTTGAAGCGCTCATTGACGCGGACGTACTTGCTGACTCACTGGCGCTGGTTGACGCACTCATTGATGCAGACGTACTTGCGGATTCGCTAGCGCTTGTTGACGCACTTTGCGATGCACTGGTACTTGCGGATTCACTCGCACTTGTTGAAGCGCTCATGGAAGCACTTGTACTTGCTGACTCGCTCGCACTCGTTGAAGCGCTCATTGATGCTGAAGTACTTGCGGATTCGCTCGCACTTGTTGAGGCACTTTGTGACGCTGAAGTACTTGCGGATTCGCTCGCACTTGTCGATGCACTCATTGATGCCGATGTACTTGCGGATTCGCTCGCACTTGTTGAAGCACTCATTGATGCAGACGTACTTGCTGACTCGCTCGCACTTGTTGAAGCGCTCATGGAAGCACTTGTACTTGCTGATTCGCTGGCACTTGTTGAAGCACTCATTGATGCAGACGTACTTGCGGATTCGCTAGCGCTTGTTGAGGCACTTTGCGAAGCACTGGTACTTGCGGATTCACTCGCACTTGTTGAAGCGCTCATGGAAGCCGACGTACTTGCTGACTCGCTCGCACTCGTTGAAGCGCTCATTGATGCAGACGTACTTGCGGATTCGCTAGCGCTTGTTGACGCACTCATCGACGCTGAAGTACTTGCCGATTCTGAAGCACTTGTTGAGGCACTTTGTGACGCTGAAGTACTTGCGGACTCACTCGCACTTGTTGAAGCACTCATTGAGGCGCTTGTACTTGCTGATTCGCTAGCACTGGTTGAAGCGCTCATCGATGCTGACGTACTTGCTGACTCTGAAGCACTCGTTGAAGCGCTCATGGATGCTGACGTACTTGCTGACTCGCTCGCACTTGTTGAAGCACTTTGTGAGGCGCTTGTACTTGCTGACTCGCTGGCGCTGGTTGAAGCACTTTGCGATGCACTTGTACTTGCTGACTCACTGGCGCTGGTTGAGGCACTTTGCGATGCGCTAGTACTTGCTGACTCGCTAGCACTTGTTGAAGCACTCATTGAGGCGCTTGTACTTGCTGATTCGCTAGCACTTGTTGAGGCGCTCATCGATGCACTTGTACTTGCGGACTCGCTCGCACTCGTTGAAGCGCTCATTGATGCAGACGTACTTGCGGATTCGCTAGCGCTTGTTGACGCACTCATCGATGCACTTGTACTTGCCGATTCTGAAGCACTTGTTGAAGCACTCATTGATGCCGACGTACTTGCGGATTCGCTAGCACTTGTTGAGGCGCTCATCGAAGCCGACGTACTTGCGGACTCACTTGCACTTGTTGAGGCGCTCATTGAGGCCGACGTACTTGCCGACTCGCTCGCACTCGTTGACGCACTCATCGACGCGGACGTACTTGCTGACTCGCTCGCACTTGTTGACGCACTCATCGAGGCGCTTGTACTTGCAGATTCTGAAGCACTTGTTGAAGCGCTCATCGACGCGGACGTGCTGGCTGACTCACTGGCGCTGGTTGAAGCGCTCTGTGACGCACTGGTACTTGCTGACTCTGATGCACTTGTTGAAGCACTCATCGACGCGGACGTACTTGCCGATTCTGAAGCACTTGTTGAAGCGCTCTGTGACGCACTGGTACTTGCAGATTCAGACGCACTCGTTGAGGCGCTCATCGATGCACTGGTACTTGCTGACTCACTGGCGCTGGTTGAGGCACTTTGGGATGCGCTTGTACTTGCGGATTCGCTGGCACTTGTCGATGCGCTCATCGATGCACTGGTACTTGCTGACTCACTGGCGCTGGTTGAGGCACTCATCGACGCTGAAGTACTTGCGGATTCGCTAGCACTTGTTGAGGCGCTCATCGATGCACTTGTACTTGCTGATTCGCTTGCACTCGTTGATGCACTCTGTGAGGCACTGGTACTTGCGGACTCGCTCGCACTTGTTGAGGCACTCATGGATGCTGAAGTGCTGGCTGATTCTGATGCACTTGTTGAGGCACTCATGGAAGCCGACGTACTTGCCGACTCACTTGCACTTGTTGAAGCACTTTGCGATGCACTTGTACTTGCGGATTCACTCGCACTTGTTGAAGCGCTCATGGAAGCCGACGTACTTGCGGATTCGCTTGCACTTGTTGAGGCACTCTGTGAGGCACTGGTACTTGCGGACTCTGATGCACTTGTTGATGCACTCATTGATGCCGAGGTACTTGCTGACTCTGATGCGCTCGTTGATGCACTCATTGATGCCGAGGTACTTGCTGACTCTGATGCGCTCGTTGACGCACTCATCGATGCTGACGTACTTGCGGATTCTGATGCGCTAGTTGAGGCACTCTGTGACGCTGACGTACTTGCTGATTCAGACGCACTGGTTGAAGCGCTCATCGACGCTGAGGTGCTGGCTGATTCACTCGCGCTGGTTGAGGCACTCATCGACGCACTGGTGCTTGCAGATTCACTGGCGCTAGTTGAAGCACTCATTGACGCGGACGTACTTGCTGATTCAGACGCACTCGTTGAGGCACTCATCGACGCACTGGTGCTTGCAGATTCACTGGCGCTAGTTGAAGCACTCATTGACGCGGACGTACTTGCTGATTCAGATGCACTTGTTGAGGCGCTCTGTGACGCTGACGTACTTGCTGATTCAGACGCACTCGTTGAAGCGCTCATGGACGCGGATGTACTTGCGGATTCGCTGGCACTTGTCGATGCGCTCATTGAGGCTGACGTACTTGCGGATTCGCTAGCGCTTGTTGACGCACTCATCGACGCTGAAGTACTTGCGGATTCGCTAGCACTTGTTGAAGCGCTCATTGACGCGGACGTACTTGCTGACTCACTCGCACTCGTTGAAGCGCTCATGGAAGCACTGGTACTTGCGGATTCACTCGCACTTGTCGATGCACTCTGTGACGCGGACGTACTTGCGGATTCGCTGGCACTGGTTGAAGCGCTCATTGAGGCAGATGTACTTGCTGACTCTGATGCGCTCGTTGAGGCTGACATACTTGCGGATTCACTGGCGCTAGTTGAAGCACTCATTGACGCGGACGTACTTGCAGATTCAGATGCACTTGTCGATGCGCTCATTGAGGCTGACATACTTGCGGATTCGCTAGCGCTTGTTGACGCACTCATCGACGCTGAAGTACTTGCGGATTCGCTAGCACTTGTTGAAGCGCTCATTGACGCGGACGTACTTGCTGACTCACTCGCACTCGTTGAAGCGCTCATGGAAGCACTGGTACTTGCGGACTCACTCGCACTTGTTGAAGCGCTCATTGATGCCGATGTACTTGCTGACTCGCTCGCACTTGTTGAAGCGCTCATTGATGCTGAAGTACTTGCGGATTCGCTCGCACTCGTTGAAGCGCTCATGGAAGCACTGGTACTTGCGGACTCGCTCGCACTCGTTGAAGCGCTCATTGATGCAGACGTACTTGCTGACTCGCTCGCACTCGTTGAAGCGCTCATTGATGCAGACGTACTTGCAGATTCACTCGCACTTGTTGAAGCGCTCATCGATGCACTTGTACTTGCTGACTCACTGGCGCTCGTTGAAGCGCTCATGGACGCGGACGTACTTGCTGACTCGCTCGCACTTGTTGAGGCACTCATGGAAGCCGAGGTACTTGCGGATTCTGAAGCACTCGTTGATGCACTCATCGACGCTGACGTACTTGCTGATTCAGACGCACTCGTTGAAGCGCTCATGGAAGCACTTGTGCTTGCTGATTCGCTAGCACTTGTTGAGGCGCTCATGGATGCACTGGTACTTGCTGACTCACTCGCACTTGTTGAGGCACTCATGGATGCACTTGTGCTTGCTGATTCGCTTGCACTTGTTGAGGCGCTCATGGATGCTGACGTACTTGCTGACTCTGATGCACTCGTTGAAGCGCTCATCGACGCACTGGTACTTGCTGACTCACTCGCACTTGTTGATGCACTCATGGAAGCACTGGTACTTGCGGATTCACTGGCGCTGGTTGAAGCGCTCATGGACGCTGACGTACTTGCTGATTCTGATGCACTTGTTGAAGCACTCTGTGACGCTGAAGTACTTGCAGATTCACTTGCACTGGTTGAAGCGCTCATCGACGCTGACGTACTTGCCGATTCGCTCGCACTTGTTGAGGCACTCTGTGACGCTGAAGTACTTGCAGATTCTGAAGCACTGGTTGAAGCGCTCATCGACGCTGATGTGCTGGCTGATTCGCTCGCACTTGTTGATGCACTCATTGACGCGGACGTACTTGCCGATTCACTGGCACTTGTTGAAGCGCTCATGGATGCTGACGTACTTGCAGATTCAGACGCACTGGTTGAAGCGCTCATCGACGCTGAGGTGCTGGCTGATTCAGATGCACTTGTTGAGGCACTCATTGAGGCAGATGTACTTGCGGATTCACTCGCACTTGTTGAGGCGCTCATTGATGCGCTAGTACTTGCCGATTCTGATGCGCTAGTTGAAGCACTCATGGAAGCACTTGTACTTGCAGATTCAGACGCACTCGTTGAGGCACTCATCGATGCTGACGTACTTGCTGACTCTGATGCACTGGTTGAAGCACTTTGCGATGCTGAAGTACTTGCGGATTCACTCGCACTTGTTGAGGCACTTTGTGACGCTGACGTACTTGCAGATTCTGAAGCACTTGTCGATGCGCTCATCGATGCACTGGTACTTGCTGACTCACTGGCGCTGGTTGAGGCACTCATCGACGCTGAAGTACTTGCGGATTCGCTAGCACTTGTTGAGGCGCTCATCGATGCACTTGTACTTGCTGATTCGCTTGCACTCGTTGATGCACTCTGTGAGGCACTGGTACTTGCGGACTCACTCGCACTTGTACTTGCGGATTCACTCGCACTTGTTGAAGCGCTCATGGAAGCCGACGTACTTGCTGATTCGCTAGCACTTGTTGAAGCGCTCATCGATGCTGAAGTGCTGGCTGATTCAGATGCACTTGTTGAGGCACTCATTGAGGCAGATGTACTTGCGGATTCTGAAGCACTTGTTGAAGCGCTCATCGATGCTGACGTACTTGCTGATTCGCTCGCACTTGTTGAAGCGCTCATGGACGCGGACGTACTTGCCGATTCTGAGGCGCTGGTTGAGGCACTCATGGAAGCCGACGTACTTGCCGATTCTGATGCACTGGTTGAGGCGCTCTGTGACGCGGACGTACTTGCGGATTCACTGGCGCTGGTTGAGGCACTCATGGAAGCCGACGTACTTGCGGACTCACTCGCACTTGTACTTGCGGATTCACTCGCACTTGTACTTGCGGATTCACTCGCACTTGTTGAGGCACTCATCGATGCTGACGTACTTGCGGATTCGCTGGCACTCGTTGATGCGCTCATCGATGCACTTGTACTTGCTGACTCGCTCGCACTCGTTGAGGCGCTCATCGATGCTGAAGTGCTTGCGGACTCACTGGCACTCGTTGAAGCGCTTTGCGATGCTGACGTACTTGCGGACTCTGAAGCACTTGTTGAGGCGCTCATGGAAGCCGACGTACTTGCGGACTCACTTGCACTTGTTGAGGCACTTTGTGACGCTGACGTACTTGCCGATTCACTCGCACTTGTTGAAGCACTTTGCGATGCTGACGTACTTGCCGATTCACTCGCACTTGTCGATGCACTCATTGATGCCGATGTACTTGCTGATTCGCTGGCACTTGTTGAAGCGCTCATGGACGCTGAAGTACTTGCGGACTCACTTGCACTTGTTGAAGCGCTCTGTGACGCTGAGGTACTTGCTGACTCGCTCGCACTGGTTGAAGCGCTCATGGACGCTGAAGTACTTGCTGACTCGCTAGCACTTGTTGACGCACTCATTGATGCAGACGTACTTGCGGATTCGCTAGCGCTTGTTGAGGCACTTTGCGATGCACTTGTACTTGCGGATTCACTCGCACTTGTTGAAGCGCTCATGGAAGCACTTGTACTTGCTGACTCACTGGCACTCGTTGAAGCGCTCATGGAAGCACTTGTACTTGCTGACTCGCTCGCACTCGTTGAGGCGCTCATCGATGCACTTGTACTTGCTGACTCACTGGCGCTAGTTGACGCACTCATCGACGCGGACGTACTTGCTGATTCAGATGCACTTGTTGAAGCACTCATGGAAGCACTGGTACTTGCGGACTCACTGGCACTGGTTGATGCACTCATCGATGCTGACGTACTTGCGGATTCGCTGGCACTCGTTGATGCGCTTTGTGAAGCACTTGTGCTTGCTGACTCGCTCGCACTTGTTGATGCACTCATCGATGCACTTGTACTTGCGGACTCACTGGCGCTGGTTGAGGCACTTTGTGAAGCGCTTGTACTTGCGGATTCGCTTGCACTTGTTGAGGCACTCTGTGAGGCACTGGTACTTGCGGACTCTGATGCACTTGTTGAGGCACTCATTGATGCCGAGGTACTTGCTGACTCTGATGCGCTCGTTGACGCACTCATCGATGCTGAAGTGCTGGCTGATTCAGATGCACTTGTTGAGGCACTCATTGAGGCAGATGTACTTGCGGATTCTGAAGCACTTGTTGAAGCGCTCATTGATGCTGACGTACTTGCTGATTCGCTCGCACTTGTTGAAGCGCTCATGGACGCGGACGTACTTGCCGATTCTGAGGCGCTGGTTGATGCACTCATGGAAGCCGACGTACTTGCCGATTCTGATGCACTGGTTGAGGCGCTCTGTGACGCGGACGTACTTGCTGACTCACTCGCACTTGTACTTGCGGATTCACTCGCACTTGTTGAAGCGCTCATGGAAGCCGACGTACTTGCTGATTCGCTCGCACTTGTTGAAGCGCTCATCGATGCTGAAGTGCTGGCTGATTCAGATGCACTTGTTGAGGCACTCATTGAGGCAGATGTACTTGCGGATTCTGAAGCACTTGTTGAAGCGCTCATCGATGCTGACGTACTTGCTGATTCGCTCGCACTTGTTGAAGCGCTCATGGACGCGGACGTACTTGCCGATTCTGAGGCGCTGGTTGAGGCACTCATGGAAGCCGACGTACTTGCCGATTCTGAAGCACTTGTTGAAGCGCTCATCGACGCCGACGTACTTGCTGACTCTGATGCGCTCGTTGATGCGCTTTGTGAAGCACTTGTGCTTGCTGACTCGCTCGCACTTGTTGAGGCACTCATGGACGCGGACGTACTTGCCGATTCACTGGCACTTGTTGAAGCGCTCATCGATGCGGACGTACTTGCTGACTCGCTGGCACTCGTTGAAGCGCTCTGTGACGCTGAAGTACTTGCTGACTCGCTGGCACTTGTTGAGGCACTCATTGACGCTGAAGTACTTGCCGATTCTGAAGCACTTGTTGAAGCGCTCTGTGACGCAGACGTACTTGCTGATTCACTCGCACTTGTCGATGCACTCTGTGATGCTGAGGTACTTGCTGACTCTGATGCACTGGTTGAAGCGCTCATCGATGCAGACGTACTTGCTGATTCACTGGCGCTTGTTGACGCACTCATTGAGGCAGACGTACTTGCTGATTCGCTAGCGCTTGTTGACGCACTCATCGACGCTGAAGTACTTGCCGATTCTGAAGCACTTGTTGAAGCGCTCATCGACGCCGACGTACTTGCTGACTCTGATGCGCTCGTTGATGCGCTTTGTGAAGCACTTGTGCTTGCTGACTCGCTCGCACTTGTTGAGGCACTCATGGACGCGGACGTACTTGCTGACTCGCTGGCACTCGTTGAAGCGCTCTGTGACGCTGAAGTACTTGCCGATTCGCTAGCGCTGGTTGAGGCACTCATGGACGCGGACGTACTTGCGGATTCGCTCGCACTTGTTGAAGCACTCATGGACGCTGACGTACTTGCGGATTCTGATGCGCTCGTTGACGCACTCATAGATGCTGACGTACTGGCTGATTCACTGGCACTCGTTGAAGCGCTCATGGATGCGGACGTACTTGCCGATTCGCTAGCGCTGGTTGAGGCACTCATTGACGCGGACGTGCTGGCTGATTCTGACGCACTCGTTGAGGCACTCATTGAGGCAGACGTACTGGCTGATTCTGAAGCACTTGTTGAAGCGCTCATCAATGCACTGGTACTTGCGGACTCACTGGCGCTGGTTGAAGCACTCATTGAGGCCGACGTACTTGCGGATTCTGAAACACTTGTCGAAGCACTCTGTGAGGCACTTGTACTTGCTGACTCGCTCGCACTGGTTGAAGCACTTTGCGATGCTGAAGTGCTGGCTGATTCAGATGCACTCGTTGAAGCACTCATTGAGGCCGACGTACTTGCCGATTCTGAAGCACTCGTTGAGGCACTCATGGATGCTGACGTACTGGCTGATTCACTGGCACTCGTTGAAGCGCTCATGGATGCTGACGTACTGGCTGACTCACTGGCACTCGTTGAAGCGCTCATGGACGCTGAAGTACTGGCTGACTCGCTCGCACTTGTTGAAGCACTCATTGAGGCTGACGTACTTGCCGATTCTGAAGCACTCGTTGAGGCGCTCATCGATGCTGAAGTACTGGCTGACTCGCTCGCACTTGTTGAAGCGCTTTGCGATGCTGACGTACTTGCCGATTCTGAAGCACTTGTTGAAGCGCTCATGGACGCTGACGTACTTGCCGATTCTGAAGCACTCGTTGAGGCGCTCATGGAGGCCGAGGTACTTGCTGACTCTGATGCACTTGTCGATGCACTTTGCGATGCGCTTGTACTTGCGGATTCAGACGCACTCGTTGAAGCACTCATTGAGGCTGACGTACTTGCCGATTCTGAAGCACTCGTTGAGGCGCTCATTGAGGCCGAGGTACTTGCTGACTCTGATGCACTTGTCGATGCACTCTGTGACGCGGATGTACTTGCGGATTCTGATGCACTAGTTAAGGCACTCATTGATGCCGATGTACTTGCCGACTCACTCGCACTCGTAAAAGCACTTTGCGATGCGGACGTACTTGCTGATTCACTTGCGCTTGTACTTACAGATTCGCTTTCTCTTGCGGACGTACTTGCTGATTCACTGGCAGATGTACTTGTACTTGTTGATTCTGACTTGTACACAGTATCTGATACCGTTTCACTTTGTGTATATGTTGTTAGTGGGTATTGAGATTGATTTGTTTGATTCTTATCGAAATCTTTGTAATAGACTGTTGCAACACCATCGTTACTGATTTCAATACTTGCAATACGATCTCGGCCATTAGCAATCACTCTATCATGCGCCTTCATGATTTCTTCACGAACTTTAGCTTTATCTGTCTCTGTTAAGTGACCGATATCCTTTACTTGTGTAACAGTTATCGAAGGCTTGTTAAATAGATCTTTTAATTGACCTTGTCTAACACCAAATTCATCAGATAAAGTCTTATTTCCACTTAGGTCGACTGCTTCTACACGACGTCCCCAACGGTTACCTGCTCCCCAAATCAAGTCACTCTTTGGAACAACGGTAAAGGTAAAGGTTGTCTGGTCATCGCTCATAACGGTATTGATAATATTTGGAATAGCACCCGTTCCCCAGTTTGTATTTCCCTGGAAGAAATCTGAAAGGACAGTCGCATTCCCAGTTACTCGTAAGGTAGCAAGCTTACCGCTATTGTCTTTACCAGTAACGGTCACTTGGATGACATCTCCAGCATAGAAAACATAGTCACCATTTATTCCTATCTGAGGATCTTTGCCGTTTACCTTAACCTTATACTCAACAGTTGGTTTCACTGTTTCTGCCGTAATCGTCGCTGTAGCCTTTTCTGAAGTTTCCCCTTCAAATGTGCTTGTAGCCGTAACAGTACCTACAGGCAATAAGCCATTGTTATCATCATAGGCTTGCTTCAGATCCTGTGCCGTAAAAGTAACACTTTCATCACTAGCTCCTGCCTCCTTGGTAAACTGATGCCCATTCAAGGTCAAAGTGACCGTGGAACTAGGTAGAACGTTCGTGACTTGAATAGATTTACCTGGTAAGCCACCTGTCTCTGTCACTGAGTCCTCAGAGATCACTGGAGTAGGGATAACCGTATATTCGGCAGTTATTGGAATCGTCAGAGGGATATCTGACTTATCATCTGTGATCGTATAAGCAATGTCTAATGTAGCTTTCCCAGCAGTTGTAATGTCTGGTCCTAAGCCATCTCTGAATTCCCCTATAAACTTAGGATTTCCCGTAATAGTCACCCAACTAGCCGGATCTTTACTAGTTCTATAATTTTCATCTTCTACATTTTGATGGAAAACTTTGTGTTTGGTTGTGAGTTCAATAACACGGTGTTCGAGTGTCGTTGAAGTCGTAAGCAATTTAGAAGTATCTGTCGTTGCTCCATAACGCCCCACATCATAAATCCGCTTAATGGCATAGGTAAATGTTCCTGTGTTATCAACTGTTAATGGGATAGTGGTAAAGCTGACTCCAGACGCATCTGTCCATTGTGTTGTATAAGAAACATCTGTAGTGTCTGATTTAATATAATTACTCTCATCTTTTCCATTATGAAGACCTTGGCCTTTAAGATCATAAATAGGACTCTTAGCTTCAATCGTCGGTAAAATGGTGTAAGGAACTGAAACCGTGTAAGTTTGAGAATCCCCTGGAAGTTGAACAGTAACCTCCGCAACTCGATTCCCTACCGTATTGGTATTGATTAGATCTTTTGAAGTCTTCCAACGTACCGAACTTCCTGAAGGCAAAGCTAAATCATTGGCTAATTTTACAAAATTACTTGGAATACTTAATTCTGGAGAACCTTCATGATAAAGAGCATAGAGCCTATCCGCCTTCGCTTTAGGTGCAGCATAAGTCGCTAATTTTGAATTTCCAGAAGCTGTGTAAGTCGCTGTGCCACCTGTTTCTGTCGGCCCTGTCTTAGATGTACTTGCTTGGATATTTCCATATGGCAAAGCTGTTGTGACTGTGACAGTTGCATTCCCAGATGCATCAGCTACTGCAGTTCCAATAGCCCTCCCTGCTGAATTGCTCAACGTAACGGTTGCACCTGGTGAAGCTGTTACTGCAATCTGCTGATTCTTCATACCAGCTTTACCGGTCAAATCAGTCGTAATCGTTGCTACTTTTGGATTGACCGTTACGACAACATCAATCTCTTTAGTGGCTCTATGTCCTGCTCCATCCTCACCAGTTTTTACAATAACTGTTTTCGTGAATTTTCCGATTTGATCCATGCTCGGAGCATCATTGTTTTTCCAGGTGAAGGTATCATTGGCCACAGGAGTGATTGCATTCGAACCAGATGCATACTGCACTGCGCTGATTGCATTAATTGTAACATTGTCACCTTGAGTAAAGACCCAAGATCTCGTAGGGTTTGGTGTCGGGTTGGCAACAAGATCATAAACAATGTGTCGGAAAGTAGATGAAACCGTCAGTAACTTGCTAGATTCCGTTTCACCATACCGACCCTTTGGAAAAACTGCTTTTAACGTATAGTCTTTATAACCTACCGTATCGGTATTGATATCATCAATCTTCGTGGTTCCATCATAAAGTCCCCAAGACATTCCTGAAGGATACCAAGCACCCGTACCTAATTTCGTAAGGTAACTGTAATAACCACCACCTGAAGCTGAACCATTTGTCAGTGATTGTCCTTTAAAGTCGTAGATTGGACTTTTGGCGCTAAGAGATGGATAAACAGTGTAGGGGATATCAACTGTTTGAACATAGCCATTCGGCATGGTGACTTTTACAGTAGCCTGTTTATCACCTTGATCAGACGTATCAAAAGGTGTTGCAAATTCGTACTTGGTATCACTTGGTAGGGTCACACCTGTTTGAGTCTTTACAAAATTTTGAGCGACAGTTAAATCAGAAGCATTTTCACCAACATAGGTATAGATACGATCCACCTTTTTCTCTACTGTAGGAGAGTAGGTATAGGTAACTGTTACCTTTCCTTTCTTAAATTCAATCTTGTTTCCGCCTCTATAGAGATTATATGTGTTGGCATTATTTCGTTGAACTTTGTAACCAGGAATATCCAGGTAACTTGTTAAATCTTGGATATTTCCTCCTAGACCAGAAATGGTTTTAGATGGTTTGAGCTCCACTCCTGTAATATCATCTACATACTTGATCGTAATGTAAGATCCACCTGTGGTGTAATCGAAGGATTCAAGTCGAAATTGTTGTAAGTTAACACCTGAACCAGTTGAAGCAAATAATGCAAAAGCCAATTCACTAGGATTTCCTGCATTTGACAACAGTGTCATATTCTTTGTATCGTTCCAAAGAACATTTGTAGTTCTAACTTTATCATCAACCTGATAATCACTTTGTTGACCAATATTCTGATTCGCTAAATTATAAGACCAAGTCTGTCCAGCATAATTTACGGTCATAACTTTAGTCTTACCATCATAATTTACAGTGTAATTTTGGAAAGAATTATTTGTTGGATTCGTTTGAAGTTTAGAAAAAGTCGAGATAACAGGATACACTCGTCCTTGTGCATTAATATATTTCGTCCCATTATAACTATAAATAAATCCTCCGAATGCTCCGCCACCACCAACACGTGAGGGATCTGCTGAAGCCATATTTTGGGGAAGTGGAGCACTCGTATTATGCCATGTATCAAGTTTAAAACCAAAGGATCCTTTAAGGTTGGTTCCCCCCATCCCAAGACTCGCACCTGATCCATTGCTGTTGGCATTCCCTATTTCACCAACGTTACCCGTAGAGAAAATAGCTGCAACACCGTCACCACCGTCATGACCATTATTTCTAAACCTTTCATAAGCATCACCTAGATTGATTTTTCCTTTGAGCACAAAACTCTCGGTCATATCAATCTTATTCTTAAGCGTATAGGAACCTGCTTGACCACCACTCGCAGTGGTTAGGGTCACAGTACCATTATTAAAGGTTGCCGAACCGTTAGTCTGGAAGTAATCCATTTGATCTTCCGGCGTAACATGAAGTGCTGCTTTTGGCGTGTAAGTAGCATTTCCAATATTTGTTGCTGCTCTGAAACCTGTTCCTGTCGGAAGTGCTCTCCCATTACGGCTGTCTCGAAGTCCAGAATTTGCACGCAACACCGTATTGACCACAGTATTACGGGTTCTAGTAGCTTCAGAGATAAGTGCGTTGAGGTCAGCATTTGGATCTGTCAAAGCATTTTGAATCGCTTCAATCGTAGCATTTCCTTTTAGAAGGGCACTTTCCGCTCCTTCACGATTGCCTAGTTTCCCTAGATAGGTTCCAATTTCAGTAGACAGTGAGGTAAGCTTTGCCTCTTGCTCTTGACGCTTCTTATCCGCCTCAATACTCACCGCCAGAGCAGTATTAGCTACTGCTGTAGCTTCTGAGGTAACCTCTGCTGCTTGTACTGAGACTGTCGGTACTGACGCTCTTGTTGTTAAATCTGATGAACGTGATGTCTCATTGGTATCTAAGTCTTCTGAACGCATTGAGTCTGCACCACTCTCAGACCCCGTCTGACTCGTAGCAGTAACATGACTACTTGATGTCTCACTGGCATGCCCTGTCGCTTTTGAACCACTCATTGAAACTGAAGTAGACTCCGAAGCTTTCTGTGAAGCCGAAGCACTGGTGCTGGCTGACTCACTCGCACTTGTCGAAGCTGACGTACTAGCAGAGGTTGAGACTGAGGTCGAAAGGCTTGTTGATACTGACGCAGAAGCCTGCTGACTGGCTGATAGTGAGACTGAGTCTACTGAGTTTGATACTGAATCTGTGGCTGAGGCTGACTGGCTAACAACATCCCCTCTGACTGCAGATTCTGTAATAGCTCCCGAATGACCCAAAACCGCTGAATCAGAAGCTGCCAAAACATCTGTCGTCGGACTAACCGTATGCTCTACCGCTGATGGACTTGTTACTTCATCAGCTTGAACCACATAAGTCGCTACTCCTCCACCTAGTAGAGCTCCTGTCGCGGCTACTCCCTTTAAAAGTCTGTCACTTGTGATTAAAGGTACTTCTTCCTCAACTTGATGAACTGATACAGATGACTCATCCACACGACCACTTATTATCTTAAAAAGCCCAAAGTGAGAAGTTGCGGCACGTAACCAGTGTTTCCCTGACTTTACCAATTTAAAACGTGTCACACGATCAGTTTCTCGGTACTGACCCTCATTTCTTCTAAAAAACATATATAAACCTTTTCATTTTTAGCTAGTTTATTAGTATATTACTATTTATTTTATCATATCCTTAACCCAAAAATCTAATATAGTATCTTATTTTTTGAATTTTTTTATCAGCCTTCCTTACATTGCTTTTACAAGTCTAAAAAAGGGTGTTTTCCCCAGAATGATAACAATGAAAAGGTAGCAATAGAATATGACATCTCTCGAAAAAAATGATTAAGGAAAATTCCTCTTAGTAAGATTAATCAGAATTCCGAATTTTCTAATTATATCTGATGAGTACCTCTTTCTAAAGTTTTCATCCTAATATCACTAGACAGCAAAAAACACCACTCTTATTTAACAATGTACTAATAAGAGTGGTGTTTTATTAAAAAATTGACGATGACTACCTAACACTAAAATTATAAACTGTCATCTTCTGGGTCGTCCTTCTTGCGTTTGGCAAGAAAGGCAAGACCAGTTGCCGTCGCTAAAGCACCGAAGAGGGTAGCTAACGATGATTCAGTTTCTCCAGTCTTAGGAAGTTGTTTGGCTTCAGTATGATCCTTAGGAGACATGCTTTCAGACCTTGAAGCACTAGCTACAGACGTAGGTGATGAATCACTAGCACTGATTGACGCACTTTGGGATGCAGAGATACTTGCACTCGTTGAGGCACTTTGTGACGCTGACGTACTTGCTGACTCACTCGCACTTGTTGAGGCGCTCTGTGACGCACTGGTGCTGGCTGATTCGCTCGCACTGGTTGAAGCACTCTGTAACGCTGACGTACTTGCCGATTCACTAGCGCTGGATGAGGCACTCTGTGACGCACTGATACTTGCTGAAGTTGAAGCACTTGTTGAGGCGCTCATGGACGCTGACGTACTTGCTGATTCGCTAGCACTGGTTGAAGCACTCTGCGATGCACTAGTACTTGCCGATTCAGACGCACTCGTTGAGGCACTCATTGAGGCACTGATACTAGCTGAAGTTGAAGCACTTACTGATAGAGAAATCGAGGCCGATACTGACACACTAATCGAATCAGAAATAATAACACTATTAATATCAACACTGTCAAGGGAGTGAATCGCAGGCTCTCCCATACTTGTGATAACTGAGCTTGATGCCGACGTACTTGCGGACTCTGAAGCACTTGTCGATGCGCTCATTGAGGCCGATGTACTTGCGGATTCACTTGCGCTTGTCGATGCACTTTGCGATGCGCTGGTACTTGCGGATTCTGATGCGCTGGTTGAGGCACTCTGTGACGCTGAGGTACTTGCCGATTCACTGGCACTTGTTGAAGCACTTTGCGATGCAGACGTACTTGCGGACTCACTGGCGCTAGTTGAAGCACTCATTGAGGCAGACGTACTTGCAGATTCGCTCGCACTTGTTGAAGCACTCATCGATGCTGACGTACTTCCGGACTCTGATGCGCTCGTTGATGCACTTTGCGATGCTGACGTACTTGCTGACTCACTCGCACTCGTTGATGCACTCATCGACGCTGAAGTACTTGCCGATTCACTGGCGCTTGTTGAAGCACTTTGCGATGCGCTAGTACTTGCGGACTCACTCGCACTCGTTGATGCGCTCATGGAAGCCGACGTACTTGCGGACTCTGATGCACTTGTTGAGGCGCTCATTGAGGCCGATGTACTTGCGGATTCGCTCGCACTTGTTGAGGCACTCATGGAAGCCGACGTACTTGCCGATTCACTGGCGCTAGTTGACGCACTCATGGACGCTGACGTGCTGGCGGACTCACTAGCGCTTGTCGATGCGCTCATTGAGGCCGACGTACTTGCCGATTCACTGGCACTGGTTGACGCGCTCATTGACGCAGATGTACTTGCTGACTCTGATGCGCTCGTTGATGCACTTTGCGATGCTGAAGTGCTGGCTGATTCGCTAGCACTTGTTGAAGCGCTCATCGATGCTGAGGTACTTGCCGATTCTGATGCGCTCGTTGAGGCACTCATTGACGCGGACGTACTTGCGGACTCGCTGGCACTCGTTGAGGCGCTCATGGAAGCCGACGTACTTGCGGACTCTGATGCACTTGTTGAGGCGCTCATTGAGGCCGATGTACTTGCGGATTCGCTCGCACTTGTTGATGCACTCATGGAAGCCGACGTACTTGCCGATTCTGATGCGCTAGTTGACGCACTCATCGATGCTGAAGTACTTGCAGATTCACTCGCACTTGTTGAGGCGCTCATGGACGCTGACGTACTTGCGGACTCACTAGCACTTGTTGAGGCACTCATGGAAGCCGACGTACTTGCGGATTCGCTCGCACTTGTTGAGGCACTCTGTGACGCTGAAGTACTTGCAGACTCTGAAGCACTCGTTGAAGCGCTCATGGAAGCCGACGTACTTGCTGACTCTGATGCGCTCGTTGATGCACTTTGCGATGCTGAAGTGCTGGCTGATTCGCTAGCACTTGTTGAAGCGCTCATCGATGCTGATGTACTTGCTGACTCTGATGCGCTCGTTGATGCACTTTGCGATGCTGAAGTGCTGGCTGATTCAGATGCACTTGTTGAGGCACTCATGGATGCTGACGTACTTGCTGATTCAGACGCACTCGTTGATGCACTCTGTGAGGCAGATGTACTTGCTGACTCACTCGCACTTGTTGATGCGCTCATTGAGGCAGATGTACTTGCTGATTCACTCGCACTTGTCGATGCGCTCATTGAGGCAGATGTACTTGCTGATTCGCTGGCACTTGTTGAGGCGCTCATGGATGCTGACGTACTTGCTGATTCAGACGCACTTGTTGAAGCACTCATCGATGCAGACGTACTTGCTGATTCTGAAGCACTCGTTGAGGCACTCATTGACGCGGACGTACTTGCTGATTCAGACGCACTCGTTGATGCACTCATTGACGCGGACGTGCTTGCGGATTCTGATGCGCTCGTTGAGGCACTTTGCGATGCTGAAGTGCTGGCTGATTCTGATGCACTTGTTGAGGCACTCTGTGACGCTGAAGTACTTGCAGACTCTGAAGTACTCGTTGAAGCGCTCATGGAAGCCGACGTACTTGCTGACTCACTTGCACTCGTTGATGCGCTCATCGACGCACTGGTACTTGCGGACTCTGAAGCACTTGTTGAAGCGCTCATCGATGCTGATGTACTTGCTGACTCTGATGCGCTCGTTGAGGCACTTTGCGATGCTGAAGTGCTGGCTGATTCTGATGCACTTGTTGAAGCGCTCTGTGACGCTGACGTACTTGCGGATTCGCTCGCACTTGTTGAGGCACTCTGTGACGCTGAAGTACTTGCAGACTCTGAAGCACTCGTTAAAGCGCTCATGGAAGCCGACGTACTTGCGGACTCACTTGCACTTGTTGAGGCACTCATCGACGCTGACGTACTTGCTGATTCGCTAGCGCTGGTTGAGGCACTCTGTGACGCTGACGTACTTGCTGACTCGCTCGCACTTGTTGAAGCGCTCATGGATGCCGACGTACTTGCGGACTCACTGGCGCTCGTTGAGGCACTCATCGACGCTGACGTACTTGCTGACTCGCTCGCACTTGTTGAAGCGCTCATTGATGCAGACGTACTTGCGGATTCGCTAGCACTTGTTGAAGCACTCATGGATGCCGACGTACTTGCGGACTCTGATGCACTTGTTGAAGCACTCATTGATGCAGACGTACTTGCGGATTCGCTAGCACTTGTTGAAGCACTCATTGAGGCTGACGTACTTGCGGATTCGCTAGCACTTGTTGAAGCACTTTGCGATGCACTGGTACTTGCTGACTCACTCGCACTTGTTGATGCGCTCATGGACGCAGATGTACTTGCGGATTCGCTAGCACTTGTTGATGCACTCATTGAGGCTGAAGTACTTGCGGATTCTGACGCACTCGTTGATGCACTCATGGACGCTGACGTACTTGCGGACTCACTGGCGCTGGTTGAGGCGCTCATCGAAGCACTTGTACTTGCTGACTCGCTCGCACTCGTTGAAGCGCTCATCGACGCGGACGTACTTGCAGATTCGCTAGCACTTGTTGAAGCACTCATTGAGGCTGACGTACTTGCAGATTCGCTAGCACTTGTTGAAGCACTTTGCGATGCTGACGTACTTGCTGATTCAGACGCACTCGTTGATGCACTCTGTGAGGCAGATGTACTTGCTGATTCGCTGGCACTTGTTGAGGCGCTCATGGATGCTGACGTACTTGCTGATTCAGACGCACTCGTTGATGCACTCATTGAAGCGGACGTGCTTGCGGATTCGCTCGCACTTGTTGAAGCGCTCATGGAAGCCGACGTACTTGCTGACTCGCTGGCGCTGGTTGATGCACTCATTGAGGCACTCGTACTTGCTGATTCTGATGCACTGGTTGAGGCGCTTTGCGATGCTGACGTACTTGCGGATTCACTAGCACTTGTTGACGCACTCATGGAAGCCGACGTACTTGCTGACTCGCTAGCACTTGTTGAAGCACTCATCGACGCGGACGTACTTGCGGACTCACTGGCGCTGGTTGAGGCACTTTGTGAGGCGCTTGTACTTGCGGATTCGCTCGCACTTGTTGACGCACTCATTGACGCGGACGTACTTGCCGATTCTGAAGCACTTGTTGAGGCGCTCATGGAAGCCGACGTACTTGCTGACTCGCTGGCGCTGGTTGAGGCACTCATTGAGGCACTCGTACTTGCTGATTCTGATGCACTGGTTGAGGCGCTCATTGACGCAGATGTACTTGCAGATTCGCTAGCACTGGTTGAGGCACTCATCGATGCTGACGTACTTGCTGACTCTGATGCACTCGTTGAAGCGCTCTGTGAGGCACTGGTACTTGCGGATTCACTTGCGCTGGTTGACGCACTTTGCGACGCTGATGTACTTGCGGACTCACTGGCACTGGTTGACGCACTCATGGATGCCGACGTACTTGCTGATTCTGAAGCACTCGTTGAGGCACTCATTGACGCGGACGTACTTGCTGATTCAGACGCACTCGTTGAGGCACTCATCGACGCACTGGTGCTTGCAGATTCACTGGCGCTAGTTGAAGCACTCATTGACGCGGACGTACTTGCTGATTCAGATGCACTTGTTGAGGCGCTCTGTGACGCGGACGTACTTGCTGATTCGCTGGCGCTGGTTGAAGCACTTTGCGATGCGGATGTGCTGGCGGACTCGCTAGCACTTGTTGAGGCACTCATCGAAGCTGACGTACTTGCAGACTCTGATGCACTTGTCGATGCACTCATGGATGCAGACGTACTTGCAGATTCACTTGCGCTGGTTGACGCACTCTGTGACGCTGAGGTGCTAGCTGATTCTGAGGCACTAGTTAAGGCACTCTGTGACGCGGACGTACTTGCCGACTCACTCGCACTCGTTAAAGCACTTTGTGAGGCACTGATTGAGGCACTCATCGAAGCAGACGTCCGTGCTGATGCGCTAGCACTTGTTGAAGCACTTTGTAAGGCCGACGTACTGGCTGACATACTCGCACTTGTCGAAGCAGACTGGCTAGCGGAATCTGACAGAATAGCATCATTTTTATCATCAATATCCAAACCGGCTAGAGGCGACTCATCATAACGTTGTTGATAAGCCGTATTCCCATCCGATGTCAGAATTCCACTCAGTGTTGATTCAACGATTGCTGTTGCAGTTCGAACATAAAGGTTTCGATTTGACCCTTCGGTAACAATTGTCCATTTCATATTATCCGCAACACCACCACCAATGGTTCTCCACTGCTGACGAACTGCCTTCAAATTTGAATAGGGCATTGAACTTGCTTTAGTCAATTTTGAAGTCCAATCTTCTGTTGTAATCAAATTCCCATTATCATGGTAAGTCATGGTTACAGAATTAATGGTATCATCTGATGTTACTAAAATACCAAATTCATTATTCGTATTAAAGGACGGCTTAACCGTTACTACCCAAGTAGTCTTGTTGGTTCCAGTATCATAAGAATAGGTCATCGATTGGATAATCGTATTTTTCCCACCCTCAGAAACATCTGATCCTGTCAAAGTACCTGAATAAATATACTGTCTACGACCATTTGAATCAAGATAAGTTTGAACAGCATTAGCTGTTGCTGCTAAATTGATGGCGATGCTTTGAGAACCATTTGAATTGACCACATTTCCTGTGAAACCAGTCTGTTGCATGGTGCTCATCATTTGCTCAACAGCCAAGCCTAAACGACTGCGTTGCCCTTCAAAATCTCCCTCATTTTGAGAAAGCAAAGTGTTAGCTTTTGTCAACTCAGTGCGAACAGTTTGGATGGCTTCACTAAGATCTGCGCGAGCTTGGGCATCCGTCACACTATTTAAATAACGGTCTGCCAAACTGACAAGTAATTGTGCTTCAGATGCATTTTGTTCCAGAGTAGTCTTACTCATTGAAAGCCTATTTGCTACTTCAGTTGATCCTAAGTCTTCAAGAGACAGACTAGTAGATTCACTGTAAGCAAGCGATAGTATCTCTGATGTATGTAAACTCAAAGACTCCGAAGCACTTCCAATCGCTTGAGATTCAAAATTAGACAAGGTATCTTTTACAATACTTGCTTGGCTAACAAGACTGGTCAAATCTGATGTTGAAGCAGATAAGGCAGACTCCATAGTTTCTAGACTTGGCTTAACCGAAAGAATATAACTTTCCGTATCACCTAACTGAGCTAATCGACCAAGATAGGTTCCAATTTCAGTAGACAGTGAGGTAAGCTTGGCTTCTTGCTCTTGACGCTTCTTATCCGCCTCAATACTCGCTACCACAGCAGTATTAGCTACTGCTGTAGCTTCTGAGGCCACTTCTGCTGCTTGTGCTGAGACTGTCGGTACTGACGCTCTTGTTGTTAAATCTGATAAACGTGATGTCTCATTAGTGTCTAAGCCTTCTGAACGCATTGAGACTGCACCACTCTCAGACCCCGTCTGACTCGTAGCAGTAACATGACTACTTGATGTCTCACTGGCATGCCCTGTCGCTTTTGAACCACTCATTGAAACTGAAGTAGACTCCGAAGCTTTCTGTGAAGCCGAAGCACTGGTGCTGGCTGACTCACTCGCACTTGTCGAAGCTGACATACTAGCAGAGGTTGAGACTGAGGTCGAAAGGCTCACTGATACTGACGCAGAAGCCTGATGACTTGCTGATAGCGATAGCGAGACTGAGTCTACTGAGTTTGATACTGAATCTGTGGCTGAGGCTGACTGGCTAACAACATCCCCTCTGACTGCAGATTCTGTAATAGCTCCAGAATGACCCAAAACCGCTGAATCAGAAGCTGCCAAAACATCTGTCGTCGGACTAACCGTATGCTCTACCGCTGATGGACTTGTTGCTTCATCAGCTTGAACCACATAAGTCGCTACTCCTCCACCTAGTAGAGCTCCAGTCGCGGCTACTCCCTTTAAAAGTCTGTCACTTGTGATTAAAGGTACTTCTTCCTCAACTTGATGAACTGATACAGATGACGCATCCACACGACCACTTATTATCTTAAAAAGCCCAAAGTGAGAGGTTGCGGCACGTAACCAATGTTTCCCTGACTTTACCAATTTAAAACGTGTCACACGATCAGTTTCTCGGTACTGACCCTCATTTCTTCTAAAAAACATATATAAACCTTTTCATTTATTTTTTATTTCTATATCTTTTTCATAAGCATATTATCCTATTTTATCATAAAAATAGTCAAAAAATTAGTACTATAACTTATTTTTCAAACTTTATTATTCTCAACTTTTTTGTAAATCAAAGAAACATAAAAAATCCCTCAGAAACTTAATGTTTGAGGGAAAATTACTTTATAAAAATAGTCAGTTTAATCCCATTAATCTATGATAATCAACTATAACTAATGATAAGAGATAACCATCATGACCAATAGAACAACAAATAATGCAGAACTAAGCCCCAGAGTTAGGCCCTTTAGAAGAGTTTGGCTCGCCCAGTAACTGGTCCTACCAATATTACTCGTGGCATCACTCGAAAAAATCTGAATTTGCCTAGGCTGCAGTGTTACAGTAATAATAAGTGACACACTTAAAATGATGAGTAAAATCATAAAGAATATTTGCATAGACTACCTCAACATACCTATTAAAGTAAAAATTAAACTAATTATAATAACAAAGCCTAACATAAAAAAGAAAATCTTATTTATTTTCTCGCCCCTAGTTTCTTTTTCCTTCACTATGGGCTTTTGTTTTAGCTCCTCCATACGGCCTTCAACCGCATTATGAAATAAGTCTTTATTTGTCATATTTCTCTCTTTCCTATGGGAAGTAGGTCACGATATTACCATCCTCACTAACAAGCACTTGACTGAGTAAAAGATTGCGAACCATGTCTTTTTTGATCTGCTTCTTCATGGTTTCAAAACCTGCAAATGCTTCCTGATAATATTCAACAATTGGATTCTTCTGACTAGCCGTTTGACTCCCAATAGCTTGTTGGAGTTGTTGTAAATAGTCAACCTGTTCAATCCAATTATCATCAATAGCCTTAAGAAGTGATAGACATTGGAAATATCCAAAAAGATCGATGGTGTCTAATTGTTTCTTTTTATCATCTATTTCCCTATAAGCAAACTGATAGATAAGTTCAGCCACAGCTTCGACATCATCAATATCCAGATCATCTGGAATTTTCTCAATATGAAAACTAATGTTTTTGAGAATAAAGTGATACAACTTCTCCTTCTCGCTAAGATCTTCTTCAACCAGGGCAATATCAATATAGTCATCAAGAACCTGCTCAATGGTATCTGTTAAATCCTGATCTTGATTAATAAGGTGATTTCGTTGGGCATAAATGAGTTCCCGTTGAATGTTCATACTCTCAGCATATTCTAGTGTTTGCTTACGTGAAAAACGTGCCGCACTGTCACTAGCTCTTTGCGCCTTCTCAACCAAACGTCTGTAGCGTCGCCCTACTAATTCTATACTCTCAGTTTTCTCATCAATAGTGTAGTCTTTATAATATTTATGTACCCAGTTAGGGCCATACTTTTTGATAACATCATCTTCAAGTGAAACAAAAAATTTAGACATTCCAGGATCTCCCTGACGTCCTGAACGTCCTCTGATTTGTAAATCAATACGCTGACTTTCCATACGTTCAGTCCCAATGACAACAAGACCACCTAATTCGGCGACTCCAGGTCCCAACTTAATATCGGTCCCTCGTCCCGCCATAGAAGTAGCTACCGTGACAGCACCCATCTGACCTGATTCAGCTATCATCTCAGCTTCTCTAGGAGCATTATTAGCATTTAAAAGATTGTGGGCAATTCCTTCCCTTAGGAGAAGGTTAGAATATAATTCAGACATTTCAACCGAACCAACGAATATTAGGAGAGGATTCCCTTTTCGATGATAATGCTTTACATACTCTAGGGAAGCATAGATCTTTTCTGGTAAAGTTACATAAAGATTGTCTGGATAATCTATCCTTTGTTTCGGACGATTGGTCGGAATTTGAACAACTTGCATTCCGTAAGTATCCAAAAATTCTTTTTCTGCGGTCTTACCAGTCCCAGTCATACCTGAAATCTTTTTGAACTTACGAAAAAGGCTTTGATAGGTGACAGAAGCCATGGCACGTGTTTCGGGAGATAACTTTACAAGCTCCTTGGCTTCAATTGCCTGATGCATGCCTCCTTGGAGTTTGGTCAATTCCATCAAGCGTCCAGTCGCTTTATCTAAAAGAACAACTTCTGGTCCATCTTTTCCTTGACGAACAATATAATCTTTATCCTTTTTGAATAGGGTATGAGCTCGGAGAGCATAAATAAGGTGACGCGCAAATGTAGCATTCTCTTTGGCATAGAGGTTACTAATTCCTAGATAATTTTCAGCTAACTTTGCACCTTTAGTTGTCAGCCAAACTTCACCCTTTTCTTCCTTGAAAATATAGTCCTGATCCTCAACCAATGTCGTCATGAGTGTATTAATCATAGCATAATAGTTGGATTGAACACGAGGAGAACCTGAAATAACCAAGGGAGTTTGCGCACTATCCAGTAAGACGGAATCAACCTCATCAATAATAGCAAAGTTAAAAGGACGCATGTATTTACCGTCTTTATTCGAAGCTAGATTGTCAATAAGATAGTCAAAGCCCAAACCACTATTTGTCGTATAGATAATATCAGAAGCGTAAATCTCCCTTTTTTCAAAGGTATCAAGTTCTTCACCATCCTCTGCAAAAGGAACGCCAATGGTTAGACCTAGAAACTCGTAAACCTGTCCCATTTCTTCAGCATCACGTTTTGCTAAGTATTCGTTTGTCGTTACAAGTATTGCTCCTTGTCCTGTCAGTGCATTTAAGTAAACTGGCATGGTTGCTGTTAAGGTCTTACCTTCTCCTGTACTCATCTCAGCAATATTTCCCTGATGCATAACGATTGCTCCCATAACCTGAACATCATAGGGAAACATACCTAATACACGCTTAGCTGCTTCACGTACTACTGCGTAAGCCTCTGGTAATAAATCATCTAAACTTTCGCCTTTGTCTAGCCGTTCTCTAAATTCAGTAGTTTTATCTTTTAATGACTGGTCATCCAGTTGTGCCATCTGCTCAGCCCAACCATTAACTTGCTTGAGTACACTTTTTACTGGTTTTAAAGGATTTAAAGAATTAAACATTTTCTTCTCCTACTTCAGTGATTGTCATTCCCTTAAAATCCAATTCTACCATTCCAGCACTCAAGAGGGAGATGGAATAATTGTAGGCTTCATGAGGATAGACGAAGGTGAAAGATTGTTTTTTTTCAATCATCTGCTTAACTTCCTCACCATAACGATTTAAGAAGCTTAATTTAAGATAAACCGTACCTTCAGGAACTGTTGTAAATTGTGATTCGAGACGATAAATATATCCCTTTTTTAACAAAGGTAAGCTAGGTTGCTTTCGACTCGCCTGATAATTTTGAATAGCCAGCCAGGAATGAATCTCAGTTCCTGATGCTATCAAGGGGTTACTGAAATTGACTGAGCCATCTGGATGATGTTCAATTTGGGAACCAAACATATAGGATCTCACATTCGTTCCCCATTGAATCTGAGAGTTATTCTTATGAATCATGTTCATCCCTTTCTTCCAAAATCATTTTCTAAAATCATACGATAAAAATTGAGAAACCAAGCTGTCGCAGTTGAATGGTCATCATTATGTCGTCCAGAAGTTCCCTTGCTAAGAATTCGTGCTCCCGAAGAATATAGGACTTTAGTAATATCCTCGAAGGCTGTTGGGTCCATATCCTCATCTTTCATGTAAGAAACCCCAAAGGTCGTGTTTGAGAAGTCTGCTTTTTCAAACTTATCCCAGAACTTCTGATTAAGGGCCTCGACGCCTTCATTGTCCAAACGTCCCGTCTGCAAATGCAAGACATCAATTCCTGTCGGGAAAACCTCTGGTGCCAAAAGTCTGGCACGATTACCGATGGTACCAACATTGGCTAGAGGTTTAGACATGATAATGGCATGAGGTTCAAAGTCCGCACCATAGTACATAGATGGGAAAGTTCCCATGGACATCCCAGAGAGAATAAGTTGATCACTGTCAAAGCCTAGGTAATCCAAATAATGTTGGATAGTATCCTTGATACTATTTTCAAGCTCTTCAGTTCCCATGTAGAAAGCTCCCCCCTCTAGGCGAGGATCAGAAAATAGCAGGAAAGGTGTCTCCATAGCCCTCATCATACCAAATCCTTCAAAACCTTCGGCAGGACGAAAACCTGAAAAGTAGACGGACAGCGGTGGCTTGAAATCCCCAGGATAAAAGAAATAATTGATTTCCTGACGTTTACTATCATGGAGAATCCCCCCACCCAATACAAACTTTCCAAATTGAAAACGTGTCCATCGTTGATGGAAATTCCCAACTCTTAGAGCACCATTTCCTTTAGCTTCTAAAGTTGCTGATAAAATATAAGTTCTCCCCTGATCTAAAACAATGGCACCTTTACGCATTTCTTCCTCGCTAACTACAATTGTTCTCACGATTTCTGAAACTGAACCTTCAGGAATAATGCGCAGCACTAATCGGCATTGACAGGTCTGAGCCTTCTCAAATTCTAACCAAAGTTCAACAGGGAAATCCTCAGCTACTCGAATATTAAAACTCCAGTTAAGAATAGGCTTAAAGGAATCGCCGTAATTCCCATCTAAAGAGATACTTTCAAAACCATTATAAATAACTTTCCCTTCGAATCGAGGATGAACCTGAATCTGATAAGGGAACAATTTATCACCATATTGTCCAGCGAAAAGTGCCTTAGACAGGGTATCTAGCAGATCTTGCTTATCTGAAAAATCTGCTGGTATAGCACAAATTTCTTTCAGAAAGCGACCTACTCGATGGTCCTCTATCAAAAGGTCAGCATCATAAAAGATGGTATAAGGAACTAAGCTCTTACGCAAGTCCATCAGCATGAGTAAGGATTCCTGACTATCAACAAGGACCGCATTAAAATTTCTTAGTTTAGCTTGTTTCAAACATTGGAGAATATCACTAGAAAGCCCAGCACGAAGGTAGAAAAAACGAACATTATCGGGGAGCTCATAAGTATTTGACCAATTATCTCGTCCAACCTGCAAAATGCTAATTTTAGACATACTTATCCTCCTTCAAATAGTGCTCCCATTTTTCAACAAAACGCTCTCCTGTATTTTCTCTGATTTTCTCAATCGCTTCAATTAAAGCTTGATTCCAGTACTTTAACTGATCAAGATAATAAGATGCCGCCTCCTCAAATTGTGTTACTTCTTCTAGGATATAACCATTTTTCAAATGTGTTACATAGTCCGAAGTGACCCTATTTATCTGTGGAATCCCAGCACTAATGCCTGCAATTTGAGTATAACGATGTGGTTCCAAGCTGAGATCAACAATAAGACGGGTATACTCAAATTCTTTAATCAAGGCTGTCTCATCAATCAAATTAACAAAATCATAACGATACTCAACTTCCTCATTTTCAGCGAGGTAGTTTTCTGCACTTTGATTATCTTTTATGTGTTTGAATTTTTTCTTATTCAGTTTTTCAGAGATAAGGTGCTCTACTTCTTCCTTAAATGTATCAAAATCATGCGGATTCGCATTGAAAGTTCCAAATACAATATGAGTATTCTGATGATTTGCTACAAAATCTAAAACCTGATAGATAGCTTCCCAACTGATATCATCTAAATTTACCTGATAATAGAGTTTAGATGACTTAAGACGTTGGCTCTTTCCAAGTGCTAGACGGGTATCATAAGATGCCATATGCTGAATCTTCTCAGCTTGCTCTGGAAATAGTTTTCTTAATTCTGTAGAAAAGTCCTGAGAATCACTAATAATCAGATCAACAAGTTGCAAATAAGAAGCATAATCCTCTATAGAGTCATTTTGATTGCGTTCTTTGAAGTAGGTCAAGATTTTCTGATTAGCCTCTGGTAGATGACTATAAAGAGTTTGATTCAGATTACTTTTCGACGCAACGACAAAGCAATCCGAAGGCGTCAATTCTTGAGCAATATAAGCATCAAAAAACTCCCAAATGACTTCTTCCATACTGATATAGTAATTTTTCTTAAAACGATGATCTGTTCTTGGATTACTTACGATCCCTCGTCCATCAAAGAAATGACAAAGTTGCCAAATGCCATCTTCATTCAAATAATCTCGGTGTGTTGCCTGACCATTTTCAAAATGAAGGATACTGGAAACAAATCCTCTGTCATCATAAATTTCTTCTCTTAAAATCAGGCCATCCTGATAATATCGAATAAGACTCAAATATCCTTCTGGTCCCAACTCTATTTCGGCAAAACGCTGATGATGTTTCTCAACAACAATAATGAAGGGGGTAAAAATAAAGTCACAATCATCATCCCAATCCAAGTCAGATACTTGTAGGCAACGCATGGGCTGATCTTTGATTCCTTGAATAGCATCAAACACTGAAAAATGCGACACTTCTAAGAGATCAAAGCGGTGCAGAAAATAACGTAAATGTGGTTGATAAGCTAAAAGTAATAATCTAGGCGACATCGCTTGGCCTTGAAAAATACGTGCTTGGTGTAAAGTATCATCAAATTCTATTTTCGAGGTTCTAAAATACCACGGTGTTAAGTCAGGTTGCCAAAACTCTGCCCCTTGACCGTACCAAGCCGGAATTAAATAATACATATGTTCTCCCATTTTTTATGAATTCAAAATAATTAACGATATATTAAGGATGATAGGTAGGCAGGTCAAAAAGATCACCAGACTACCTATCACTCTCAAATGAACAATTGAGGTGATATAAATAATTTTAACTTTTAATCTAGTCAAATAAACCTTTATAGGATTCATTTAGGGTCATAGCCGCAATTTCTTCGCGTACATTGTATACCATTCCACTGTAAATCAAAAACATTCCAGGAATCATACTGAGTTGTAAGTACTGCGGATTAATAAGCACAATCATCATAGGGCCACCTGCCATGATAACTGTATAAATTGCCCCAATAACAGCAAATTTCATGACAACTTTATTGATATAACGGCTTGTATCAGGGCCAGGATAAACATTGTAAATGTACTCTCCTGATTTTCGCATGCGTTCTGCAATTTGTTCACCACTAACGTTTACGAAAGCAAAAGCAATCCCCAAAACAAATAAGACCACTTGATAGAGAACAAGCCAAATCGGATGTCCCACTGTCAGAGCTTCAATCCAAGTATTTGTCCAACTGTTTTTAGGAAATAAAATCTGAATCAAGATAAGAAGATATTGAGGAATAGAGACTAGAGAAATTGCGTACATGAAGGGCATCCCACCTGCTGGGGTAAGCATAACATCAAGATAGGAATACTGGCTAAAACGATTATGAATATTAACCTTATTGATGGGAATGCGATACCGTGCTCTTTGGACAATAACTGCAATATATAAGAAGAGCAAACCCATGATAATCAGAGAGAGAATAATCGGTAATCCTATATGTAGTCGTGTAATACTCTCTCCAATTTGCCTAGGTAGATTAGCAACCATACTGGCCATCAAAATGACAATAGAACCTCCTATACCAAAGAAAGAATTCAAATCCGATAGCCAGACTAAAAAGAAGGTTCCCGCAATTAGAAGGATAGTGTTCGTTAGGATAGCCAATCCTTTAGGAATTCCTACTTCAATCGGAAGGCTTAGAGACACCGCTAAAGACTGGATGAGAGCGATGGCAAAGGTCAAATACATTTTGCGTCGATCCTGTATTTCTATTGGTAGCTTACTTAAACCAGACTTTTTTGAAAACGAAAACATCTGCCAAAGAATCATGGCTGACATCCAAGGGGACAAGCCCACAGAAAAAAGTGAAAATGAACTTAAATTACCACCCATCATAGCACTTGTGAAGGCTATCGAATTGGATAACCCTCCTAAGAGTTTTGGGTACTTCAAATCTATAAATGGTAAGACTAAATGGCTTCCCAAAACATAAATAAAGAGGAAAAGAACTGTCCAAGATAAACGTTTAAAAACAATAGATTGTAATATTTTTTTCATTAGCAGCCACTCTCCTCCTTCTCACTAATACGCTTAGCAACCAATTGATTAATAGCATTCACCATCAATTCAGGATTTTCATGTAAAAAAATAGCTTGATAAGATTGATTTGGAGCTTGTGTATTCTCAAAAGTTAGTAAAGGAAGCTGATTTTGAGTTACGTACCCATAGATTTCTGGTAATTTATCATAATGATTAATATCCAGATAGAAATCAACTTTAGATAGCTCATATTCAACAAGCAAAGGATAGGTATTTTGATAAAGGGTTACATTTGGATGGCGAGATAACACTAAAAGTTCTGTAGCCATATAGGTATAGGCAGCGATGATAAAATGAACCTGAGGCAGATGCTGAACTAAGTATTCAATCTGTTCCAATAAGTAGGAGTTCGTCAAAGTATAACACGTCAACACGGTAGATTCACGGTTAGATTCTAACTCAAAGCCCCGATTTGTCCATGTTTTCAAAATTTGAGACCATTCCATGAGACAGTACCGCCACCAAACCTCACGCAGTCGTACTACTGAAAACTGATTCCACGGTTTATCCGGAGAAATATAATGTAAAATCAAAGGTAGTGGTTCAAGAGGAATTTCAAAAACAAAACGATGACCTCCCTCGGCTGCACCAGCATCAAAACCAATTTGAAAATTATAAGTATCAGGTAAATTCAGGTAGCGGTCTTCAAATACCATATTGAGTATTGATTGATCACCCTCTCCTACATTTGCGTGCTCCCGTTCAGTTATATCCACTAGTTTTTGACGGATATGTTCCTCTTTCCATAAACGATTGTTAATTAGCAATACACCTGCATTAAAACCAACACCGGCACCAAAACAAGAACGAACAGCTCCGACATAATTGTCTCCCAATTCCTGTTCAAAAAGACTATCTAGATTACCTGTGACTATCAAATCACTATCAAGATAAAGTACCTTATCTTCATGTACGAAATCAGGTATAAAATAACGCGCAAAGGTCATATGGTTGATATGTCCCAGTTTGTTCGTCCAATTCATCTGGAACTGTGGTCCAATCAACTTAATATCAAGAAGCTCTCCTCCGAGTCTCTCCACATGCTCTCTCGTGGCACGGAACCACTCGACTGGGATATCTTGATTAAAAAGGTATATTTTAAGCTGACGATTGTGATAACAAAGAGATTTTAAAGCGGTCTCTATTTGACGAATATAAGCATAATCTCCTGCCAATACTACTGCATTTTTATTATTCATATATCTTTCTTATTCTACCGGCAAACGAGATAAGTCTGCCACGATTTGTTTGGTGTAGGTTTCATCTTCGATGAATTCAATATCTTGGTCAAAGTTATACTCCGCCGTGTGTTTGTGTTTGAGTTTAACTTTTGTTGTCGCACCCATTTTTAGCCATTCATATTCAGAGTCAATATGTCCAATATCCAAGGCTTGATAGCCATCTTTAGCTAGATTTGCAACTAATACTTTAGCCGTTGGGCCCAACATGATAAGTATAAGATGATTATCCGCATACTTACGAATTGTTGACTCAATAGCATCCACATCCTTATAAGCACAATGAGAAGAGCAGACAATACGTTTGATAGATAAGGCCTGATCGAATAAATCATTACCAACCCCGGAACGAGATGTTGCTCCTTCTACTATTAAGAGATTTTTGTTTTCCCATAACCTTTTTAGCTTTTCAAACTGCGACTCGGCTTTTGTTTTATCTAAAAAATCAATATAAGGACGTGAGATAAAGGTTGAACCATACCATGGTGCCGGTGCAATTTGACGATAAAAATCATCATAATGATCCAAATGCTTTTTCCAAAAATCTTCTGCCCACCACGTAAATTTGAAGCGATCTTCGAAAGCATCTGGCAAACAGACTAAGAGTTTTTCTGAACTGTTCATTCCAACCAACTCACGTAGAGTTCGTGCTAGTTCAGGATGATAATCTTGGTAGGCGATAGAATGGCCAGCTATTAGATTGATTTCACCATCTCCAAAACGAATGACAGATGAATGATTTTCCCTAATGAAGTCCAGACTCTCATCAATGGACTTAACCGTTGGTAGAGGGAGAATTTGAGGCAAACTTCCTTCACTATCAAACTTTTCAATAGCAGTGATCAACTCCTGTGGTCGCTCACTTGAAAAAAGAAACTGCCCATGGTTCCCGTGTTGGGTTTTATAAAAACCAAAACTAGGAATCCCCGCCAATTCTACCTGTGATAGAATATCACCAGCTTCATCGCCATGATTAATATCCAAATAAATATCCGCACTATGGATCAACTGGCTCAACTGCTCCTGATTGATCGCAGGATACAAACTAACATTGGGATGTTGCTTTAATTCGACTAACTTAGGTCCCATAGCTGTCCAAGCACCGATATGAAACTGCACAAATGGAAGAGCACAGACCAGTTCTTCGATCGACTCGAGATCTTGCGTTTGGGTCATGGTTAAGGAGTGCAATCGTGGAAGCTCGTGAACTTCTCCCCATTCACCTGTCTTTATACGCTCTTTAATGAGTGAATGCATTTGTTCAATCGTGTTGACCTCTAACTGCGCTTGCTCACTATGTCTAGTTTCTGGGAAGGACAAGATCGGTTTCCCTGTTTTCGCATAAGCCGCCAAGGTTGCTTGATCAGCAGTACCATAGTTAATATCTAAATAGGCAGCAGAACGATTGATAAGTTCTTCCAATACTGGAGGGACGACTTCTGGATACAATCTCACATTTTCATATTTTGCAAGACACATCAATTCCTCTCCCATTTCCGTATAGGCAGCAATATGGAACAAGGCCTTCGGATGTCCCTGAATCAATTCCTCAAGGTTTTTGAAGGATTGAGAATTGGTCAAATTGAACAGATGGAGCTCATAATCTGGATCCATCTCTATCTGGAAGTCCCCCATATGGTGAGACAAGACCTGACTGTAATCCATGTCGTGGAAAGCCCACCATAATTGGCGGAAACGATTGGCACTTAGTGTCGCCCATGGTTTTCGGTGTGAGACAAAATGCACAACATAGGGATCTTCACTATCTTTAAAGTGATTTGGCCAATGACTCATAAAAGCAGTCACGTCATGACCAACTTGGAGGTTCATCCTTTTATCCAAGGCTAACCATCTATCACGAAAGACCTTATTAAAGATTGTCTGATCCCCATTAAATTTAGGAATATTTCCTTCTAGTGCTTGCTGGAGTAAGCCATTCGTCTCATTCACCAACTGCTCTGTCATATTTTCTCGTTTCCACAAACCATTGTCAATTAATAAGACACCGGAATTAAAACTTTGGTTATCTGTGTCCATCACGGCTGCAATCGGGTGGCCCTTCATATCTATTTCAAAGATATCCTCTAAGTTCTTTAGAACCAGCAAATCCGCATCGAGATACAGCACCTTTTCCTCTGAGATATACTTCGGAATAAAGTAGCGGGAATAAGCATCCAGACTAATATGTTCCTGAGTCCACCAGGTATCCTTCACATCGTCTGGATTCAATTTGACATCAATGAGGTCGCCCCCTAAGAGCTGAGCCATCTTCCGTGGTTTTCGAAACCAGTCTGGAAGGATATCTCGATTCAAAACATAAATTTTCACATTTTTATTGTGATAAAAGATAGATTTTATAGTCGTCGATAACTGAGCGGTAAAGTTCTGATTTCCTGCTAGAACAATCGCCCGACTTTTTGTATCATGCATGAAAACTCTTCTCCTTGATCCGTTTTTTTACCAGTACTTGCTGATAAGCTTCCATGTCTCCATGTTTTAAGGTCTCTTCTTCATGAATGGCCAATCGCCACTTGTAAGCAGCAATTTCTGCATCTATTAAGCCCTTTGGAGCTCCGATCAATTGAAGAATCATCATGCGTTCTTCGATACTTTGTAACGGATAAACATCTGCAAGATTAACCGTTTTGGTCACACTTGTCTCACGTTTACGATGCAGATAGATGGCCCGGTTCATATAGACAATTTTATCAGCTTGTAGATAGACCTTGTAGGTCGTATAATCATCCTCTACCGTTTTATCTGTTGGATAAACAATCTCTTTAAACAATTCCGCCTTATAAAGCTTTGCCCAAGGGACCGTGAAACATTGGCTCAGATTATACTGCCCATCATATTGATGTTGGAACCACTCAAAAGGAGAATAGACACGCTCAAAATAATCATTTCCCCCAACATGGATTAAAAAGTTCCCCTCTTCTTCCATAAATTGAGTGAAATTTCCAATTGCAATATCTGCATCTGCTTTTTTCAGCAAATGATATAAACTCTCGATATGATCCAGTTCCAACCAATCATCGTTATCCACAAAGAGAATGTAGTCTCCCGTCACCGCTTCTAAAGCACGATTCCGACTAGATCCAACTCCTCCATTAGGCTTATGATAGACCTTCACTCGAGGGTCCTGAATCTTGTAGCGTTGGCAAATAGCGGCAGAACCATCCGTTGAACCATCGTTGACTAAGATAATTTCTAAATTTTGATAGGTCTGTTGGATGATACTATTTAAGCAATTTTCAAGATAGGCCTCTGAATTATATACAGGGACGATGACACTAATTTTTTCCTTCACTTATTTCAACCTAATTCATACCTGATTTAACTCAATTGAGCTAAATATTCTTGAATAACACCAATCATATCATCAATATCCTCTACATGAAAACAGTGACTATCCCCTTCAATCTCACAATGATTGGTAACATCAAAAGAAAAGATAGGTTTTTTCAACGCAGTAACCTTTTGAATAATATCATAAATCTCTTCATGATAATTGATATCCAAATAAAAATCCAATTTATCCAACACAGCTTGAGCATTGTACCGTGTAAAACGAGGATAAAGCGAAACATTGGAGTAGGCTTCTAAAGCAATTACACTAGGAGCAAAATTTGTGTAAGCAAGGATATTAAATTGAACATTTGGCAATGCTTCCACCAATGTTTCAATATGTTCCATAGCTGCCGAATTCGTAAATACTGCTGTTTGGAATTTGGGCCTTCCTACCAAATCCTTGAAATGACGTTTGGTAATATCCTTTCGTAACAAGATTTCAGACCATTCCAGACCATAATAAAACCACCAGATATCCCGACAACGATTCAAATTCCACTGATACCAAGGCTTCTCTCCCGCATAGTGAATGATTACTGCGTCCTTCTCCAGCTGGTCTGCCTTATCATACCATTCAGGGACGTTAAAGGTGTGAGCAAACGTATCCATACCAACCATTACATTGTAGACTTCTGGTAGTTTTTTCCAACGTCCTTTAAAATAACGATTAAGGATTCCTTGATCTCCAAACTCCTCTTGATGATAGCGATTCGTCAATTCCAGCAACTGATGGCTAGCTTTTTCTTCTCTCCAAAGCACAGTATTCACAAGGAGCACACCTGCATTAAACTTAGAAGCATCTAAGCCATCCGTAACTGCGGCCAAAGCATGATTTTCTATATCTTCTTCGAAGAGAGGTGTCAAATCTCCAGTGACAACAATATCAGAATCTAGATAAAGTGCTCGGTCTTCTGTAACAACATCTGCAATAAAATAACGATAAAAGGTAGCATAACTTAAATGATCCATGGGTAGCGAATACCCTTTTATCTGATCAGAAGAAATCTTAATATTCCGAATTTGTGATTGAACAGACTCTAATCTTCTCCCCATCAACCAGAACCACTCCTGAGGGAGATTGTCATTGATCACATAAAAAATAATTTGACTGTTTGTCGCAACAATAGATTTTATAGTTACCTCTAGCTTTTCCATGTAACCATTATCACCAGCAAGTACGATTGCCCTTTGCACTGAATTTTCCCCCTCTTTTTTCTCAATTATCCTTTTATAAAGTAAATAAGAAATTAATAGCATCTATTAAAAGCTTCTTAGTGATATACCCCTCTTTAAGGAGAAAAGCAAAGCCTTGAGCCCTACTACTAATTTCTTGATAGGATTCTGGAGCCATATTTTGAACCAATTGATTAGCTTCTTCCAAACTGTTCACAGCAAATCCTAAGCCTCGCTCTTCTATCAGATGACTATTTGATAAGGTGTTGGGCACAATCACAGGAATTCCTGCTGCAAGATAGGTGCTGAGCTTATGTGAAATATTCATTTCGTAGTAGTCAACATTTTCCCCATCGTTATACTGGGTATTCCAGACAAGACCAAAGCCTCCCTTTGAGAGTTCCATCAGGAGTTCTTCATTGCGCTTCCATCCTTCAATCACCAAATTGGCTTCTGGATTGCTCTTTGGCTCATTCGCAAAAACTCGCAAAGGGGTTTCATAAACCCAATTTTGCAACTCTGGAAAACGTGTCAAAGATCCTGCAAAGAAAATCTCTTTTTTAAATACTGGTTGGTTCAAACTGAGGTTATGAGGATGATCCCAAATTTCTTGAATCAAGATTTTTTCCACAGTCAGACCTGCTTCACACAGACGGTTAACCATTTGTTGTGAAGGCGCAATAATGACATCTGCTTGATTGAACATCTCCATATAAGTCGGCATTAGGTAGGCATTATCACGAAACATTAGTGGAATAACGTCATGGATAAAAATCACTAGTTTAACTCTTAAATCCTTCAGCTTCGCTACAAATTCCGCGTCAAACTCCCAACCATTCCAAGTTGGCGATTGAAAAATCACAATATCACCAAATGAGATACTTGCCATGATCCCATCTAGACGCTTGCTTCTCTCACTCGGACTATCTGTAGAGATATTATAAAAATAGATTCCAATCTCTCGATACCCCAAAGCACGCGCAATATCCGTCACAGCATTCTGAGCTAAGATGACAGTGCTATCCCCTGCCATACCATATAGATTTGTAATATGTACTTTAGTCATGGTTTCCCTTCTTTATTTTTCTGACATTCGAAAAATCATCTTCAACTCTTCTTTTGTTGCTAGCATTGGATGCATCTTTTGCTTATCATAAGCTGATTGATATCTTTTAGGATCTTCCAGCTGAGATAGTTCTTCGAGCAAGTCTGTAATTGCATCTTTTTGAAACAGGTGATCTTTTATGTAGAGATCCGGTCGGTGACAAGTTGCCTCAAATGCATACAAAATCATACCTTTTTTAAGAGCAGCCCGATTTCCGTCTAAAATTTCATCCGCATATGCGATATCCAGGTAAATACGGCATTTATTTAATAGCCGATCATAATTCTCACCTGAAATCCCTGGATAAAGGTGAACATTCGGATAATCATTGAGACGTACTAATCGTTCCCCCATCTCTGTCAAGGCTGCAATATGAAACTGAAAATGAGGAAGAGCGGTCACAAGAACTTCAATCTGTTCGATTTCTTGAGTGTTTGTCAAAATGAGAACCTGTGGCTGAAATTCCTTCAAATCTCCCAAATAGGTAGGGAAAAATACTAGCGAATGATGCGACATGTCAGTGTTAGGCTCACGAATGAACACTTTTACACCCTCGTCCAATAGAAGAGCAAGTTCTGCTTCAGGAAGAGTTGACCGATCATAGAAGATAATCTGCTCCTTCTCAAGTTTAGGTAAAACCTTCAACAATTCTGGATCAGACAAAAATACTGTTTCAACCTGCAAAAGAACTTCTTGAAGAAGGGCTTTTTTCGCTTCTTCTATCGAGGAAAATCCCCGTTCTAAACCATCGGTCGTTTGATAGAGCGCACGATCATGTTGATGGAATAAATAGAGTTTCCCCATTTTATCATTCATATAAACACATAGATGACATTCATTTGCACTCCAAACTTCTTTCATAAAGAGGCTACCAGAAAGATCATAATAATCACAAGTAGAACAATTGTCATCTGAATTATACCACTCTACTTTTTTGACCCTTTGAGGGTAATCCTGATAACAGTCTATTCTCCCCCTCCTCACTCCATCAGCAACAATATCCCCATTCGCATACACTTCCCAAAACGGGGGTAACGAAAGACCAGTCATATGCAGAGGTGAATTTACTTTTCGATTAGAAAAAATAAAATCCAGAATATTTTCTATCTGTAGAGGCTGGATGGGTATTCCAATTTGTTCTAGGTCATCTCTCAGCCTCTCATCATCTGAAGTCCATTCATTTACCAGATAATACATCGTAATTTTTTCCCCTATTCGTCAAAAACTCTCTCCATTGTCCAATAATTTGATCTGTCATATATCGTTCAGCCAATTTATAAGAACCTTCTCGTAGAAAATTTAAGTTTCCAAAAGCCTTCTGCATACTTCTCTTCAAGTCAGCAACCACTTCTTCATGTGATTGATTTACAAAGGGAACGAGAAAACCATTTCGATCATTTTTAATAAAAGTGGGATTCCCATAGGGAACGTCTGTTCCCACCATAACAAGGCCAGACCCTATCGCCTCTAGTAAAGTTAACCCAAACGTTTCCCACTCGGAAGTGGCCAAATAAAGTTCATATGCCTTAAAACGAGTTTGAAGGTCTTGGTGCCCCCTTGAGATGAATATAACTTTGAGCATTTAACTGCTTAATTTTTTCTTCTATTTCTTGCCAAAGCATACCTTGACCATAAATGTCCAATGTAACCTCTGGGATTTTTTCATGCAAGGCCACTACAGCATCAATCGCTAGGTCCAATCTCTTTCTCCGTTCAAACCGTGCTGCAATCATCAGGCTATAAGGCTTGCGATTATCAGAATATTGCAACCTTTCAAGCCCTCCGACTGGCAAGACCGATATAGGCTTAACAGTCGACAGATCCCGTTCTAATTCTTCCTTTTGCGCTTCCGTAGATACAATGATATGGTCGAAATAGTTAGCATACTGAAAAAGAAGGAAATATTCGGAATTGATACAGTCGCCCCAATGGTGTATCGAATGAAGGACACACGATAAGGTTGCTTCTCCCTTCATTTTTAAAAGAGTCTGTGTAAAGGGGAGACGCTCTAAACGATCAACAATGATATGGTCTTTTGCCGAGAACTGTAAGGTGCCGATCGCTTGGCTCAAAAGCTCCGACTCATTATAAAACCAATGATCTCCCTGCCGATAGACCGATTCCGTTAGATCACCTGGTGTTTTTTTGATTTCCTCCAAAGCTACAGAACCATCCAAATTATAAAAAAGGCGCTGAAAGACTCTTGCTTCTAAGCCCACATCAGTGGGAACAGCTGTAAAATATTCTGTAAAAAGCTTTACACTCCCGTAATGTTCCCTACGAAGAAGATGACCAGCTACATAATAATCGACATAATCAACATAATTTGACTTAAGAGTATTTCGATGAAAGACAAGTGAAATCCCATTCTCTTCTGGAAATATCAACTCTTGATCTCGTTCAATCGGAGTGGAATGAAGATTCAAACCTTGCTTCATTTCCTCCACACTCATTGTCAAGGTCATATCACGCTGATCTGTTAGTAACATATGTGCTAGAACAATTTCATCTTCCGCATATCCCAAAGATAAATAGTAATCCCATTTATATCTAGGAGGAACTTGCGTAAAAACAAAACGTGCTGGGCACCCCAATTTCCTAAAGATTTGTCCACGGTAAGCCTGGGCAACATCGACACCGTTAGGCTCTAATTCCACCATCAGATTAAAAGTGTAAATCATCTCTCCTCCAAGCAAGTTCCAGTTGTACTCTGATAACGATTTTTGTCTCTCTCCACAAGTCTAATCAGCCAATGTGGCCAGATAAGATTTAATTTCTTCCACCATCATTTCAGGGTTCTGAGCCGGATAAACATGACTTTCTCCAGACTTGTCCTTGCTAGTATTGTCAAAGGCGTAGATTGGTTTTCCAAGTTTATGAACTTCCTGTGTAATCGACATAATTTCATTAAAATGATTGATATCAAGATAAAAATCTATTTTCCCCTAATTGTCAAGTCAAGTGCAACAAAGATGTTCCTCTGATTAAGTGAGTATCTTTCAAGCTGTTTGAGTTAGCTCAAACAGCTTTTTTGCGGACTGATAGCCATGAATTCGTCTAGGTCTTTCATTGATAGCCTTTGTATAGTCCTCTAAAAGATTCTGATTTAGTTCTTTTAACGAACACCCCTTCGGAATGAACTCTCTTAGTAGTCCATTGAAATTCTCATTTGTACCTCGTTCATAAGATGAATAGGCATGTGCAAAATAAACATCTAATCCCTCTATCTTACTCAATGATGAAAATTCGTTTCCATTATCTGCAGTTATGGACTTAATGGGATAAAGTTTCATACACTCTAAGACTGCTTGATTGACATACTCTGCTTTCTTTTCCACGAGTTTCTTTGTGACAGCATAGCGTGTTTGTCGTTCTACCAAGGTTAGAATAGAAGGTTCTCCTATTGTCTTTCCACCCAGAACAGAATCGATTTCCCAATCTCCAAAACGGGAACGATTATTGATTTCTTCTGGCCTTTCTTCAATTGACTTTCCTAGATGTTTCTTGGTAGAGGGGCGCTTGGTAAATTTCTTACGGATCCGCACTGCTCTTGGCAAATCAATGACCTTAATCTCTAACAATCCTTGATGGATATAGTTATAGAGCGTCTTGGTTGAAGGAACAACTGCATCTACATGTTGGAGTCTATAGGTATGAACAAAGGTATCCACGCTATGCACCCTTGGTTTCTCTCTCATTGCTTCTGTAAATGCTCTCAGAAAGTCATCCGATACGGAATCCAGTTTCAAATAATAGCTGGCTTCTCTAGCATGACGATAACGGTTATGAGCAGCATCTGCATAATAGTGTTGGTAATAGACCTTTTGCCCATTTACTTTTTTCACTTGTGTTATGGAACCACGATTAATTTCACGAGTAATAGTAGAGCGATTTCTCCCTAGTCTACGAGCAATCTCAGCAGGTTTGAGTCCTACGCTTAAATAAGCTTCAATTTCCCCTCGCTCAGCTTCAGATAAGTGCTTGTATGATTGATTTGTGGTAGAATAATTAGTGGACATGTTCATCTTCCTTTATACTGTTTTTCGCAACTCTAGTATATCAGATGAACATGTCTTTTGTGTTGCACTTCATTTTACAATAGGGCAAAATCTATTTTCTCCAAAACGGTTTCAAAATTATACTGATTAAAACAAGGATAGATTGTCACATTTAGATAACGTTGCAAATCAACCACCTGTGACGCAAAGACCGTATGAGCTAGAATATGGAAATGCACATTGGGCAGGGCTTGAATCAGGTATTCCAAATGTTCCATTTCGCAGGCATTTGTGAAAATAGCTGTATGGTAGGGTTCCTGTACGGTTAAAGCTCCTAAATCGCGATTTATGATTTCTGTACGCAATAATACATCTGACCAATCCAGAGCATAATAGAACCACCAACGATCACCTAAACGGTTATTAAACACCGCCTGCCAAGGCTTACCAGCCGTATAATGGATAATAGAAACCTTTTTATGCTGTTTTGCTTTGATATACCATTCATCACTTTGAGGAGAAGAAGTAGCCACACTATCCATACCAACCATGAAATTATAGTTCATATCTAATTCTTTCCACTGGCCAATAAAATAACGGTTTAAAAGACCTTGATCACCATATTCATATTCATGGTATTGATCTGCTACTTCAAACAGTTGAGTGGAAATGTCATGTTCTCTCCAATACTTATTATTAATCAACATGACTCCTGAATTAAAATTTGTCTGTTGTAAATCGTCTCGAACAGCAGCTAAAGGACAATCTCCAAGGTCCATCTCAAACAAATCCGTCAAGTTTCCATCTACAACAATATCTGAATCAAGGTATAAAACCCTTTCCTCCTCTACTACCTCAGGAATAAAAAAACGGAAATAAGCTGCATAAGATAAATGAGGCCTTGGAAGATGATACTTTCGTAAGTGGTTATCTGAAATCTTCGCATTGACAATTTGTGAGTTGATTTTTCCCAAACGTTTGTTCATCACACGAAACCATTCTGAAGGAAGGTCATCATTAAAAACGTAAAATTTAATGTTATCATTATGCACACAAACTGATTTAATCGTTGTTTCTACCTTGTCCATGTAGCCATTGTCGGCACCTAACGCTATAACTTTATTCATCTAGCTTACCTTTGCTTTTTTAAATCTAATTCTAATTTGATCTCATTTATCATCAAATCCATCTCAGAAACGGAAAACACCCTGTTTCGACCGCAATTATCATGGTTTGTGACATCAAAAGCATAAACCGGATTTCCTTTTTCAGTTTAAACTATCCACAGCATGTCCAAACAATCGTCTTTGAATTGCTTTCACCATCATTTCAGGGTTCTGATGAGAAAATATACTACCACCCAACTCTGCCCTGTGAGCTACATTATCAAAAGCAAAGACTGGTTTTCCCTTTTCAACTGCCCGGTCGACAATAGAATCCACCTGATCCCAATGATTAATATCCAGGTAGATTTCTGATTGATCCAATAAATCCTCTATAATATCATCATGATGGACATTTGTGTATAGTGTTACGTTGTCATACTTTTTAAAGGCTTCTAAGCGATCTGAAACATTGGTCTTGGCTGCAATATGAAACGAAACTTCTGGAAGATTCTCTACCAAATAAGTGAGGTTTTCCAGTGTATCCGAAGCTGTCAGTGTAAACACATGGTGCTCTAATTGTGGCCGCTCTTTTATGATGAGTTCCTCTTTACTTACAACAATGGAGTTACTTGGAATATCCTTATGAATGACTGCTCCTGCACCAATAATGACGTTGTCACCGATCGTGACTCCCTTAAGAATCACAACATTGGCACCAATCCAACAATTTTTTCCGATCGATATCTTTCCATAATTAAAGGCGATTTTTTCTACGTGATAGTTAGAATATTGATGATTATGATCAAAAATACGAACCCCATCTCCAAACATGGTATCCTTACCAATTTCAATATGATGTTCACAACGAATAGAACAGTGATTATTGAAGAAAACACGATTCCCGAGCTTTAGGGTTGCACCATTACCCACCTCTAGACAAACAAAGGAACGCAAGGTGATATCCTGCCCCAATTCAACGTGAGCCGTAGGGTCAATGGTAATCTGTTGAAAATTACCGTTCAAATGAAAGTCTGCCATCTTAATCTTGCGCCTTTCTCATTTTCCTGATTGCTTCCGCCATTTCTTGCCAATGCTCTCTTGGAAATGTACGTTGGTGGTGTTTCCGAGATTTTAAATCATCAAAAGCAAAAATAGGTTTATCCTCAAATCTGAAACCATCAAGTATTTCTAAAGTCTTCTCTCCTGGATTGATATCAAGTAACAAATCACTTGTTGATACCAATTCCAAATCTAGGCTACGCATATTATTAATACCAGAATAGACTGTTACATTAGGATAAGTGATTAATCTCGCTAAGCTATCTGATACAATGACACGGGCAGCAATATTAAAGTGAACTTGAGGAAGAGCTTGAATCAAATCCTCCAAGTGAGGAACTTCAGCAATGCTAGTATAAACTAGACAGGTAAATGGTCTACCTTTAGGATAAAGCGCCCTACTCTGCAATGGAGCCAAGCTAACATTCTCAGCTACATCAGACCAATCCAACTGTGCATAGAACCACCACACATCGCGATAAGTTTGCGCTGCCAGAGGAAACCATGGTTTTCTATGGGACAGATAATGAATAACTTTGGGATATTCTTGTCCTTCTGGTAATTGATAATCTGTAAAATGACTATGCAAAACAACATGGTTAAAGTCAAATGGAAGTTCATACCAATTATTTTCAAAGACCATATTCAAGATAGACTGATCGGCTTGATCAACCTTATCATGCCACTCATTAGTCATTTCGATAAGGTGCCTACTCATCTGTTCCTGTCTCCAGTATGCATTATCAATAACTAAAAAGCCTGCATTGAAGATTTCTCGGTGGTAAAAGACACGTCCCCCATAATCTCGGACTGCTGCAACAGGATATCCCTTTAGATCCATTGTAAATAGATCATCAAGTGACCCCGTCACTACCATATCACAATCCATATAAATTACACGGTCCTCTTTGACAAAATCAGAAATAAAATAGCGTAAAAAAACAGTGTAGGAAATATCCGTGCGATATTGGGAAATCTGTGCACTACTTACTCGACAATTAACAATCTCACTACCAAATCGTGCAAGGTGACGGTTTAGCCCCTTAAACCATTCTTGTGGAAAATCACTGTTAATTATATAAAAACGAATATTACGATGGTGATAGAGAATAGATTTGATTGTAGTTACCACCTGCTCAACATAAGGATAGTTTGCAGCAAGTACAATTGATCGTTTTTTCTCATTATAGTGCTGTGGTGCTAAACTTAATACCTGATATTTTTCCTTGATTCGACGATAAGCTTCTGTTCCTTCTAAGCCCTGAGATGCTCCATTTGTCAAGCAAGACTCTAACATCATACGATAAACAGTCATATGCTTCTCGAGTGGATAACCCCTGCTAGCTAACAAGGCAAGACGCTCTTCCATAGCATATACCAATGCCGACATCCAATCTTCAGTCCAAGTTCTAGATAAACTTCCTGGTCTTTCTCGGTAAGCATACAACCCCTTGTTGAGGTAGATTACGCGCTCACTCATTAAATAGGCCTTAAGATTAAAAAAGCCATCCTCTCCAATCTGTCCTTTTGGAAAAAGTAGATCTTCAAAAAGAGTGCGTTTATAAAGTTTCCCCCAAGCTGAAATCAGAGCAAAGCTTTTATTGAACTTGGTTTCATATAGACCCTCAATCAACTGAGCAGGAGAATACACTTGTTCATAATAATCCTCATCAGTAATATAAAAATAAAAAAGACTATCGGCCTCATTAAAGAGATAATAATTGGTAATAGCAATGTCAGCATCATAAGCCTTAAGCTTATCATGAAGCTCTTCAACATAAGTATGTTCTACCCAATCATCCGAATCTACAAAGGTCACATACTCACCCGTTGCTTGACGAATACCGACATTTCTTGTATCAGAAATCCCAGTATTTTCTTTTGCAAAGTAAGATATTCGTGAATCCTTACCAGCATACTCACGGCATATGGCGTCACTTCCATCTGTTGAGCCATCATTTATAATAATAATTTCGAGATTCTGATAGGTTTGTTGAAGGATACTATCTAGACACTGTCTAAGGTATTTTTCAACATTAAATACGGGTACAATTACACTAACTTTTTCTGTCATATTTATTTCTTCTTTTATTATTTATAGCACATTATAGTTGTCCAAGCTTTTACACATACGAAGAACTCTAACAAGAACTTCTGTGAGTGAATCATCAACCAAATAAATGGATACAATATTGAGCCTAGTCATCTTCGGGTAAATATTCTGCAATAAAGGCAGAAATATCCTTACTCATAATTTTATCAAGTCGTTCTGAAATTACATGCTCTGGCCAATCCCACCAAGAAATCTTTTGCATGTTGAATCGGTCATTAGCATCTGCAATACGATAGCGAATCAACTTGGCTGGGTTCCCTCCAACAATAGCATAGGGGGATACATCCTTAGTAACCACAGATCCTGCAGCTATAACCGCACCGTCACCTATAGTTACACCAGCCATAATCTGGACATTATTCCCAATCCAGACATCATTACCAACCCTAGTAGGAGATTGAAGGGTGTGATCGTCTTCTATATCTAAGGTCTTATCTGAATAAAACCGCTCTAAACTTTTAAATGGATAGGTAGTCACCAATTCCAAATTGTGATTTGCCGTCACAAAATAAACATTCTGACCAATAGAACAGTAATCCCCTATAATTACCTTTCCACCATGATCATAGTCAACTAAAAAGGGGATACCATAGGTATGTGGACCAACTGACAATGCTCCATAATCAATCAAAAACCTACTGGTAAACTTCGTCTTAAAATCAAAAAGATCAGATTTCATATCATAGAGACGAAGTTCCAAAGGAATAGAGTGTTGATGCCAACCTTCCCAGTATGAATGTCCCTCTTCCTCATAGCAACAATCAAAAGTAGCAGTTAACTGCCTTTGATTAGAATATAAGCAGATCTGATTATTTTGAAAATCCCAAAAGCGTTCATTATCATGACCAGGACTGTCAATATCTCTAATGCTACCATCAGGTAATAATTGAAAAAAACGTTGATGCTGTCTATCCTTATGCGAAAAAACACAAAATCGGCCTGAAACATTCATCACTTCTATCTTCTCCTCCATGACCTAGGTGATGATAACCTAAGTACACCCAACCATTCACTAGTCAACACAATTCATTATCGGATATTATTATGATATTTTTGTCTTTTTCCAAAAATTATCCCTAGTCTTACTTTCTTTATTAAAAAAAACTTGTAAAGACACTATCTCTTTTTAGAAAAAATACCATAAAAATTACATATTACACTTATTCTAATTATAACTTATTTTTAGTCAAAGAGCCATTATCTCATTTTAATTTTTAAAACCTTTTATTTCATCTTTTTGAGAAATTAAAAAGACTGGAACAAATTGTCTCCAGTCTAAAAATATTTATTAGCTAAAAAACTGTAAAATTCTTCTTTCTATTTACGACATACCTATTGTACTAACAATTCTTGTTTATAGATATTTTCCCAGCAATACGTCCAAAAGTAAAGATATCCGGCAAAGAATTTCCACCAAGGCGGTTCCCAGCGTGAAGACCTCCAGCTACTTCTCCTGCTACATAAAATCCCTTTATAATATCCCCATCTTCATTAATAACATGTGTTTGAGTATCAATCTTAAGACTTCCCATAGTGTGATGGACTGCTGGTTTACGAAGCGTCACATAAAATGTTGCTACTTCAATTTGAACTACACCCAAAGAGTTAGATTTTTCCTGTCTAACTTTGGGAGTCAGTATAATTCTTAACATCTCAGTACTTTACTATAATATTATCACATTTCAAGTTCAGCCATAACTCCCAGTGAAAGCGGTCTTTAGCTATTGATTTTCGTTACCTACGATTAATCTTTCTGATTTTATATCGATAAGCTTAACACAATATCATATAAAACCTGCATCCAAGTACAATCTAATAAGGTTATTAACTTTCCTCTTATTCTCACCCTAATAGTAAAATTGGATGAATGTTAGTAATTCAAATGGACTCCTATTATAGGATATATCTTTTGGTTCTCGTTAATTGACAGCAATATAGTTTTTATATTTTACCCCTTATCCACAATTTTAATACGGCTACTACCATCATGCGACTTGATGATGGCCAATTGCTGAGCGATACCTTCTTTCATGTCGTCCACGTGGCTGATGACACCGACCATACGGTTTTCGCCAATTTGTTCCAGGACCGCGATAGCCTTGGTGAGGGCTTCCTTATCTAGCGAACCGAAACCTTCGTCGATGAAGAGGGCTTCAACGACGGCACCCTTGCTGGTATTTTGCACAACTTCTGAGAGGGATAGGGCAATGGCCAGTGCGGCGATAAAGGTTTCACCACCGGACAAGGATTTAACGGAGCGTTCACTACCCGTTAGCTGGTCATAGACGTTGATATCCAAACCGAAGTGATCACGCGCCCTGCGTCCTTCCTCACTTAGAACAAAGGAATAGCGGTTATCCGTTAATAGTCCGATGTAGTTAGCATTGGCATAGTCCAAGATTTGTTGGAAATACTGACGGATAACGTAGACCTCAAGATTGAGACGACCAGTCAGAGCAGTATTTTCTCCCTTAACCACCTTAACCAAATCACTGAGTTCTTGGTGGGCCTTAAAGGCCTCTTGGTTGCTGTCTTGAAGAGTTTTGGCTGCCTGGTAGGTAGCCGTCGCATCCTTAAGTCCCTTTTCCAGGACAGAGACCTGAGACAATTGTGTATCGTAACTTTCCTGACCGGTTTGGACCTCTTGTGTTAAAGCGACCAAATCTGGTTTTTCTTGATTTTGCAGAAGCCCTTGGCCCTTACTAATCTGGGTCTGCAATTCTTGTTTAAGGGTTTGATAGGTCGTCAATTGAGCCTGAAGCTTAGGAATAGCTTGCTTGTTTACCTCAAGCAGCCAAAGCTGGATTTGCTCTAGGTCATTGGTGAGCGCCCCTTCAGCCATAAGTCTTTGGTCTAACTCAGCTGATAAACGTTTCATTTCTTGGCTGGTCTTTTCTTTAGACTTGGTCAAGCTCTCAAGCTGCCCCTTGATGCCTTGAATGTCGGCATGAAGTTGGTTGTAGGCTTCACCATTTTCCTTGACTTGCCTATTGTAGAGGTCCAACTCCTGCTTCGCAAAGGAAATTCGTTCTTGATAGACCTCAACAGACTCCAGTTCTGGATGAGCTTCCTTCAAGTCTTTTAGGCGCTCCTTAGCTTGGTCGAGAGCTGCCTTGGCCTCTTGATAGCTCTTAGCCAAATCTGTCGCTTTTTCCTGAGCTCGTCCTAACTCATCTTGATAATGGACACGGTCTGCCTCTTCCTTCTCATAGCGTTTTTGGAGTTCTTGATAATGCTTCTCAACAGCACTCAACAAGGCTTGCCCACGGTCAGCTCCATAGTCCTCTGAAAAGTCAAAATCAAACTGTCCCTTAACTTGTTCTTCCAGTTCTTGATAGTGTTTTTGAAGAGATAACTTAACTTTAGCCACTTGGTCAAGCAGATCTTGGCGCTTAGTCTCAACTTCACTCAATCTAGCCTGACGATTTGACAAGGTAGCAACTTGCTTTTCTTTTTGAGCTTGAAGTTCCTCCACCTGGTCCATGAGATCCTTCAAGGCTGCTTCATCTGCCTGTGTCCCATCGACCTGAGGATGTTCTAAGGAACCACAGACCATACAGGGCTGTCCATCCTCTAATTCTGCCTGCAACTGGGCAATCATGAGTTGACGACGTGAAGCCAAAGTCGTTTTCAACTTCTCTTCCAATCCTTTGAGAATTTCTTGAGCTTGGTCACTATCCAAAGATAAGGTTTGATGACGTTTTTCCGTCTTTGCCAACTCCTGATTCAAGTCCTCTATTTCTTTTAGGTCCTGAGCCAGTTGCTTATCCACACTGTAGCCCACAGACTGGAGGAGTTTTTCAGCCTCATGTAAACTCTCTAAACTAAGACGATTAGCCTCCAAATCTGACAAGGACTGGAAAAGGAGCTCAATCTCTTTCGAAGCCTGCTGATAGGTTTCTTCTAACCTCTTGTAGTTTCCACTCGACTGTTTGATTTTCTCCTGCTCTTGGGCAAGACTCTGGGCATAGATAATAGCCTCTTTCCACGCACCCAGTTTCCTTTCTTTTTGAAGAAAATCCTCAGATTGGGCTGCAAGTGCCTCTTTTTGAGCCTTGACTTCCTCAAAAACCTGCTCCTTAGCCTTTAATTTCTCCTGAGCAATCTCAAGGTCCTGTTCTAATTGCAACAACTGCTTCTGATACTGCTTCAAGTTACTAATGGTTTCTTGTAACCCTTGGGCAAACTGTAATTCCTCCAGATGCGCTTTAGCCTCTGCCTGCTCTTGAGCACCTTCCTCAATTTCTAGACGGTAACGCTCCTTGGCTTGCTCCAATTCTTGAAAAATCTTTGCTACATCTTGTGCGGTTTGTAAGCTCTTTTGCAGTTTAGCCAAGTCCTCATGGGCATCCTTCAAAATGCTTTTTTGCTCTCCAAGATTTTCTTGACGTTGTGCCAAAAGGTCTTCAAGACGTGCCAATTTTTCAGAAGCTGGTGTTTGGGCCAAAACAGCTAATTCTTCCTCAGACCAAACCTGACTAGTAAAATGGCCATCTAGCTGAGTCTGGCGCTTCTCCGTATCCTTATTACTCTGGCGAAGACGCTCTTCCAAACTCTTTTGAAAACGGTCAAAAATACCTGTTCCAAAGATTTTTTTCAAAATTTGAGTCTTGGTCTTGGAATCTTCTTTCAAAAAACGACTGAAATCATTTTGCGGAAGGAGGATAATCTGTTTGAACTGCTCGGCATTGAGACCCAAAATCTGCTCAATCTGGTCACTCACTTCCTTGATTTTATCCCCAAGCTTTTCAATCTCCTGACCACCAATCTTATCCACAATGACTAAGGAAGCCGTTGCTTTTTGCATGGTCGTACCACCGCCTCGCTTGGCCCTTTCCTGCTGGAGAACTCGCTCAATGCGATAAAGGTGGTTGCCCTGTTGGAAGTAAAAAGTCACCTTGGTCAAATCATCCTCTGGACCAGCGAAGGTCGACCGCATCTCCTCAACGTTGCGATCGCCACTAGTCGTCGCAAACAAGGCCACCGTCATGGCATCAAAGAGGGTACTCTTGCCAGCCCCCGTGTCTCCACCAATCAAAAAGAGGGGAGCATGGTCAAACTGGGTGAAATTGATGACTTCCTTACGATAAGGTCCAAAATTGGTCAATTCTAACTGAACTGGTCTCATTGTCGGCTCCCTCCAATCTCCTCAAAAATACTTTCCACAAGGGCTGTTTGTCTCTCAGACAAGACATCGCCCCCAGTCACTGTCTGGTAAAAATCAGAAACAATTTCCTGCGGCGATTGCATTTCCAAATCTTTTAAGTGCTGATCAACAGTCACGTTTTCTTCCTTGACATCACCCAAACGACTGAAGGTGATTTCCACAATGTCTGCCCCATAAATTTCTTCCAGACGGGCACGCACATTGATACCCTCTAATTCCTTACGGCTGGACAGTTGAATATCAAAGGCAAACCAAGCCTTTTGACAAGGCTGTTCCTTATAAAATTCAGGTGATACCAAGGTTTCAAAAGGTTCCTGAAGGGTCACGATTGGCCGTCTGACCTCTAGAGGATGGAAGGTCTGAGACAAGTTACCAGTCGCATCCAATTCAAGAATATAGACACCCTTCTCTTCCTTACGTTTGGCTTCTTTGACATTAAAGGCGACTGGACTTCCTGAATATTGCACGCGCTGGCTCGGACTAGCAAAGCGGGTATGGATATGCCCCAAGGCCACATAATCGAAAGCCTTGAAAAGGTCACTGGTCACATTGGTAAGCCCACCCACCGTATTGCTGGTTTCAGACAGCATCAATTCTCGTAAACTTTGACCATCTTGGTCATCTTTCTTAGAAACCGCAAAATGCGTCACCAAAATACGTGATTTGTCGGGATCAAAAGCTTTCTCCATATCCTCAAGAATGTAGGCTAAAGCATCACCAATCCCCTGAATTTCCTTATCCTCATCATCCTTATAATAAATCCTAGCATCAATAGGATCGATAAAGGGAAGAAGAAAAATCTGGCAACCCTCCAACTCAATAGGCTCAAAAGCCTCCTCCAAACGTGTGCTTAAATGAAGCCCCTGAGGTTGAAAAAAGTCTCGCCCAAAATGCAAACGTTCAGCCCCATCGTGATTACCACTGATAGCATAAACAGGAATCTGCTCCTCCAAGACCAAACGTGCCAAAGTCTTATTAAAAAGTTTAATCGCATCCACAGGCGGCACCGCACGGTCATAGAGATCCCCAGCAATGATGACCCCATCCACCTGTTCGCGAATTGCCAAATCCACTATCTGTTGGAAGGCCCACTCCTGCTCCTCCAGCAAAGACCAGCCATTGAGGGTTCGCCCCACATGCCAATCTGACGTATGTAAAAACTTCATGACAGTCTCCTCATTCGTTTTGTCTTACTCTATTGTACCTTATCAAGCTAAATACTGCTTAAAAGATTCACAAACATTTGGAGCTTTCCTGAGTTTTATCTACAAAGACCCAAAAAATCTCTCCCGAGCAATTCACTCGAGAGAGATTTTATTTTTGGAATTTATGAGAGATAAGGTGTGGAAATCTTAGTCTTGGTTTTTACGACGATTCATAGCCGCAAGTCCTGACATAAGTCCCATAACAACAACACCCATTGCTGCGAGGTTGTTATCTGATTCACCTGTTACTGGCAATTGTTCGTCGCCTTCTTTAGCTTTATCAGAACCATCTGCCTTCTTACCATCTTTGTTTCCAGATTTCTTCTTATCTGAACCTTTACCATCTGAAGCGCCATCGGCTGCTGATCCAGAACCTTTAGATCCGTTTGAGGCCGCTTTTACAGCTTTAGAAGTTGAATTTCCACCATTTCCAGATTGACCATTATTACCATTTGAAGGTGTTGAGCCATCTTCGACCTTACGATAAATATAGGTCACGACTGTTTGACCTTTTGTCATCTTGTCTGTAGATTTACCTTCTTGACGAATCAATTCGTATTTCACACCATTCCGGTAGATATAACGGTCACCGTGAACGTTAACTTCAGAACCAACAGAGTTAGTGATAACGAGTGGCATCTTGATTTGGTTGCCATATTCATCACGGTAGATGACAACGATAGTACCAAGGTCTTTGTTAGTTGTCGGTTTAGCGGGTTCTGCGTTAGTTAACTTATAAATAACCTTTGTATCAGCACCAGGGTTGCTTGGTGTCACAGCAGTCTTCTCGGCCTTGTAACCCTTTACTTCAGGAACAAGTGTCATGGCAGCCTTAGTTGGATCGTTAGGATCATTTGTGTAAGTAACTGCTTCAACACCTGGGATTGGATTACCTTTTTCGTCAACGGCAATAATCTTACCAAATTTAGTGTAAGTAACAGTTTCAACCTTGTTGTCCATAGTGACATCTTGAGAAGCCACACGGCCTTTATCGGCGAAATAACCGTTAACCAATGGTGTGATTACGAGGTCGAACTTAGTCTTATCAGCCTTCCATTCACCTGCAGTAAGAATGTCACCTGTTACAGAATCAAGGGTCAATGAACGTTTCCATTGTGCCTTTTGAACACTATCTGCTGGCAATTTAGCATTTCTGTTCTTGCTTGTATAGTGAACAGTGTAAGTAACATCTTTAAGGTAAGCATCCTTAGCTGGCCATTTTGGACCGTTTGGTTGGTTAGGGTAGATTGGAGTTCCTGGTTCGTGTGCATTGTCTGGATTAAAGTCAAGTGCTACACGTTTGAAGCTTACTGTCCAAGCTTGGTCAACTGTGCTATCCAAGTCAAAGCTTGCACCAGCTGGGTAACCATCTGTCACAAGGGCATAGCCAAGGTCTTGATAGTGTTTGATACGTTCAGCTGTTGAGTAGTTAATCGCTTCGCCAGACTTACCAGCCAAAGCAACTGTTTCAAGGATTGAACCGCTTGTTTCATCACGGTAAGTAACACTTGCTTTTTGATCGTTCTTAACGTAAACAACCTTAGTATCGCTAGACAAGTCACCTGGTGTGGCAGGTACAACCTTAACAGTGTAGCCAGGAATGCTTGGAAGCGTCTTGTCGATGGCAATCATCTTAGTCGCATCATTTGGATCGTTTGTGTAGGCAGTTGTTGATACACCTGGAATTGGATTTCCATTTTCATCCACAGCGATAAATTTACCAAAGGCTTTGTATGTCACTGTGTCTGTTGCATTTGGTGCATCTGGAGTAACTGTCTTACCACCTGCTACAGCTTTATCAGCATAGTAACCAGTAACAACCGGAGTCTTAACTGTTCCATAAGTATGAGTCGTTTCAGTCCAAGTTGTTGTATTAGTTGTTGGGTCTTCTTTACCGTTGAAGCTAAAGTCATTTTGAGTGTTAGCAGCTGGTGTCTTCGTATCAGCACCAGTGTAAGTCACTGTTTGACTTGTTGCTTTAGTGACATCTCTAGTGTCTTTTTCAACGATAATGTGGTAACGGTATCCTGGAGCTAGGTATTGACCACCACCATTGGCATCAATTGAAGCATCCAAACCTTGTGAACCGTTAGCAAATTGAACAAGGTCAACGACACGACTTTGGTTACGGTCCCAAGAACGTTCAGAACGGATAGTTGCAACACCGTTGTTATAGTCGTATTGACGTTCTGACTTCAAGACATCTACGTAAGCATTAGCTTTTGATTTGTCAGCAGTTGCATACTTGATGCGGTATCCTGCTGGTACTGGTGGAAGTTCTGTTACACCAGCATCGTAGATTTTATTGTAAGTCTTACCGTTTGCTGTAATTGTTTCAGTTGAGTTATTGATACGGTAGGTTGAAGATCCAGGGATCTTGTTTCCTGCTTCATCAACATAGTCAATAATACCAAGGTTAGCATAGTTTGGTGTAACAAAGAAATTACCGTTTTCAATAAAGTCATAAGGTCTCACCCCCCCACGGTTATCACGACCGACTTTGAGGTGGTTGATGTAGTCAATGTTAACAAAGTATTGTTGACGCCCTGGTAAATAGTCAAGTTTGTAGCCGAGGTTTGTCAAGTCAGGGTTTGTTGAGCCTGCTCCAGCATTTGTCAAAACAGCAACCGCATCAGCTGTACGAAGGCTACGGTTTGATACTGCAAGACCCATAGCGTTGATGAGATTTTCAGAGTTAAGGCTTGCTTCAGCAGCATTCAATTCACTGCTTGTCACAGCCAACTCGCTAGTCGCTACTTTAAGGACGCTATTTACAGCGTTAGTCGTAGACTCTGCACTGGCAGTTTCTGCTACAGTCGCAACTGAAGCAGCCGCACTTGTTTGTGCTGATACTTGACCAGCAGCTGGAGTTTCTGCTACAGCTGCTGAGCTAAGAGCTTGTGCACTAGTAACTACAGATGAAGCAGCCGCTGCTGCAGATTCAGAGCTCGCTTGCGATGCAGCCTGAGAAGCTACTTCTGAACTAGCTGCTGTTTGACTAGTTGTTGAAGTTGCTTGGCTGTTTTGAGCTACTGATTGGGGTTGTTCACTAGCCAAGGCCACAGTAGAGACTGAACTTGGTGTGTTTTCTGTTGTTGCTGGAGCTACTGATGCTGTTGTTGGTGTTGATTGCTCCACGACGACATCTGGCTCAGCAGTTGTTTCCATACCTGCGGTAGTTGGTGCTACCGTTTCGTCAGCTTGGGCACCCTGTGCATTTGAGAAGATTGAAACTCCCAAAAGGACAGAGGCCACACCAAAGCTATATTTTCTTAATGAAAAACGTTGGCGTTTATTAAACATATCTCTCATAATAATAAATTTCCTCAATATCCAAATTACTTTATATACGTTTTCCATTTTATACTATAATTATTAAATTGTCAAATATATACTAATAATCGTGTAAAAGTTTAACTTTTATTAAAAAACATTAATTTAAAACTTTTATCTAAGTCCTTTGAAACATCAAATCGTTCGTACTTTTGTTTAGCACAATCCCCTATTTTGTCAGTTCTATAATTTTCAAAATACTTTTATATCAAACCATCTTTTATTAAAAACGTTCGTCACTCTAACCTTATTTTTTAGTTATAGTGATATTTATTAAAATTCAAAATTCTCTCCCTTCAAAAGGAATTTTTTTAATGGCTTAACTCACATCTTTCTCAATCCCTTGCCAACACTGACCTAAAGGCTCCTACCACCCGCATTCCCGACAGTATCAAAAACCCCTTTGGCAGTTACCAAAAGGGTTTCTTTCATCTATTATTTGAAAATAGAACTTGTGAAACTATCTGTCTCTTGTAGGAGTTTCTTATAGACAGCTTCTTTGAGTTTTGTCGTATGGCTTGTTGACACAGATTTATTGCCATTATTATCTGTTTTAAGACTTGCAGCGTCTTTGGCGACTGCCGCTTTAAACAAGGCTAACAAATCATCGTAAGAGCTTACTGATGTACCATCAATCGTAACGGTCGTCAAACCATGTGACGCTTTTTCTTTCACTTCTTTAAAGTAGGCCTTCTTGAAGTCTTCTAGGGAGTTGAACTGACCCTCAGAAATCTTGTTAATGATAAAGTCATCACCTAGGGTGCTCTTACCAGCCGCTTTTGCTTCTTGTTTATACTTGTTGGTCGCATAACCTAGGAAGCCTTTTTCATAGCCGTAGTAACCCCAGAGTCTGAAGGTATTGTGCTTGAAGGACATAGCACCTGGAGAGCCCTCACTGGTATTACCACCATAAATAGCAGACATCATAGGCACATTGACATAGGCAGAAGAAAAGTCCTCCGGTTTATAAACACCATTTCCAGGTCCACGATTGGTCATGAGGTTATTATCCACAAGGTCATCAATAGTGGTCAAACTAATAGCCTTTTCGCTATCACTTAGAGCACGCACCTTGTCGTATTGGTTTTTACTATTGCCTCGTAGCTGTTTATCTACCTTCTTGAACCATGCGTTATTGAGCTCTTGCTTGCCTTGACTGAGGACTGCTTCTCCTTCAAGTGAATCTAGAAGCATAAGGGTATCGTTGTAGCCCTTCATGTAACGGTCGATGGCCTCACGAGAGTTCAACTTGTTTGGATTGGTGTTGTACCACTGGTTACCATCGTTGGCTCTTTCAAAGGTCATGTTAAGGCCTAAGGCACCGTATTCACCTTGGTGACCTTGAGTAGCTGGTGATTGCAACATTCCTTGGGCATAGGCTTCAACATTTGTTCCTTCACGACGACCAAAACCTCCAAAGTAGGCAATACGGTCATTGATATGGGTTGTTTCATGAGTGAAGGCTGATGCACCGTACTCACTAATCATGTTAGACATGACGAAGGTAACCTTGGCACGATTATCATATGGATTGTCGTAGATGGCAGCATAGGCACCAGCCATAGCTCCGTTATCACCGTAGTACTCACCGACTGGTCCATAGATTTCACGGATTGGCGCATAGACTTCCGTACTGTTCTTAAATTGGCCGTAGCGCTCTGGCCAACCTGGCCAACCATGACCCCAGACGTAGAAACCTTCCCAGATTGGATTGACAATGTCTTTGAACAATTTGTTTTTGACATTATCTGCGGCCAATCTTTGCCAGAAATCAAGGTAGTTGATTTGACGTTGAGCCGCTAGATCAATCTCAGGTTTCAACTTTTCTAGGGTTGTGTTGTACTTGTTAGCTGTACCATAAGACATGGTGTCATAAGTAGAAATCAGGAACATTTCTGTCTTATCAAGGTTCAACAATGGCAAAATCATCTTGCGGTGGAGACCACGACTGAGGTTGTCATAAACACGATACTTGTGCTCACCAACACCTTCATTTTGAGACGCCTTCTCTACAACGTAAACCTTATCCTTAGCGGCATCAATGAACCAATCATTCATATTGTCGATAGTGGTAAAGAGTTTTCGGTTGTAGTTGAGGAAGTCGGTAAGATCACTAGAAAGGGTACTCTTAGCGAGAACTTCACCGAAAGCATCGTAGGTTCTTGAACCACTGATATTATTTTCCTTAGAGCCAATCTCAATCAAACGGTCAAGGACATCCACATTTTTACCATAGAAATCTGGTTTGAAGAGCATGATTTCTTTGATGTTAAGATCATCAAACTTCACACCGTAATAACGATTCAAGTAGGTCAAGCCTAGCAAGAGGGCTGCTTTATTCTTCTCAACCTTGTCAAGAATCATTTGTTGAGCAGCTGGTGATTGGTTAAGCTGGTGGTCTTCATTTTGAACCAGCTTAGTCACAAGGTTGATCAAATTAGTTTTAACAGCCTCAAAGCTCTCTTCCAAGAAAAGGTTCTTGATAGCATTGACCTTATTTGGACCTGTACGACCAAGTTTTTGGTAAATTGGGTCAGACTGCAACTCAATCGGTTTCAAGATATCAACGATTCCATTGATAAGGCTTGAATGGTCTTTTTGAACGATGTTCGGAGTATACTTGATACCCAAATCAGTGACAGTATATTCCTTAACATTGCTCAACCCTTCTGAACTCTCTGAAAGCTTGAAGTAGTCTTTGGTACCATCAGCGTAGTGAACAATAATCTTGTTAGCAGCGCTTAGGTCAGTAACAAAATTACTGTCTTTCATTGGTGTCACTGAGAGCACCTCTTTGGTATTCAAGTTATGGTCTTTAGCCAGTTTGTTGGCTTGGTTGACAATATAATCCTTGTTATAGAATGGCTGGAATTTCTCAATATTCTTGTAAGCCTGTTTGTATTCTGGATTATAGTCTTGAATATTGGCAAAATCTGCTTGACTAGAAACGTTGTTAAGGGTGTTCAACGCGTAAGGCTCGCTGACAAATGTATCAGCTGTGATCTTGTAACCTTCAACACGCTTGTCGGCTTCTTCCTTAGTCAAATGTTTGAGTTTTTTAGGACTCTTGGTATCTTTACCCGTGCCATCTTCGGCCGAGCTATAACCAACAACACCAAAGAGGTCTTTGATATGAGGACCACCATCTTCATCATTGACATCATTCGAAGCAAAGATTTCTTGACCTTTAATAACCTTGGCATAGGTCACGTTGTCTTGAACAGCACCGTATGGCCATGTCTTAGCAACAATCCCACCGACATTTCGTGTGTTTTTGACATCAAGAACACCCTTGGCTACTGAATTGGTCACCTTGGCCTTAGTTCCTGACTTCCAACTGTTAAGCATGTAAGTAACAAATGGCACTAACATACTTGCATTGGCATTTTGAGCTGTAATAGTCGCATCGACATAGGCTCTGTTAACGAATCCCATGTAGTTTGAACCAGCAATTCCACCAACTGTCGAGTTATTACCGACAGAGTCAATCTTACCGACAAAGGCGACATTCTCAATCTTGCCATCTTCATCAATCTTATTGACGATACCAGCCACGTCATTGTTACCAGTAACTGAACCAGTCACCTTAACATCTTCAATCAGACCTTTATTTTTAAGGTTAAATCCAACCGTCGCGATTTGATTTTGGCCAGGGCGATTGATATCTACATTTTCAAAGTTGATGTTTTTGATAGTTCCGCCATTGATAACATTAAACAATGGATGCTCTAAATCATAGATGGCATAGCGTTTGTCACCATCACTTAGCAACTTACCAGTAAATTCTGAAGTAATGTATGACTTGCCGTTTGGAATGACGTGACGAGCACTCATGCTTTGGCCCAGTCTAAATTCACCAGATGGATTTGCTTGAATGGCATTGACCAAGTCAGCAAAATCATAGTAGACATTGGCTTGGCTAGCCTTAGGTTTCTCAATGTAATAGCTATAGGTTTGTGCAAAATGGTTTTGGGCATCACGTTGTACCAAATTGTCCGCTTCTGCAGTTACCTTATAAACCGCCTTGCCATCAACTGTTGTTTCTTCGATGGCTTTCACTGCCAAGTAAGTCGTCTTTTGATCCGCAGAAGTCAGTTTCAAGTAGTAATTCGTGAGATCTTGAGGCACAGCTGTCAGACGAGTCTCATCCACTTCTGTTTGATTGTCATACTTGATCAAATCTGTACGTGCAAAATCTTTAAGCTCAACCTTCTTGAGATCCAGTTGGAGAGTTTGGTCTGCCAAAACCTGACTCTCCTCACCATTGCCACGATCAAAGGTCATGGTTGTTGTAAGAGTATAAGGCTTGTAATAGTCTAAGTTGGTTAGGTCAGCAGTCAAGGTCGTGCTAGGAATATCAAGCGTTTGAACAACCTGTCCATCTTGCTTAAGGACCGCTTTAATAGTCGTGATAGTTGCTGAACCTGGATTAGTCAAGTTGTAGCTAAGTTTAGCACTTCGACCCAAGTCATCCTTGTCAATCTGTGTCAGCGTAAGCACTGGTTTTTCAGATACCTTAGTTCCTTTGCGAACGATACGATCTTGGACAGGCACTAGCACTGTTTCAGTAACAGTTGGTTCTTCAGCAGTCTTGTTTCCCTTATAGGTCTTATAAACCTTGGTGATTTTATTTTGGCCTTTTTGACCTTCTTGGACAACCTGTAAAGTGCCTTTCTCAAGTGTGTCATCTTCTTGGACAATTTCTTTAAATGGAAGCTCTACAATAGATTCTTCGGTCGTTGTGCCATCTAGAGGCTTGCTTCCACGACGGATTTTTCTAGGTTGTGGCACCTCAATAACCTTACCTGACACAATAGTCGGCTCACCAACCTTGACACCATCAATGGTTTGGTAAATTTTCTGGATTTCTTGGCTACCTTTTTTACCCTCTTGTTCGACAACTTCTTCATCCACATATTTGTTATCATCCGTAATCACTTCAATAGGATAATCGATGGCTTGTGTTTCAGTCTCTGTGATACTACCGACAACTGGGGTATGAACAGGATTCTCAGGTTGAACAAGGGCCTCACCTTCGTGGCCTGATTCTTGTGTGCCTTTGGCACTGGTAGTGTCGCTATTGATTGAACCAGTGTACGCTGGATTGACAGGCTGAACTACAGCTTCACCCTCGTGACCAGCTTCCTGGGTGCCATTGGCACTGATTGGACCTGTATACTCTGGGGCTACGGGTTGAACAATAGCTTCACCTTCGTGACCTGATTCTTGCGTACCATTGGCACTGATTGGGCCGGTATATTCTGGGGCGACAGGTTGAACAAGGGCCTCACCTTCGTGGCCTGATTCTTGTGTGCCTTTGGCACTGGTAGTGTCGCTATTGATTGAACCAGTGTACGCTGGATTGACAGGCTGAACCACAGCTTCACCTTCGTGACCAACTTCTTGCGTACCATTGGCACTTGTAGTATCGCTACTGATTGAACCAGTATATGCTGGATTGGCTGGTTGAACCACAGCCTCTCCTTCATTGCCAACTTCTTGTGTGCCGTTAGCACTGATTGGGCCGGTATATTCTGGAGCCACTGGTTGAACAAGGGCTTCGCCTTCGTGACCAACTTCTTGTGTGCCTTTAGCACTAATTGGTTCGGTATACTCTGGATTAGCAGGTTGAACTAGAGCTTCGCCCTCATGACCTGACTCCTGAGTTCCCTTTTTCCAACTGATTCCCTCACTATCCTTATCAGCTGTACCCTGATTTACTGTAGTCTCTTCTTTTATTGAAGACTCAAGCCCCTGCAAAGTATTCTCCAAAGGTTGTTCAAGCTCTGGCTTAGCTGAGTAACGCAGATAACCAACATACTCATAACCATCAATTGCAATAACACCTTTAGCTAGGTCCGCCTCGTCTACAACAGCAAGGGTCTGATTATAGGCCTGCAACTCCTTGTTTTGCAAGGCAAGAACCTCTATTGGCACAAGGAGACTTTGCCCTGCGGCCCCAATCAAGACCAAACCAATAATTTTTTTACGATGTTTTTTTGAAAACAGCAACACAGCCATGGTCGCCGTTGCTAGTCCTAAACCTGACGCTACCCAGTCAGAACTTCCTGTCTGAGGAAGACTAGTTTGCGTAGCACCCTTACGTTTGTAGACCAAATAAAAAGTATCTTCATTCTGGTAGTCCTCAGGAATAGCATGGACCACTTGCTGTTGCTCTTCAGCTGTTAATTCATTTTCAGCGACATAGGCCATGTGTACCGTTGCATCCTTAGTAACCTGATCTGCAGAGACTGGTTTAGACACGAAAAAACCACCTGCTAACAAGAATGTCCCGATAGCAACTGGTCCTACACCTACCGACAACTTACGAATGCCGTATTTTGTCACTTTTTCAAAAACATGATTTGCTTGTTTCATTCAAAATCTTCCTATAAGTTAATCCTTGTACCCCAAATGGGCGTCAAAAACAAAGACATTATTGAAAAAATACGCACTCTATACATTTATTAACCTTCTTCCAAAGTCTATCGTATCTTTTTTTTAATCATTAAGCAAGTATTTTCTCTAATTTTTAATCAATATAAAAAACGAGTTGTGATTTGCAGCTAGGACTTCATGACAACCAATAAACCTTTTCACATAAGTATTTTAGTACATATCAATATTTATAATAATCTTTTCCTGAAATTTAAACCACTGATCTGTTTTGCATAAAATAAATCCTAAAATCTCTATTACTTAACCTTATATCTAATATTTTAATAAAACACCAAATCATCTTTAAGATAGATACAAAAGAGACCCACCCCTATCGGGATGAGTCTCTTTTTCGAAAACTGAAATAGTCTAACTAACTATATTGAGGGATTTAACCTATGAACTATCTTAGTCTTCTTTTTTGCGTTTTCCTGCCAAACCTAGTCCAGCTGCCGCAAGGATTCCTCCAAGAGCCATAGCTGCCATAGACGCATCATCACCTGTTTCAGGAAGTGCTGGTCCTTTAGGAGCTTCTGGTGTAGTTGGTGGTGTCACTGGTGGAACCACTGGAGTTGGAGGAGTCGGTGGTGTTGGAGGCGTAGTTGGTGGTGTAGTAGGAGGTGTGTTTGGTGGAGTTGTTGGTGGTGTATATGGTGGGATAACAGTGTTGTTGAACTCAGTATCTTCTGGCAATTGAGAAATCGCTGTCAAGACTTTACCATCTTTAGTTACAGAAACAACAACTGTGGCTACCATCTTATCATAAGTAACAGTTGCATCGTTACCTTTTACTTCTTCTACTGTATAGACGTGATTACCTTCTTCACCACGTTTGTACTCAAGGGCAGAGAACTTGATCTTACCGTTAGCATCGTTGCTTACAGTTTCGATAACATTACCCTTGCTATCCTTAAGTACAAAGCTAAACTCACCAGCTTTAAGTTGACGACCTTCAAGTTTCTTAGTGAATTCAAACTCAACCTTAGTTGGGATATTGACTACACGTTTTTCTGTTGGTTTTTCTGGTTTTTCAACAGATTTCTTAGTTGGGTCGTATTGGTGAACGATTTGTGACGCAGTATTTTCGATATCTACACCATCTTTGGCAGTGCCTTTGATAGTTGCAGGAATATCGAACTTGTAGTAGCGTCCGAATGCCAATTTGGCAGTATCAATCACTTGTGTATTTTCTGCATCACCAAGTGACTTAGTAAGGTCAGACTTAGACGTTGCAGTGATTACACCGTTTTCAACCTTGATATCAAACTTAGCTGTCACATCTTCCCCTGTTACAGAGTCGTATGCTTTAATATCTGCAACATTGATGTTCAAGTTTTCGCTGTCATATTTATCTGTAACACCAACAGATTGGATATTGTGAGCGTCAGTGAAGTTGTTTGTGTCAAGCCATACTTGGTAGACAAACTTATCACCTTTCTTGAGTGTCTTAGTATTGATATTTTCAGCTTCGTTGTTAGCTGTGCTGTCAGCGTAAGGATCCTTGTTAGTATCGCCTACTTTATCTTTCAACTCAGCATCATCGTCAACAAGTTTCATACCAGTGATATCGAATTTCTCTTTAGAAACAACGTATTTCTCTGGTTGGAACTTAGGTTTTTCTGGTGGACGAACAGTATTGTTGAATTCTTTATCAGCTGGGTCAGTAACCTTAGTGATAAGAGCTTTCGCTTTACCATCGTGTGATACTTCAACAGTGACAAGAGCTTTCATACCGTCGTATTGAACTGTGCTGTCAGTACCTTTAACTTCTTCTACTGTGTACTTGTAAGTACCTTCTTGGCCTTTCTTGTACTCAATAGCTTTGAACTTAACGTTACCTTTGGCATCGTTCTTAACAGTTTCGATTTCTTTCCCTGTAGAATCCTTAAGTACGAATGTGAATTCGTTCGCTTTAAGTTCACGGCCTTCCAAACGCTTAGTGAAGTTAAACTCTACTGAAACTGGAACACTGTTAACACGTTTTTCAGTTGGTACGTTTGGTTTTTCAACTTTCTTAGTTGTTGGGTTGTAGTAGTTAACAACTTGAGTAGCTGTATTTTCGATATCTACACCAGCTTTAATATCCTTCTTAACTGTTGCAGGAATATCAAATTTATAGTAACGACCAAACTCGAACTTAGTAGTGTCAATGACTTGAGTGTTTTCTGCATCGCCAAGTGACTTAGTGAATCCATCTTTAAGGTTAGCTGTAATCACACCGTTAGCAAGTGAGATGTCGAATTTATCTGTAACATCTTTACCAGTTACTGAATCGTAAACCTTGATTGCTGATGCATCTACATCCAACTTAGTTTCATCAAAGTCATCTGTGATACCAACAGTTTGGATATGATCCTTGTTGTTAGCGTCAAATTGAGTTGTATCAAGCCATACTTGGTAGTAAAGTGTTTGACCAGGTTTAACTGACTTCGTATTCAAGTTTTCCAATTCGTTGTTTGATGCGTCATCAGCATAAGGGTTTGCATTGGTGTCTGAAACCTTGTTAGCCAATTCTTTATCATCATCAACGAGTTTAGTACCTGTTACATCGAATTTCGCTTCAGAAACAACATATTTTTCTGGTTGGAACTTAGGTTTTTCTGGTGGACGAACCGCATTGTTGAATTCTTTATCCGCAATTTGACCGACAGTTGCTACAAGAGCTTTAGCAGTACCATCATGAGAAACAGTGATTGTTACATTCGCTTTCATTGTATCGTATGTAACAGTTGCGTCTGTTCCTTTAACTTCTTCTACTGTAAACTTGTGAACGCCTTCTTGGCCTTTCTTGTACTCAATAGCTTTGAACTTAACGTTACCTTTGGCATCGTTCTTAACAGTTTCGATGACATTTCCTGCTTCATCCTTCAATTGGAAGCTGAATTCGTTAGCTTTAAGCTCACGACCTTCCAAACGTTTAGTGAAGTTGAATTCTACTTTAACTGGAACGTTAACAACACGTTTTTCTGTTGGTTTATTTGGTTTTTCAACAGACTTAGTTGTTGGGTTGTAGTAATGAACGATTTGAGAAGCTGTGTTTTCAATGTCTACACCACCCTTAACGTCGTCTTTGACTTTACCAACAATATCAAACTTGTAGTAACGTCCAAAGGCAAATTTAGTTGTGTCGATAACTTGAGTGTTTTCTGCATCGCCAAGTGACTTAGTGAAGCCATCTTTGAGGTTGGCTGTAATCACACCATTTTCAACCTTGATATCGAACTTAGCTGTTACATCATCACCTGTGATGCCATCATATGCTTTAATATCAGCTACATTGATATCAACTTTATCTTCTTCATAGTCATCTGATACACCAACAGTTTGGATATTATTCTTTTCAGTGAATTTAGTAGTATCCAACCATACTTGGTAAACAACTTTTTGTCCAGGATATACGGTCTTAGTATTGATGTTAGCTTTTTCATTATTAGAAGCACCATCAACATAAGGATTTGCATTAGTTTCTGCAACCTTATCTTTCAACTCTTTGTCATCATCAAGAAGAGATACTCCCTTCAAATCGAACTTAGTTTCATTAAGAATGTATTTCTCTGGATTGAATTCTGGTGTTTCTGGTGGACGAACTTTGTTGTTGAACTCTTTATCGTTAGCGCTTGAAGCAAATCCGCCTGTTGAAGCGTGGTTAACGACAGTTGTAAGAACTTTGCCTTCCTTAGTAACTTTCACTGTTACAGTCGCTTTCATAGCATCGTAAGTGATTGAAGCGTCTTTACCAGCTACTTCTTCAACTGTGTAAGTGAATGTCTTACCAAGATCATCTTTATTGAACAAGAGTTTTTCAAACTTGATGTGACCATCTTTATCGTTGGTTACTGTTTGAAGAACTTTGTTGTCTTTGTCTTTCAATACGAAGCTGAACTCACCTGCAGTCAACTCACGTCCTTCAAGTCGTTTAGTATAGTTGAACTCGAGTGGAACTGGAACGTTGTTTTCACGTGTTTGAGTTGGCTTTTCAGGAGTTGTAACTTTCTTATTGAATGGGTTGTATTGGTGAATTGTTTGGTTGGCTGTATTTTCAATATCTACACCGTCGTTAGCATCAATGTCTTTAACAACAGCTGGGATATCAAATTTATAGTAACGACCAAACTCAAATTTAGTTGTATCGATGACTGGAGTAGCATCTGTTGCACTAATAGCTTTAGTCAAGCTTGCTTTAGATGTACCGTAGAGAACACCATTTTCAACCTTGATGTCGAACTTATCAGTAACATCAGCACCAGTGATACCATCGTAAACCTTGATATCAGCAGCGTTGATGTCAAGCTTATCTTCTTCGTAGTTATCTGTGATACCAACTGTTTGAAGATTGCTTTCTGCTGTGAAGTCACGAGTATCAAGCCATACTTGATAGTAGATCTTTTGACCACGTTTGAGGGTCTTACCATTCAAGTTTTGGATTTCAACTTTATCAGCTGAATCGTCGTCATCAGCAAGTTTGTTGCCAATGATGTCGAAGCTTGGTTCTGAAACAACGTATTTCTCTGGTTTGAAGTTAGGAGTTACGTTGTTATCGAAAATTCTGTCGTCTGATTCATAAGAATTTCCACCAACTGTAGCATAAGAGATAACTGTTGATAATTGATTACCTGCTGAAGGTTGAATAACTTTAACAGTAACGTTGACTTTCATATTGTCATAAGTAACTGTTGTATCAGTTCCTTTAACTTCTTCTACAGTGTAGTTAAAGGTCTTACCAAGATCGTCTCTTCCATAATTAATAGTAGAGAAAGTTACTTTGCCTTTAGCATCATTCTGAACAGTTTCAAGAACTTTTCCTGCTTCGTCTTTCAAGACAAAGTTAAATTCCTTATCTTTCAATTGACGACCATTAAGTGTCTTACCGAAGATTAACTGAATAGCCATTGGAACATTGTTGACACGCTTTTCAGTTGGTTTCTCTGGTTTTTCGGTCTTCTTAGTAGTTGGGTTGTAGTAGTTAACTACTTGAGCTGCTGTATTTTCAATTTCAGCACCATCGTAAGCACCGTCAGAAACTTTAGCTGGGATGACAAACTTGTAGTAACGTCCAAATTCGAACTTAGTAGTATCGATGATTTGAGTGTTTTCTGCATCGCCAAGTGACTTAGTGAAGCCATCTTTAAGGTTAGCTGTGATTACACCATTAGCAATTGAGATGTTGAATTTATCAGTAACATCTTTACCAGTCTTACCATCGTAAGCCTTGATATCAGATACCTTAACATCCAATTTAGCTTCATCATAGTTGTCAGTAATACCAACAGTTTGGATGTTATCCTTATTGTTTGCATCAAATTTAGTTGTATCAAGCCATACTTGGTAGTTAATAGTTTCGCCACGTTTCACGGCTTTCGTATTGATGTTTTCTGCTTCGTTGTTATCAGCTTTATCAGCGTATGGGTTCGCATTTGTGTCTGCGTACTTATCTGTCAACTCTGCATCATCATCAAGAAGCTTAGTACCAGTGATATCAAACTTACCGTTACCATCGCTAAGAACATATTTCTCTGGTTGGAACTTAGGTTCTTCTGGAGGAGTCACACGGTTGTTAAATTCTTTGTCCGCAATTGCACCTACAGTCGCGATAAGAACTTTAGCTGTTCCATCGTGTTTAACTGTAACTGTTACATTCGCTTTCATTGTGTCGTATGTAACGGTTGCGTCTGTGCCTTTAACTTCTTCTACTGTGTAGTTATGAACGCCTTCTTGGCCTTTCTTGAATTCAAGAGCTTTGAACTTAACGTTACCAGAAGCATCGTTCTTCACAGTTTCAAGAGTTTTACCTTCTGAATCTTTAAGGACGAAGCTGAATTCGTTAGCTTTAAGCTCACGACCTTCCAAACGTTTAGTGAAGTTGAATTCCACTTCAACTGGAACGTTGTTTACACGTTTTTCAGTTGGTTTAGTTGGTTTTTCAACTTTCTTAGTTGTTGGGTTGTAGTAGTTTACTACTTGAGCCGCAGTGTTTTCGATGTCTACACCACCAGGTACATCAGCTTTCACTGTTGTTGGGATGTCGAACTTGTAGTAACGTCCAAAGGCGAATTTAGTTGTGTCGATAACTTGTGTGTTTTCTGCATCGCCAAGTGACTTAGTGAAGCCAGCTTTAAGGGTTGCAGTGATCACACCGTTGTTAACTGTGATATTGAATTTATCTGTGACTTCTGCGCCTGTTACTGAATCGTAGGCTTTGATCTTAGTAGCATCAAGATTCAAGTTAGTTTCATCGTAGTCATCTGAGATTCCTACTGATTGGATGTTGTCCTTGTTAGCTGCATCGAATTTAGTTGTATCCAACCATACTTGGTAAACCAATTTTTGACCACGTTTAACAGTCTTAGTATTCAAGTTTTCTGCTTCGTTGTTTGAGGCATCGTCCGCATATGGGTTCGCATTGGTATCTGCGTACTTGTCTGCCAACTCTTTATCATCATCAACGAGCTTGTCACCTGTGATATCGTATTTCTCTTCAGAAACAACGTATTTCTCTGGTTGGAACTTAGGCTCTTCTGGAGGAGTCACACGGTTGTTAAATTCTTTATCCGCAATGTCGCCTACAGTCGCGATAAGTACTTTAGCTGTACCATCGTGTTTCACTGTGACTGTTACATTCGCTTTCATTGTGTCGTATGTAACGGTTGCGTCGCTTCCTTTAACTTCTTCTACTGTGTAGTTGTGTACGCCTTCTTGGCCTTTCTTGAATTCAAGAGCTTTGAACTTAACGTTACCAGCCGCATCGTTCTTCACAGTTTCAAGAGTTTTACCTGTTGAATCTTTAAGAACAAAGCTGAATTCGTTAGCTTTAAGCTCACGACCTTCCAAACGTTTAGTGAAGTTGAATTCCACTTCAACTGGAACGTTGTTTACACGTTTTTCAGTTGGTTTAGATGGTTTTTCAACTTTCTTAGTAGTTGGGTTGTAGTAGTTTACTACTTGAGCCGCAGTGTTTTCGATGTCTACACCACCTGCAACATCAGCTTTCACTGTTGTTGGGATGTCGAACTTGTAGTAACGTCCAAAGGCGAATTTAGTTGTATCGATAACTTGAGTGTTTTCTGCGTCGCCAAGTGACTTAGTGAAGCCAGCTTTAAGGGTTGCAGTGATCACACCGTTGTTAACTGTGATATCAAATTTGTCTGTGACTTCTGCACCTGTTACTGAATCGTAGGCTTTGATCTTAGTAGCATCAAGATTCAATTTAGTTTCATCGTAGTCATCTGAGATTCCTACTGATTGGATGTTGTCCTTGTTAGCTGCATCGAATTTAGTTGTATCCAACCATACTTGGTAAACCAATTTTTGACCACGTTTAACAGTCTTAGTATTCAAGTTTTCTGCTTCGTTGTTTGAGGCATCGTCCGCATATGGGTTCGCATTGGTATCTGCGTACTTGTCTGCCAACTCTTTATCATCATCAACGAGCTTGTCACCTGTGATATCGTATTTCTCTTCAGAAACAACGTATTTCTCTGGTTGGAACTTAGGTTCTTCTGGTGGTGTTACACGGTTGTTAAATTCTTTATCCGCAGGTTCTGTCACGTTTGTGATCAATGCTTTAGCTGTACCATCATGAGAAACAGTAACGGTTACAACAGCAGCCATTTCATCGTAAGTGACAGTCGCGTCTGTACCCTTAACCTCTGTTACAGTGTACTTGTAAGTACCTTCTTGACCCTTCTTGTATTTAAGGGCTGTAACTTTTTCACCAGCTTTATTTGTGTACTCTACTGGAGAGAATTTAATCTTACCAGCTGCATCGTTGGTTGCAGTTGCAATCACAACATTGTCGCTATCTTTCAACTCGAATGTGAATTCGCCAGCTTTAAGGTCACGACCTTCCAATTTCTTAGTGAAGTTAAATTCTACTGAGATTGGAACACTGTTAACACGTTTTTCAGTTGGTTTTTCTGGTTTTTCAACTTTCTTAGTTGTTGGGTTGTAGTAGTTAACAACTTGAGCTGCTTTGTTTTCGATATCTGCACCAGCTACGACATCGTCTTTCACTGTTGCTGGAATATCAAATTTATAGTAGCGTCCAAATTCGAACTTAGTTGTATCAATGATTTGAGTATTTTCAGCGTCGCCAAGTGACTTAGTGAAGCCAGCTTTAAGGTTAGCTGTAAGAACACCGTTGTTATCAGTGATTTCGAACTTGTTAGTAACATCTGCACCAGTTACTGAATCATAAACCTTGATTTCTGAAGCATTAACAATCAATTTATCCTTATCGTAGTTATCTGTGATTCCTACTGTTTGGATATTGTCTTTGTTAGCTGCATCAAATTTAGTTGTATCCAACCAAACTTGGTAGTAAAGTTTAGATCCACGTTCAACTGATTTAGTATTTAAGTTTTCTTCTTCGTTGTTGTTTGTATTATCGACATATGGGTTTGTATTTGTTTCACCATATTTATCTGTCAATTCAGAATCATCATCAACGAGCTTAGTACCAGTGATATCGAATTTCGCTTTAGAAACAACGTATTTCTCTGGTTGGAACTTAGGTTCTTCAGGAGGTGTTACACGGTTGTTAAATTCTTTATCCGCAGCGTCTGTTACGTTGGCAACGATTGCTTTAGCTGTACCGTCATGTGAAACCACAACTTTAACAGTAGCAACCATTGTGTCGTATTTGACAGTTGCATCTGTACCAGGAGTTTCTTCTACTGTGTAGTTGTAAGTCTTACCAAGATCATCGCGACCGAACCCGAGAGTCTTGAAGACAATCTTACCAGCAGCATCATTCTTCACGCGTTCAACTTCAACGCCGTCTTTCTTCAATACGAATTCGAATTCGTTTGCTTGAAGTTCACGACCTTCCAAACGTTTAGTGAAGTTCATTTCCACTGGAACTGGAACGCTGTTAACACGTTTTTGTGTTGGTTTTTCAGGTTTTTCAACTGTCTTGCTCACTGGGTTGTAAACGTGAACTGTTTGGTTGGCTGTATTTTCAATATCAGCACCAGCTTTAACAGATTCTTTCACAGTTGCTGGAATATCAAATTTATAGTAACGTCCAAAGGCGAACTTAGTAGTATCGATAACAGGGTTGTTTACTTTATCTTTGATAAATGCTTCTTTAGAAGTTGCAGTGATTGTGCCGTTTTCAACTTTGATGTCGAATTTAGCAGTCACATCTGCACCAGTTACTGAATCGTAGGCTTTGATATCAGATGCGTTAACGTTCAATTTATCTGCGTCGTATGTATCAGATACACCAACGTATTGGATGTTGTTAGCTTCTGTGAATTTAGTAGTATCAAGCCATACTTGGTATACCAATTTAGAACCGCGTTTAACAGTCTTAGTATTCAAGTTTTCTGGTTCGTTGTTTGCAACACCATCAACATATGGATTCGCATTTGTTGCTGTGTACTCGTTACCAGGTACATCATCGTCGTCATCCATCAACTTGTTACCAGTGATGTCGAATTTCTCTTTAGAAACGACAAATTTTTCTGGTTGGAATTCAGGAGTTTCTGGAGGAGTGACTTTGTTGTTGAATTCTTTATCTGCAGTACCGTCAGTAGCGTTACCATTAGCGTCTACACCACCAGTTGATGTAACGTTTGTAACAGTAGTCAATGTGTGACCGTTCTTAGCAACTTCAACTGTCACTGTAGCTTTCATCTTATCGTAAGTCATTCCGAATTCTTTGTTTTCAGGAATCACTTCTTCTACAGTGTAAGTGTGTGTACCAACTTTAGTATTGTCGAATGACAATTCTGAGAAGGTTACGTTACCAGCAGCATCATTTTTAACTGTTTCAACGACATTACCAGCAGCATCTTTCAATACGAAGCTAAATTCACCAGCTTTAAGTTCACGACCAGCCAATTTCTTAGTGAAGTCAAACTTAGTTACAACTGGAGAAACTACATAGTTGTTGAACTCTGTGTCTTCAGGCATTGTAACAGCAGTACTCAAGAGACCTGTAGCAGCATCTTTAGTAACTTTAACTTTCACTTCTGCGTTCATAGTATCGTAATCGATGTTTGTATCGTTACCAGCTTTTTCACGCACAGTGTAAGTGTGTTCACCTTCAGCACTGTATTCAATAGCATCAAATGTGATTGAACCATCTGCTGCATTTTTCTTAGTTTGAATAACGTTGCCGTTTTCAAGCAATTCAAACTCGAAGGCACCTGCTGTAAGCGCTTTACCTTCAAGACGTTTAGTGAACTTGAATTGAGCTTGAGTAGGAGCTGATGTGAAGGTATTGTTGAATTCTGTATCAGTTGGAAGAGTTGCAACAGCAGTAAGCGCATGACCTGACTTAGTAACCGTAACTGTTACGTTAGCTTTCATTGGGTCATAAGTCATACCTGCTTCAGTTCCTCGAACTTCTTCTACAGTGTACTTATGGTTACCAACTTGAGCATTTGTAAATGTCAAGGCATCAAATTTAACTTTACCGTTGGCATCATTTTGTTTTGTTTGAAGGACTTTACCATCTTTGTCTTTCAATACGAAGCTAAATTCGCCAGCTTTCAAGTTACGACCTGCAAGAGCTTTGCTGAAGTCAAATTGAGCAGTTACAGGAGCTACAACGTGGTTGTTGAAGATCTTGTCATCAGTACCAGTTGCTTCACCACCTGTTGAAGTCATTTCAGTCTTAGTAGCCAAAAGACCTGTAGTAGCATCTTTAGTAACCGTTACTTTAACTGCGATAGTCATTTCATCGTAGTCTACATCGGCATTGTTGCCTTTCACTTCTTTAACAGTGTAGTTGTAGACACCTTCATGGTCAAATGACAATTCGCTAAAGTTAATCTTACCGTTAGCTTTGTTGGTTACAGTTTCATTAACATTGTTATCACCAGTCAACGTGAAGCTAAAGTCACCTGCGTTCAAAGTACCATTTGAAAGTGATTTATCAAAGTCAAGGTTAACTTTAACCGCACCTGGTGTGAATGTGTTATTGAATTCTGTATCTGCTGGAAGAATGTTAGTTGCTTTAAGAACGTGGCCTTCCTTAGTAACAGTGATTGTTACTTCAGCTTTCATTGTATCGTAAGTCATACCAGCTTCTTTATTATCTGGGATAACTTCTTCTACAGTATACTTGTGAGTACCAACTTGAGTATTATCAAATGTCAAGTCATCAAAGGCAATAACACCATTAGCGCTGTTTTTCTTGGTCTGAAGAACATTACCAGTTGAATCTTTAAGAGCAAATGTAAATTCGCCTTCTTTAAGAGTACGACCTGCAAGAGCCTTACTAAAGTCGAACTTAGTCTTAACTGGAGCTACAACGTAGTTATTGAAAATTTTATCATCTGCACTTGATTTGAATCCACCTTCAGCACTGTATTTAACTGAAGCTTGCAAATCACCAGCAGCATTTTTCTCAGTTACAGTAACTGTCATTGTAACAGTCATTGCATCATAATCGACGTTTGTATCTGAGCCTTTAACCTCAGTAATTGTGTAAGTGTATACTCCAGCTTTGTTAAATGTTAATTTACTAAATGTAGCTTTACCATTTTGGTTAGTTACTGTTTCTTCATATGAAGGAACTGATTTGTTAGCTTGCTCTTCTTTAATCTTAAAGCTAAATTCACCATTAACAAGTGTGCGTCCTTCAAGTTGTTTTTCAACTTCTGGAGTCACTGTTACAGGTTCTGACTTCACATAGTAGTAGACTGTTGGCTTGTATGGCGTCAAAGAGTTGAGCAAGTCAACGTTAGTACCAATACCTCCTACTCCACGCTCTAATTGTGCGTTTGGAGAAAGGTGACCGATATTATCTCCCAAGAATGGTACAAATACTGTCTTATACGGAGTGTAAGAAGCATCTCTTTGGAAATCAAATGGAACATCCTTACCATTTGGATAGTTCGTTTTTGCCCCTGTTCTTGGATCAGTTACAGTGTGTGCAATCGTTTTAAGTGGTGTTTTCTTAACAACCAACTCTTCTTTGTTATAATCACCTGGTTTAATAGGCTTGGTTTCTGCTAGCAACATATAGCCATCAGTGTTCAATGTACCATCAGAACGTTTGTTTTGTTGTCTTGGATCTAATAAGTAAACACGAATGACAACAGATCCATCTTCTCCAACAATTTCTTTGATACGTTTTATTCCAGCACGATCAGCATCCATAAACTTGGTACCAACTGTATAAGGACGGCTAACATAACCAGTTGTTGAATCTGGAGTAGCTGTTTGATAAAGTTTGTAACCATCAAATTGACGTTCACCAGATGCTGTAAAGTGTTGTCCTTCCATCGCTTTCAGCGTGTAGTTGGCTAATGTTACTTCATTACCATTTGGTACATAATCTTGAACAGTTTTATCTGTTTTATTCGCATTAAATGAAGCATTATTTCTATCGACTACTCTATAGTAAGTTGATTTTTGAACAAATAATGGAATTTTAGCATTCGTATCTGTAATAGTACGACCATTATATGCTGGTTCTACAACGTTGATGATATCCGTTGAATTACGCGCAGCATAAACTGCATCATATAAAGCTTGTTCTGTAGGAGTTAGATTGTGTCCTGGAGCAACTAAAGCCTTGATACTTGCACCAACTTCATATCCAAGTTGGATAAACGGTGAATCTGTCTTCCCTGGTCCAGCACCTAAACCTTTATCGTAATCTACTTGCCAAGTTAACTCCCCATTAGAGGCTGCTTTTGTAGTCGTAAATTTTTGAATACCACTAGAAGCTGATACGGTTCTTGTTTCTAATACATTACCAGTGTTCTTGTCAACCAATTCAACAGTAGTATCTGTTGAAGCATCAAATCTCTTGTAAGCACGTGTATAGTAATTTGTATGGTAACGTTTGTTGAAATTAGTAAGATCTACGATACTATAAGTATAGTAGTCACCTTCTTTAGCTTGGTAGCCCGATGGCACTGTTTGAGAACGAACAGTTGCACCATTAGGATCCGTCATGTCTGGAGTAGCTTTTTCACCATCTTTAAGGTGAGTTTCTACAGAGACCGCCTCATAGTTGTGATCTGTCAAAGCACGTGTATTACGACGACGGCTACGACCTGTTGCCAAAGCACCAGCATTTGTGATATCACTAGCAGCACGGTCAAGTGTTGCACTACGGTCTGCAGCAGATCTTACAGAGTAAGTATTTGCTGTAACACGTGGGCTAACACTTGTAGCTTCTGCTGCGGTTTCAGCTGATTCAGTATTTTCAGTTGCTGGAGCAGTTGTTGATGCTGTAGCTGAAGTGTTTGAAGCTGTTCTTGTTGAAGCTGGTGTTTCAACATTGTTGCTGGCCGTAGCTGTTGATGCTACTGTAGCTGGCTTAGCTGCTTCTGAAGTAGCTTTTTCTGTTGGCTTTGCAGCCTCTGAAGCTGGTTTAGAAGCTTCTGGTTTCGCAGTTTCTGTAGCTTGTTTGTCAGTTGTCTCTGCGGCAACCTTATCTGTTGTTGAAGCTTCTGGCGTCAAGTTAAATGTTGACGCAGTTGCCTCAGTTGAAGATACAGCTGCAGTAGGATCTGCTTGAGCTGTTGATGCTGTATTCGTCTCAACCAGTTCTGAAGAACTTTCGCCCTCAACTGATGAACCAGGGTTTGATGAAGAAGCATCAGATGCTACGACTTCATCAGCCTGTGCAGTGTGAGCAGCAAAGAGTGCCGTTCCCAACAAGACTGAAGCGACACCAAATGAATATTTACGCAATGAAAAGCGCTGGCGCCTGTTGAAAATGTCTTTCATGTTTAAGTCTCCCTCTAAAAAAATAGTTAGTTATAGATACATGATTATAAGTTAATTCCCCTCATATCCATGATTCTTTTTCATTCTAACATTCTGACAATTTAGAGTCAAGTGATTAAACAATGTTTTTTAAAAAAAGTTAGTTGTCTGACAATTGTAAGAGTAACGTTATTTACAAAAAAACATAAAAACGTTAGAAACCTTTTATTTATAATATGTTAAGCGTTTTCTAAAATAAGACGACAACTACTATTTTCTAATATTTCATTATATAAATTACGCTTTTCTAAAATAAATTAACTCGGATTACATTTGTTATTTTCTAATAAAAGCGTCAAAGATTCCAAACCCATCTCATGTTCCATAAATACTTGAATCACCATATATAAACAGAAGTAAGTTCTAAAAATAGTAATTTAAACCTATAATCCGAAAGAAATAATATTATAAAAATAAATTAACATCTTATAATATACACTATATTATTCTCACTTTGATCCATAATAATGGCAATATACGCACACAACCTCTCATTTCTTTCCCTTTTACACTCATATAGATATTTTTATCTTTAATGAAAATGGCATATACATCTAGTCCTAACCTTAGAATAACTTTATCCGTCTAAAATAATACTAACATCTTCTTCGTTTAACAGTATTTCTTCATTAACACTAGTAAAATCTTAAAGAAAGTTTGCAACAATCCAACATCCATAATTGCTCTCACCTGTTTAGCATACTAATATTCAACTTAAAAAAGAGTCTCATAAGTTAGGATTAATAGAGAGTGAGTCCTAGTATTTTCTAACTTCAAAAAATCAAAAGATAACAAAACCTGTGAGAAAAATTATGCCTACTAGTATCTTATTCAAATACAAATGAAAGAATAACCAACGATATTACGAAATAATTTCAATACTCAAATAGTACAAGTAATACATTTCTATCTTATAAGAGATCTTTGAGTACCCAATTACAAAACAACTATCAGAAAGTCTCCTCCCTTTCCAATACTGTTAACTAATCGGACTACTAGATGTTATCTTTAATGTCGCTCCCTATTGCTTCTATGAAACTTCTACCTCCCATCATCTTAATCATAAAATGAGTAATGATAGTCTATTGAAAGTTCATAAGAGAACTTAAACTTTGATTTTTTCTGATTTCTCAATCAAAAAATGATGGTGTAGCCCCTAGATAAGATGCTTCTATTGTGACTGCAAGATTATCAAATTCACCATAACTAAATAGACAATAGCTCAAAGTCTTTTATCAGCTTCTACCATTACCCACATCATTCATAATATATTTTATTTGAAAGTACTAATCTACTGTCATGAAGAAGTTAATATCAATTTGAATCTGCTCATCTCTTGTGAGAGAAACAATCAGATCACCCTCCTCACACATGTCCATGTAATAAGTTAGCTAATTATAAAAAAAGTTCCACAGCCCATAAAGACTTTGGAACTTCTTAATTGACTTCATTATTGGTCACTTACGATATTTTTAAGTGCCGAACAAAAAGAAGCCTGACCTTATTCGGTCAAGCCTCTCTTTTTGAAAACTGAAATAATCTTACTAACTATCTTATTTTTACGCCTATTATTATCTTAGTCTTCTTTTTTTCGTTTTCCTGCCAAACCAAGTCCAGCTGCCGCAAGGAGTCCTCCGAATGCCATTGCTACTACAGACTTGTTCTCACCAGTCTTAGGAAGACCCTGTTCTCTAGATACTTCTGGAGATGTCGGTGGTGTAACTGGTGGTACTACTGGAGTTGGTGGTGTCGGTGGTGTAACCGGTGGCACCACTGGAGTTGGTGGTGTTGGCGGTGTAACCGGTGGTACCACTGGAGTTGGTGGTGTTGGCGGTGTAACTGGTGGCACCACTGGAGTTGGTGGTGTTGGTGGTGTAACTGGTGGCACCACTGGAGTTGGTGGTGTCGGTGGTGTAACTGGTGGCACCACTGGAGTTGGTGGTGTCGGTGGCGTTACAATGTTGTTGAACTCAGTATCTTCTGGCAATTTAGAAGTTACTGTCATAACGTTACCACCCTTAGCTACCAAAACAGTAACTTTAGCTACCATCTTATCGTAAGTTACTGTAGTATCATTACCTTTCACTTCTTCAACCGTGTAGAAGTGGATACCTTCTTCACCATGTTTGTACTCAAGTGCTGAGAACTTAATCTTACCGTCAGCATCATTGCTTACAGTTTCAATCACTTTACCTTTTCTATCCTTAAGTACAAAGCTAAACTCACCAGCCTTAAGGTCACGACCTTCTAGTTTTTTAGTGAATTCAAACGTAACACTAGCTGAAATGTTAACAACACGTTTTTCAGTTGGTTTTTCAGGTGTTTTCACGACCTTCTTAACTGTTGGGTCGTAGTAGTGAACTGTTTGTCCCGCTGTGTTTTCAATATCTGAACCAGAAGGTACGTCAAACTCACCTTTTTCATTCTTACTGTCTTTAACAATTGCCGGAATGTCAAACTTATAGTAACGACCAAAGGCAAACTTAGTTGTATCGATAATTTGGGTATTATCTTTATCACCAAGTGACTTAGTGAAGCCATCTTTAAGGTTGGCTGTAATCACACCGTTTTCAACCTTGATATCGAACATTGCTGTAACATCTTTACCAGTTTTACCATCGTATGCTTTGATATCTGATTGCTTAACATTAAGTTTCTTCTCATCGTAGTTATCAGTGATACCAACGGTTTGAATATAATCCTTGTTGTTTGCGTCAAATTTAGTTGTATCAAGCCATACTTGGTAAACCAATTTATCGCCACGTTTCACAGTCTTAGTATTCAAGTTTTCTTTCTCGTTGTTGTCTGTCTTGTCTACGTATGGGTTCGCATTAGTATCCGCATACTTGTCTGCCAACTCTTTATCATCATCAACGAGTTTATCACCAGTAATGTCAAATTTCTCTTGGTTTACAACATATTTCTCTGGTTGGAACTTAGGTTTTTCTGGTGGAACCACCTTGTTGTTGAACTCTTTGTCGTTAGCATCTGTAGCATTTCCACCTGCTGAAGCATGATTAACGACAGTCTTAAGAATTTTACCATCCTTAGTTACTTGTACTGTCACCGTTGCTTTCATAGCATCGTAAGAAATACCAGGTTTATTGTCATTGACTTCTTCTACAGTATAAGTAAATGTCTTACCAAGATCAGCCTTGCTGAACAAGAGTTGTTCAAACTTGATATGTCCGTCTTTATCATTTGATACAGTTTGAAGGACTTTTCCATCTTGGTCTTTCAATAAGAAGCTGAACTCACCTGCAGTCAACTCACGTCCTTCAAGTTTCTTAGTATAGTTAAACTCAAGTGGAACTGGAACGTTATTTTCACGTGTTTGAGTTGGTTTTTTAGGAGTTGTAACTTGCTTATTGTAAGGGTTGTATTGATGAACAATTTCATTGGCCGTATTACTAAACTCAACACCGTCATTGTCTTTAATATTTTTAACAGTTGCTGGGATATCAAATTTATAGTAACGTCCAAAGGCAAACTTAGTCGTATCAATAACTGGAGTCGCATCAGTTGCACTAATAGGTTTAGTCAAACTTGGTTTAGAAGTTGCGTAGATGACACCGTTTTTGATTGAAATATCAAATTTATCAGTAACATCTGTTTCACCATCGTAAACCTTGATTGCTGACTCATCAATATCAAGTTTAGCTTCATCATAGTCATCTGTGATTCCTACTGATTGGATATTGCTTTCAGCTGTAAATTCACGAGTATCAAGCCATACTTGGTAGTAGAATTTCTGACCACGAGTAAGTGTATGGTGATTCAAGTTTTCAGCTTCAACCTTACCGTTAGGCGCATCATCATCGAGAAGTTTTGTGCCCTTAAGATCAAATTTTTCTTTAGAAACAACATACTTCTCTGGTTTGAAGTTTGGTGTTACGTTATTGTCAAATACTGTATCATCCGCAGTAAAGGCATCTCCACCTTCAGTAGCATAAGAGATAACTGTTGACAACTGATCACCAGAAGAAGGCTGAATAACTTGAACAGTCACGTTAACCTTCATATCATCATAAGTAATACCTGGTTTGTCACCTTTCTCTTCTTCAACAATATAGTTAAATGTATGACCAATATCAGCTTTTGAATAGTTGATTGTCTTGAAGGTAACTTTACCATCTGCATCATTCTTAGCCTTCTCAAGAATCTTATTAGTTTCTTTATCTTTCAAGACAAAGCTAAATTCGTCTGCTTGCAATTTGCGACCATTGAGTGTCTTACCAAAGATTAGCTGAATAGCTGTTGGAATGTTATTAACACGTTTTTGTGTTGGCTTATCTGGAGTCTCAACTTTATGCGTTCTTGGGTTATAATAATGAACCGTTTGTGTCGCAGTATTTTCGATTTCAGAACCATCGTAAGCATCTTGACTAACTGTAGCAGGTATAACTACTTTGTAGTAACGACCAAATTCAAACTTAGTTGTATCAATAACTTGAGTATTATTTGCATCACCTAGTGACTTCGTAAAGCCTGATTTCAAGTTTGCAGTGATAATACCGTTAGTAACAGCAACGTCAAACTTAGATGTCACATCTGCACCAGTCTCACCATCATAAACCTTAATAGTGTTTTTAGTCACAATCAATTTTGATTCATCATAATTGTCTGTGATACCAACAGTTTGGATATTTTCCTTATTGTTAGCACTAAATTGAGTTGTATCAAGCCATACTTGATAGTAGAATTTCTGACCACGTTTAACAGGCTGAGTATTGAGGTTCTCAAAGACTTCTTCCAACTCGCCCTTATCATTACGGACAGTAACTTTTTCATTATTATTAGATTTATCTGCGTAAGGATTAATCTTAGTATCGCCGTATTTATCAGCTAACTCAGAATCATCATCCAAAAGTTTCTTACCAGTTAAATCAAAGTCTTCATCTCTAACAACATATTTCTCTGGGTTAAACTTAGGTTCTTCTGGTGGTGTCACACGGTTATCGAACTCTTTGTCTGGTGCGTCTACAACATTCTTCACGATTGCTTTTGCCGTACCATCATGAGAAATTGAAACCCTTACTGTTGCAACCATGCCATCGTAAGACACTGTTGAATCTGTTCCTTTAACTTCTTCCACTGTATAATTGTAAGTTTTGCCAATATCATCCTTACCAAATTCAAGTTTCGTGAAGTTAATCTTAGCGATACCAGTAGTTGCATCAGGAGCACCATTTTTCGCACGTTCTACTTCAACGCCATCTTTCTTAAGAACAAATGTAAATTCGTTAGCTTTAAGTTGACGACCATCAAGTTTCTTAGTGAAATTCAACTCAAGTGGAACTGGAACGCTATTTACACGTTTTTCAGTTGGTTTTTCTGGTTTTTCAACTGTGTTGGTTCTTGGGTTGTAGTAGTGAACAATTTGACCAGCTGTATTTTCGATATCTTTTCCTGCTGGGGCATCCGTTTTCACGGTTGTCACAATATCAAATTTATAGTAACGACCAAATGCAAACTTAGTTGTATCAATGATTTGAGTGTTGTTGGCATCGCCAAGTGATTTCGTGAAGCCAGCTTTAAGGGTCGCTGTAATCACGCCACCAGTGTTTGCGATATCAAACTTAGAAGTAACGTCTGAACCTGTCACACTATCGTAAACCTTGATTGAGTTCACATCCAACTTGGCTTCATCATAGTTATCTGTGATGCCGACTGTTTGAATATTTTCAGTGTTGGTTGCGCTAAATTGTTTTGTATCCAACCATACTTGGTAAACCAATTTAGAGCCTGGTTTCACTGTCTTCGTATTCAAGTTTTCTGGTTCATTGTTAGCTGTACCATCCACATATGGGTTGGCGTTTGTATCACCATACTTGTCTGTCAATTCAGAATCATCGTCAAGCAACTTGTCGCCTGTGATATCGAATTTTTCTGTAGAAACAACGTATTTTTCTGGATTGAACTTAGGTTCTTCAGGTGGTTTCACCTTATTGTTAAACTCTTTATCTGGTGCGTCTACAACATTCTTCACGATTGCTTTCGCTGTACCATCATGAGAGATTGAAACCCTTACAGTCGCAACCATGGTATCGTATGTCACCGTTGCGTCTGAACCTGTAACTTCGTGTACAGTGTAGTTGTAAGTCTTACCTAGATCATCGTTACCAAACTCAAGTTTCTTGAAGTTGATTTTACCAGCTGCGTCGTTCTTCACACGTTCGACTTCAACGCCGTCTTTTTCAAGAACAAATTCAAATTCGTTAGCTTTGAGTTGACGACCAGCAAGAGCTTTCGTGAATTTCAACTCAAGTGGAACTGGAACGCTGTTTACACGTTTTTGAGTTGGTTTTTCTGGTTTCTCAACCTTGTTTGTTCTTGGGTTGTAGTAGTGTACGATTTGACCAGCTGTATTTTCGATATCCTTACCTGGCTCAACAGTTGTTTTCACAGTTGTTACGATATCAACTTTATAGTAACGGCCAAACTCAAACTTAGTTGTATCAATGATTTGAGTGTTGTTGGCATCTCCTAGTGATTTCGTGAAGCCAGCTTTAAGGGTCGCTGTGATCACGCCACCAGTGTTTGCGATATCAAACTTAGAAGTAACGTCTGCACCAGTTACGCTATCGTAAACCTTGATTGAGTTCACATCCAATTTATCTTCATCATAGTTATCTGTGATGCCGACTGTTTGAATATTCTCAGTGTTCGTTGCGCTAAATTGTGTTGTATCCAACCATACTTGGTAAACCAATTTAGAGCCTGGTTTCACTGTCTTCGTATTCAAGTTTTCTGGTTCATTGTTAGCTGTACCATCCGCATATGGGTTGACTTTTGTATCACCATACTTGTCTGCCAATTCAGAATCATCATCAAGCAATTTGTCGCCTGTGATATCGAATTTTTCTTTAGAAACAACGTATTTTTCTGGGTTGAACTTAGGTTCTTCAGGTGGTTTCACCGTATTGTTAAACTCTTTGTCCGGTGCGTCTTGAAGCATGTTCACAACAGTTGTCTTAGTCGTTCCGTCATGTTTGACTTCTACTTTAATTGTTGCAACCATGTTGTCATAAGACACAGTAGCATCCGTTCCAGCAACTTCTTCCACAGTGTAAGTGAAGGTATTACCAGCGTCCGCTTTTGTAAATTCAAGTGGCTTGAAGGCAATCTTCGCGATTCCAGTTGTTGCGTCTGGCGCACTGTTCTTCACAGTTTGAATTGCGACGCCATCTTTTTTCAATACGAATGTAAATTCGTTTTCCACAAGATTTCGACCATCTAATTTCTTCGTAAAATCAAATTCGAGTGGAACTGGAAGATTTACGACACGTTTTTGTGTTGGTTTTTCTGGCTTAGTGATATCTCTTTTTGTCGGATCGTACTGGTGAACAATTTGATTTGCCGTATTTTCGATATCAACACCATTTGGAGTCGTCATCTTGACTGTAGCAGGAATATCAAATTTGTAGTAACGGCCAAACTCGAACTTAGTTGTGTCGATAACTTTATCTTTGATAAATTCGTTTTTAGAAGTTGCAGTGATTTCTCCGTTGTTTACTGTGATGACAAACTTAGAGGTTACATCTGCACCCGTTACTGAATCGTAAGCTTTGATATCTGCAACATTAATCTTTAGTTTGTCAGCTTCATATTTATCTGTAATACCAACAGCTTGAATATTGTCACTTGCTTTCAAGTTTGTTGTATCCAACCATACTTGGTAAACAATCTCATCGCCCTTCTTAACTGTCTTGGTATTCAAGTTTTCAGGCTCATTGTTGTTTGTCTTGTCTACGTATGGATCCGCATTTGTTTCAGTGTATTCATTTGTCAACTCATTGTCGTCATCCATCAACTTGTTACCAGTGATGTCAAATTTCTTTTTGTTAACGATGAATTTCTCTGGTTGGAACTTAGGCTCTGTTGGTGGGGTTACAACGTTGTTGAACTCTGTGTCTCCTCCTGGATAAGTTACCGTTGCTTTCAAAGTGTGGTCTGCATTCTTAGAAACAGTCACAGAAACCTCAGCAACCATGTTATCGTAAGTGACACCGAATTCTTTGTTAGCTGGAACTTTCTCAGTCACCTTGTACTTGATGACTTTACCAACTTGAGCATTTTTCACTTCTGGGAGTTGATTAAAGGTAACAACACCATGTTCATCATTGGTTCCAGTAGCAACAACAACTCCGTTTTCATCCTTCATTTCAAATGTAAATTCACCTGCTACAAGTGTACGACCTGCTAAAGCTTTTGTGAAATTAACATTTACCGGTACTGGAGGAACGACAAAGTTGTTGAAGACTCTGTCATTGGCATCTGTTGCTTCACCACCTGATGAAGTCATCACCGTGCTTGCTGACAATAGACCCGTATTGGCATCTTTTGTTACGGTAACCTTCACGTTGATTGTCATCGCATCATAATCAACATCTGTGTTTGTTCCAGCTACTTCTTTTACAGTGTAGTTATAGACACCAGCTTTATCGAATGACAACGTACTAAAGTTAATCTTACCATTAGCTTTATTTGTTACCGTTTCATTAACATTACCGTCACCAGTCAATTTAAAGCTGAAATCACCAGCATTAAGCGTACCATTTGAAAGAGACTTATCGAACTCAAGGTTTACTTTTACTGGATTCGGTGTGAAGGTATTGTTAAATTCTTTATCTACACCCGTCGTTGGGTTACCATTAGCATCAATACCATTAACTGATGAGTAAGTTGTAGCAGTTGTCAAAGTATGACCTGTCTTAGTAACAGTAACAGCTACTTTCGCTTCCATTTGGTCATAAGACATACCAGCTTCGGCTGTCGTTGGCACAACCTCTTTTACAGTGTAGTTAAAGGTCTTGCTGTCATTTCGCTTTCCTGCAGAATTTGTTCCAAGATCACTAACTTTGTATTTAATGCCCGTGAATTTAATATTGCCGTTCAAATCATTTTTTGCAGTGCCAACCACTGCACCTGCTTCATTCAAAAGATTAAAAGTAAACTCATTTGCTTTTAGATTACGACCAGATAATTTCTTCGTAAAGTCAAATTCAACGTTTACTGGAGCTACGACAAAGTTGTTGAATTCTGTATCAGTACCGGTTCTAACCGTCGGATTTGTTGCTGAAACATTAGTGTCAGTTGTGTTTCCAGAGTCATCTTGACCATTGATTGAGGTGTAAGTGACTTTTGCATCCAAATCACCAATAGCATTTTTCTCTGTTACGGTAATAGTAACAGTTGATTCCATACCATCATAGTCTACATCTGTATCTGTCCCTGGAACTTCGTTCACTTTGTAGGTATACACTCCTGGTTTTGTGAAAGTAAGCTCACTAAAAGTAACCTTACCATTTTGGTTAGATACTGTTTCATTGTAACCACTTGCTGTATCTTGAATCTTAAAGTCGAACTCACCATCTTGCAAGGTACGACCTGCAAGTGCTTTTGTAAACTGAAGTTTAACTTTTACTGGCTCAGGCTTAGCATAGTAATAAACCGTACGATAAACTGGGTTCAAATCATTTTGTAAACGGAAGACGTTCCCAGAAGATACAGGTGTGCCATTAATAGAATACGCATTATCCTTATCACCTCGGTTTACGTAGAACTCACCTTTTGAAACATAGGTAGGTTTATACCCATTTGCATCAGTTGCTGAGACATCAGTCTCCTTCATATTAACTTTTCCAGTTGGATTACCTGATGCATCTTGTAAGTACTCCTTATCCATCTTATAGAACGTTCCATTTGGTCTCTTGAAAAGAAGAGTTGTCACATTATTTTCTGTCTTTTCGAACTGAAGATCGCCCTTATAGTTTGTGACTTGTTTATCACTAAAAATAGTAAATGGTTTACCTTGTACCAGCTTACTCTTAAGTGAGTCAATGTACTCAAAACCTGGTTTAGGAATTTGTGGAGTGTTATTATCTTGATTCCAACCTGGGTCAGAAACATCAATATCCTTACCTGCATCTTGAGGACGGACATCGTAGTTGTTTTTTCCTGGTGGAATAACAGTTTCGTAAACTTTAAAGTAACCATCTGTATTCAGGTCACTAGAGATTTTATTCAGACTGTCAGACTTGATGGCCCACATTTCAATGCGTACAGTCCCATCTTCACTGACAACCTCTTTGATACGCTTAACTCCCCCCTGAGCATTTGCCACATCAAACCAACGTTGCCCAACATGGAAAGGTTGTTTCAAAACATCAATAAGAGATCTTGAATCAGCTGTCTGATACAATTTATAGCCTTCAAATGCACGAAGACCTGAAGCAGTAAGATTTTGCCCCTCCATACCTGTTGATGTGTAAGTACCAAGGTTGATCTCAGCGCCGTCTTCCTTATATTCCTGAGGATTGATATTATTACGGTCCACATTAACATAGGTTGTTTTGTTAACAATTTGACCATTTTCGTTTCTAACATCTACAGTCCCGTCTGCATATCTTGCAACAATATCAGAATTCTTCACGTCATTCGAACGTTTAGCAGTCGTGATAGTAGCAATACCCTCGGTTCTAGAGACATCTTGCCTAGTCCCTCTATCAACAGCTTTATAATAAGTTGTTTTATCTGTTAAGCGAGGAATATAGTACTGTGGGTCTGTGATTGATGTACCTTCGTTTGCTTTATTCGCAACATCGTAGATTTGAATACCAGAACGTTGACCTGCAAAGTTCTGAACTAGTCCCGATACTTTCCATGTCGCACGTAGAGCTGGTCGACTTGATTTATCCGCATCCTGAATATTCTCAAAACGGAATTCAATATAGGCCTGAGAACTACCAGTCAGAGGAGCTAAGATTGATTGACCCAAACTTACAGTACCGGAACCATTAATTGACTTAGTTTCAACCACATTATTATTCTGACCATCAACTAACTCAATTGTAATATCATTTGAAGCATTGTATGGTTTAGACAGACGATAATAGTATTTTTTATTGTATGTTGCATTAAAACTATTTAGATCAGTTACAGCAAAGGTGTATTGTGACGGATTGGGATTTAACTGAAAGTCAATTCCTGTAGTTACATGTTGACCAGAATCCTTAGGTGTTGGAACAACTAAGGGACGGCTTGAAATTGTTGCCCCGTTAGGATCACTCATAGCTGGAGTTGCCGTAGCTGGACCGGTTGTATAGTTAGTTGTTACCGGATTTGCCGCATCACGACGTCTACGACTGCTACGACTACGTACTTCTGGTGCAGTTCCTGCAGCGGACATTGGGTTCGCCGTCAACATTGTTGTCAAAGCTGCTGTATTCGCTACGGACGTTGGACTTGGTGTTGACGTTGTCAAAGTTGTCGTTGCAGGTTGTGCCACTGAAGCCGATGTAGGCTGTGTTGAAGCAACTGGCTGAGTAGCTGTAGGCGTTGATACAGGTTGTGTTGTAGCCGTCGGTTGTGTTGTTGAAGCGACTGGCTGTTCCACTGTAGGTTGTACCGCTGTTGGAGTTACAGCTGATGTGCTAGTTGTACCTGTTGAAGAAGAAGGTGCTGAACCTACAGATGTAGTACCCGCAGCTGTTGGAGTTGAGCTAGCAGTAGCTGCAGCCGTTGCTGTTGTCGCTGGTGCTGCAGCTGTAGACGTTGTTTCTGTTGTTGAAGCACTTGCTACTTCAGAAGCTGGTGATACCAAAGCAACTGTTGACGTAGATGTTGCAGAAGCGGATGGGGAAGTCACGCTAGCTGCTGGATTTGATTGGGGTGCTGTTGTCGTAGTATTGACTAAACTACTTGAACTTTCTCCTGCTACGGATGTGCCCGGATTACCCGCCGATACAGTTGGAGTCGCTACTTCATCTGCCTGTACACTATGAGCAGCAAAAAGTGCTGTTCCTAGCAAGACTGAAGCGACACCAAACGAATATTTACGCAATGAAAAGCGTTGGCGTCTATTAAAAAAGTCTTTCATTAAAAATCTCCCTCTAAAAGATAGTTAGTTATAGGTCACATGATTATAAGTCAGTTTTCTCATAGTCATGATTCACTCCATATTCTAACATTCTGACAATTTACAGTCAAGGTTTTAATCTCACTTTTTTAAAAAAATATTAGTTGTCTGACAATTTTATTGTTTTTACTTCCTGAATTCTATCTAAAATATGTCAAAACTCTTTATTATGGCGTATTTCCCAGTTTCTATGAAAATATAAAATTCACTTTCATTTTTAACCTAATCGACTTGAACATGTTATCATTCTAAACTCATGAGAAAATAAAACTAGTTTAAATGGCTGATATTCTCATTTACGCTTTAATATTTCTTCTCGTTGAAGCAAAAAAATTAGCCTATTATATCCGCATGTTAAAAAGTAAGTAAATTTATTTTTTTGTTTTTCAAACACTACAATCATATCTTGACGCATTTGCTAATTGAAGTCCAAGAAGTCTATCAGACAGCCAAAAGTACATCACAAATATTAGACACTCAAAAGATTGGCCATGTTCCAAATTGTTCGAGTCAGCTAGAATGTTCATTTATTCAATGTTTGGATTTTAAAACTGAGATATTTTTATTTGTAGCAAATAACGTTTGTAAGTAGCCTTAATCATTAAGTATAGAAAGACTTAGACCTTACTGGTTTGAATAATCTTCAATATCTGCTTTTTCAGCTAATTTCAAGAGTAAAATTGACTTCAGCTTCTTTATAACTTTATATAAACTTATTTTCTATAATAAGGTAGAACTGTCCTATTTCTCTCATAGCATAGGTGGAGACTGTTGATAAGGTACATCAGCGGTCTAAGAGGACTAGATTTTCATTTGACAAAATCCGTTAGACAGCGTACAATCAAGGCAAGTAACATTCGGAGGTAAATGGAGACATGAACAACTAAGTCTATTCACAATAAACCTGCTTTATTTGATAGATTGTTTTCATGTCTTTTTTTGCGCTCTTTTTCTGTAGAAAATTTATTGGTGGTATCTGCGCTTTTTTGCGTCCACACCATCACTATCTCCTAGAGAGCTTTTTAGCTAGATTCAAGACAGTTCTATCTTATAAGGTAGGACTGTTTTTTGACCTTTGATATTGTTTGAAGTAAAAGCCTACTTCCCATGAAACAATATCCACAAACACTCTGACCTAGGAGGTCCTATGATACAGATTCAACACCTAACCATAACACATACCAAGGATTTGCGTGAACTCGTTCATGATCTAAATCTAACGATAGCTCTAGGCGAAAAAGTCGCCATCATTGGGGAGGAAGGCAATGGAAAATCTAGTCTCCTTGTCCTTCTGGTCAATCCAAAAGCACATTTTGACCATCTATCTTACGAGGGAACTATTAACAAAACAGATAGCCCACAGGTCTATATTCCCCAACAGATTTCGGATAGCTTGCAATCTCTAACCCTTAACGACTACTTCTTTGAGGACACTTATGACCTAGACTATGCTACCCTCTATCGTCTGGCTGATGAACTTCATTTTGATAGTGATCGTTTTGCTAGCAGTCAGCTTATCTCCTCTCTGTCAGGTGGTGAGAAACTCAAAATTCAACTCATCCGAGAATTAGCTCGTCCCCACGACATCATTTTTCTTGATGAGCCCTCAAACGATATGGACTTGACTACTATAACTTGGTTAAAAAACTTTATCAAGCACTCTGATAAAACGATTGTCTACATCTCACATGACGAGGACCTACTAAGCCAGACAGCAGATACCATTATCCATCTGGAACTCCTTAAACGTCGTCGACAGGCAAGGACCAGTGTGGAGCACCTCGATTATGATAACTATAGCCAACATCGCACTGATTCCTATCAACAACAGATGCAGCAAGCCAAAACCGAGAAAAAAGCCTATGACAAAGCCATGGCCAAGCATCGTCGTATCAAACAAAATGTCCAAACCACCCTACGCAATACACATGACAGCACGCAAGGACGATTGCTTGCTAAAAAGATGAAAGCAGTCCTCTCACAAGAAAAACGCTACGACCGCCTTGCCCAAGACATGACACAGATGCCTGATAAAGAAGACAGTATTGAACTTTTCTTTTCTCATATTGACCCTCTACCTCAGGGGAAATATCTCTTAAATCTGGATGAAAAGCAGATAAACATAGCTCCCCACCTAACCATTGACCATCTCAAACTTTCTTTGAAAGGCCAGGAAAAAATTGGTATTGTTGGTGATAACGGCTGCGGTAAATCCACTCTCTTACACTATCTCTACCAAAAACTTAGTCAGAAGACAGACCTGACTATTGGCTACATGCCTCAACGTTATGACACTATCTTGCCACTGGATTTGTCTCCAATAGCGTTTTTGAGTAAGACTGGCGACAAGTCTGAACGAGAAGTTATAAGCTCCCATCTCGCTTACCTCAACTTTAGTCATGATGAAATGAACCATGCAATCTCTGATTTATCTGGAGGACAGAAAGGAAAACTTCTCCTACTGCACCTGGTCTTAGAAAGCCCTCAGCTCCTTATCTTAGATGAACCAACCAGAAATTTTTCACCCACCTCACAACCCCAAGTTCGACAGCTCTTCGAGAACTATCCAGGGGCAATTCTGACAGTATCACATGATGTCAACTACCTCAGACAAGTCTGCCAAAAGATCTACCGACTAGACGCACATGGTTTAGAAGAAGTTGAGATTTAAGATATCGAATCTATCGTTTTAACAAGAAAAGTCTCAAAAGAATCATTTTCTTCATATGCAAAAAAACTCAGGCAAAACCTGAGTTCTTTTAATGTTAATCAATTTCAAGACCACCAGTATAGAGTCGGTAGTAGGTACCACCTTGTTCCATAAGGCTGTCGTGGTCACCACGTTCAATGATTCGTCCGTGGTCCATAACCATGATAACGTCAGAGTTGACGATGGTTGAAAGACGGTGGGCAATAACGAAAACCGTACGTCCTTCCATAAGACGGTCCATCCCCTCTTGCACCATTTTTTCGGTACGAGAGTCAATAGAGGATGTCGCCTCGTCAAGGATAAGAACCGGTGCATTGGCAAGGGCAGCACGCGCAATGGCGATAAGCTGACGTTGCCCGTTAGACAAGCCTGCACCGTCATCTGTCAGAACAGTGTCATACCCATTATCCAGGTGTTGCACAAAGGAATCCACGTTAGCAATACGGGCAGCTTCAAGAATTTCCTCGCGTGTCGCATCGGAACGGCCATAGGCAATATTTTCAGCGATAGTCCCTGTGAAGAGATGGGTATCTTGAAGCACGATACCAAGCGAGCGACGAAGAGAATCTTTCTCAATCAGCTTGACATCAATACCATCATAAGTAATCACACCAGATTGGATATCGTAGAAACGGTTAATCAAGTTGGTAATCGTCGTCTTACCAGCACCTGTCGCACCGACAAAGGCAACCTTTTGCCCCTTGTCTGCATAGAGATTAACGTCATGAAGGATTTGTTTCTTACCATCGTAAGAGAAATCAACGTCTTGGAAGACCACATTTCCGACCAACTCGACCAATTCGTAGTCGCCATTTGGACGTGGGTGTTTCCAAGCCCAGAGATTGGTTTTCTTGTCTGTCACAACCATTTGACCATCTACCAATTCGTAGTTGACCAAAGTGACCTTACCTTGGTCAACTTCTTCTGGCTCATCCAAGAGGTCAAAGATACGGTCAGCACCTGCAAGTGCCATAAGAACAAAGTTCAGTTGTTGAGAGACCTGAGTAATAGGACCGTTGAAGGAACGGTTCAATTGTAGGAAGGCCATGAGACCACCGATAGTCAAACCACCAACACCATTAAGGGCAAAGAGTCCACCAACCAAGGCGGTCAAAACAAAGGAAACATTTCCTAAGTTCCCAAGAATTGGCATGAGAACATTGGCATAGCGGTTGGCCAAGTAAGAAGATTCAAAGAGTTGCTCGTTAATCTTGTCAAAATCAGCCATGCTTTCTTCTTCGTGAACAAAGGCCTTGACCACTTTTTGACCTGACATCATTTCTTCAATGAAGCCATTTTCAATCCCAAGATTCTTTTGTTGTTCACCAAAGTAACGGCCTGATTTAGCTGATACATTTTTGATGACCATAAACATGATACCTACCATGACTAGGACCACGATAAAGAGAAGAGGACTAACCGTAAGCATGGTTACAGTTACCCCAATCAAGGTAATGGCCGTTTGTAGCAACTGTGGAATAGACTGCTCAACAGCCTGACGGAGGGCATCGATGTCGTTGGTGTAAATAGACATGATGTCACCGTGTTGGTGAGTGTCAAAGTAGCGAACAGGAAGCTTTTGCATACGAGCAAAGAGCTGATTACGAAGGGAACGTAGAGAATCTTGCGAAATCGTCGCCATGAGGAGTGATGACACATAGTTGGCAATCACACCAATAAGACAGAAGACCCCCACTGAAGTCAAGAAATGCAAAAGCGGACCAAAGTCATGGCTACCAGATTTGAGCATGGGTTGAACGTATACGTCAACCAAGGACTGAATAGAGGCCGTCAAATTGACCGTTGCCAAGGAAGCAACCACAATAAGGACAAAGGCGATAGAAAGTGAAAGTTTGTAGTCTTGCCACAAAAAGCGTAGAAGACGTGCTAGAGAGCCCCAATTAGCTTTTTTCTTATTCTGCATCTGCTACTCCTTTCCCTTGTGTTTGCATCTTGTAGACGTCACGATAAATGGCATTGTTAGCCACCAATTCATCGTGGGTACCAATAGCATCGATACGGCCATCATCCATAACAACGATACGGTCTGCATCTTGGATGGATGAAATACGTTGACCGATGATAATCTTGGTTGTATCCTTAAGACTTGATGCCAAACCTTGACGAATCAAACTATCTGTCTTGGTATCAACCGCTGATGTTGAATCATCCAGAATCAAGATTTTTGGATTCATGAGGAGGGCACGTGCGATACAAAGACGTTGACGTTGTCCCCCTGAGACATTGGCACCACCACGTTCAATCTTGGTGTCATAGCCATCCTTAAACTCTTGGATAAATTCATCAGCTTGGGCAATCTTACAAGCTTCAATGATTTCCTCATCTGTTGCCTGTTTATTTCCCCAACGCATATTTTCCTTAATGGTTCCTGAGAAAAGGACGTTGGTTTGAAGCACCATGGCAACTTGCTTACGCAAGCTATCCAAATCATAATCCTTAACATCGTGGCCAGCAACCTTAACTTGACCTGCCTCCACATCATAAAGACGAGGAATGAGCTGAACCAAACTTGATTTCCCAGAACCTGTTCCACCAAGGATACCGATAACCTCACCAGACTTAATATCAAGCGAAATATCTTTGAGAACATGGGTCTTGTCACCATTTTCATCAGTATATGAGAAATCTACATGATCAAAGCTGATAGAACCATCTGTGACTTCAGTCAAGCCATTTTCAGGTGAAACAATGGTTGATTCAGTATTAAGCACTTCATTGATACGCTCTACAGAAGCCATAGAGATAGACAACATGACAAAGATCATCATGAACATCATAAGTGAGATTAGGATAGTCATGGTGTAACTGAACATGGAAGTCAATTCACCTGTAGATAGCTTGCCGATAACGATAAGATGAGCACCAAACCAGGAAATCATGAGAAAGGACGCATACATAGACAACATCATGGCTGGGTTAGACATGATAACCACACGAATAGCACGCATGAACATCTTGTAAATGCGGCGTGAAGCTTTCTTGAACTTATCTGTCTCTTCCTGCTCTTTAACGTAGGATTTCACCACACGCATGTTAGTGATATTTTCCTTGATACTGTTATTGAGGTTGTCATAAGCCTCAAACACTTGAGTAAAAAGAGGGTATACGATTTTGGTAATAATAGCCAAAACCAGACCAAGGAAGAGTGTCACACCAACGAAAATCCAAGCCATTTCGCCATTAATCAGGAAACTTGCTGCAATGGCAAAAATCAGGTTAAGTGGTGCACGTACACAGATGCGGATAATCATCTGGTAAGAGTTCTGCACGTTGGTAACATCAGTCATCATACGTGTTACCAAACCACCAGCTGAGAACTTATCGATATTTTCAAAAGAGAAGGTTTGAACCTTTTTGAAAATGGCTTGACGTAGATTCTTGGCAAATCCAGCAGAAGCAAAGGCCGCATAGCGTGCCGACTGCATCCCACAGAAAAGCGACAGGAAGGCACAGACCAACATGAGGCCACCATAGAGCCAAATGTTAGACATGTTAGATTGCTGGACACCTTTGTCCAAAAGATTGGCCATGACAAAGGGAATGGAAATCTCAAACATGACTTCTAACGTCATGAAGAGGGACGCTAGGATTGAGGGTTTCTTGTATTCCTTTATCTGGGCGATCAGGGTTTGAAACATAATTACCTCCGTTTTTTATTCTTTATTCTTTTGATATTTTTCTTTTTTGATGCTTTCTTAAGTGATGGCGGACGTCAGCGACCGACTCAGTCGTTCCATGACTAGTTATCGAGCCAAAGTCTCGATAACTCCGCTTCCTATAACTGCTTCTGCAGTTATAGGAATATCATCACGGCGAAAGCATCGTTATTGGGCAGAGCAAAGCTTAAAACTAACAGTCTTATGCTTATCATTTATCTATAAAAGAACGGTCATACCCTTTTGAGAGCATACAAAAGCCCCTGAGGGCAGACCCTAGGGATTTTTTCGTTCTCATATATATGTCATTAGTATAGGTTAAATTGAGTAAAATTGCAAGTACAATGTCATTTCACTAACATTTGTAAGCATTTTACGATGTTTGATAAAAATATCGTTCTAAAACCTGCTCATTTTTCACAAACTTATCATAAATGTTCGTAAATTATAGCCAAACGTAGCAGAAATTTGTTTTCTGTTCCTATTTATAATAGACTAACACTAACATTAGATGAAAAGGTGACTCTATGACTATAAATCAACTGCTTCAAAAGCTGGAGCCTACCAGCCCTATCCTTCAAGCTAACTTTGGAATTGAACGCGAAAGTCTTCGTGTCGATAGACAGGGAAAATTAGCACATACGCCTCACCCTTCTTGCCTAGGAGCTCGAAGTTTCCACCCTTATATTCAAACAGATTTTTGTGAGTTTCAAATGGAGCTCATCACACCAGTTGCTAAATCTACCACTGAGGCTCGTCGTTTTCTTGGAGCCATTACCGATGTAGCCGGACGTTCCATCAGTAAAGATGAACTTCTATGGCCCTTGTCCATGCCACCTCGTATCAAGGCCCAAGAAATCCAAGTTGCCCAACTGGAAAATGAATTCGAACGCCATTATCGTAACTACTTGGCTGAAAAATACGGAACCAAACTTCAAGCTATCTCAGGTATCCACTATAATATGGAACTTGGGAAAGATTTGGTTGAGGTCCTATTCAAAGAAAGCGACCAGACTGATATGATTGCTTTCAAAAATGCCCTCTATCTTAAGCTGGCCCAGAACTATTTGCGCTACCGTTGGGTAATTACCTATCTCTTTGGTGCTGCACCTGTTGCTGAGCAAGGTTTCTTCGACCAAGAAGTGCCAGAACCCGTGCGTTCCTTCCGTAACAGTGACCATGGTTATGTCAATAAGGAAGAAATCCAAGTATCTTTTGCAAGCCTAGAAGATTATGTCTCTGCCATCGAAAACTATATCGAACAAGGAGATTTGATTGCGGAGAAAGAATTTTACTCAGCTGTTCGTTTCCGTGGACAAAAGGTTAATCGTTCCTTCCTTGACAAGGGAATTACCTATCTGGAATTCCGTAACTTCGACCTCAACCCCTTTGAGCGTATCGGTATTAGCCAAACTACCATGGATACCGTACACCTACTCCTGCTAGCCTTCCTTTGGATGGATGCCCCTGAAAATGTCGATCAGGCTCTGGCTCAAGGTCACGCGCTGAATGAAAAAGTTGCCCTCTCTCATCCTTTAGATTCTCTACCTTCTGAAGCTGAAACTCAGAACATTACGACAGCTCTGGACCAACTGGTGCAACATTTTGGGCTTGGTGACTATCATCAAGGTCTGGTCAAACAAGTCAAAGATGCCTTTGCTGATCCTAGCCAGACACTAGCTGCTCAACTTCTGCCTCATATCAAAGACAAGTCCCTTGCTGACTTTGCCCTTGACAAGGCTCTTGCCTATCATGATTACGACTGGACTGCCCACTATGCTCTTAAGGGTTACGAGGAGATGGAGCTTTCTACTCAGATGCTACTCTTTGATGCCATTCAAAAGGGGATTCATTTTGAAATCCTAGATGAGCAGGATCAGTTCCTTAAACTCTGGCATAAAGATCATGTTGAGTACGTCAAAAATGGTAACATGACCTCAAAAGACAACTATGTAGTACCTCTTGCCATGGCCAATAAAACCGTGACCAAAAAAATCCTGGCTGATGCCGGTTTCCCTGTCCCTGCTGGCGACGAATTTACCAGTCTGGAACAAGGTCTAGCTTATTATCCTCTTATCAAGGACAAGCAAATTGTAGTTAAACCAAAATCAACCAACTTTGGTCTGGGCATTTCCATTTTCCAAGAGCCTGCCAGCCTTGATAACTATAAGAAAGCCCTCGAGATTGCCTTTGCAGAAGATACAGCTGTTCTTGTTGAAGAATTTATCCCAGGAACCGAATACCGTTTCTTCATTCTGGATGGGCGCTGTGAGGCTGTCCTCCTTCGTGTCGCTGCCAATGTTGTCGGTGATGGCAAACACACCATTCGTGAATTGGTCGCTCAGAAAAATGCCAATCCATTGCGAGGACGTGATCACCGCTCACCACTTGAAATCATTGCGCTAGGAGACATCGAACAACTGATGTTAACACAACAGGGTTATACCCCTGATGATATTCTCCCAGAAGGGAAAAAGGTCAATCTACGTCGTAACTCTAACATTTCTACGGGTGGTGACTCTATTGATGTCACTGAGACCATGGATTCCTCTTACCAAGAACTAGCTGCAGCTATGGCAACTAGTATGGGCGCTTGGGCTTGTGGGGTTGACCTCATTATTCCAGATGAAACCCAACCTGCTAGCAAAGAAAACCCTCATTGCACCTGCATCGAGCTCAACTTTAACCCTTCTATGTATATGCACACCTACTGTGCTGAAGGACCTGGACAGGCTATCACTTCAAAAATCTTAGACAAGCTTTTTCCAGAAGTTGCCACAAATCAAAACTAAAACTTAAATCTTAGGCGCAAAACAAATCACCTTTATCTCGAGATAAAGGTGATTTTGCTTTATTAACCAAACTCTCCTGCTTCTTCCTCAGGATGAGTTTCCATGTACTGGATGTGTTGTATATAGGCATCTTGAGCCTGATTGAAGGCTTCCTGATCACTATAAGGATAATCTATGTAAAAGAGGTCCCGCCAGCCATTCAAGGTTTGGCTATTGTAGAAACCTTGAATCTTTGTGGGAAGAAACTCTTTGTTGTAGCTAATCCGCAACTTGAGTAGAGTCTTATCCTGAAACTGAGTGATGATACTGTTGGAGGTTTCTTGGCCTTCCAGACTAGTCCAAACCTTATTCAGAACAATGTCCTGACTATAGTGATTAGCTTTTATGCGATTTTTGTCCACTGGGAGCTTCTGGGTAGCCTCTAAAAGGTAGGACACCTCTCCTTGAAAATAAGCCTCAATGGTTAAATCCCCAAGACTTGAGCCATATAATAGGCCATCCTTAATAGCAATGTTTGATCCAAAAAGTCTTTGGCCAGACACATCAAAGGACATCCCCTCATCCTGCCCGTAGAGCTTGATGGCATAGGCATCCCTTACACGATAGAAATTTTTAGCGACAAGAACACTATCAAGGGTTTCAGTCTTTTTTGTCCCCACCTTGGGGCTTGTAGGTTTCTTGGTAAAAGCTGTCAAACCCATTAAGCACAAGATGAGAGCGAATATAATCAAGGTAAGCATTGTAGACCTGGAGCCGGTCTTCAGCTTTAACTTGTCTCCATGTTTCAAGGTCTTTCAAGCCTCCTTTTTTAACAATATCAGCATAGCGCCCACCGTTTAAGACATTCTTGGGATTTTTCCACTTCCTAACCATCTTGCGTCTAATCGCATTGTCAGCAGGATGACGAACGTCGAGATAGGTATGGCTATTATTGAGATAGGCTGGTAGGTCAGCATTCAAGCCCTTAGACAGCCCATAGTTAGCAGAATCCGTATCGGCAATGTCAGCGCCAGCTTCAATCTTATAATGCTTAGGATTAGAGTCGATGCTACCGTCTTTCCTTTTCTTGTAGACATTCCACTCAGAAACAAACCTCCCCGTATCCATATTGACAATAAACTCAATAAAACGGGAATTGCTAACTCCATAAGGGCCAATGACACTGGTCTGAGGTAGCTGAATTTTCATGTTCTGCGGATAGGTAAAGTCTCCCAAGCTTCGATTATGGTAGGAAGCACCTGTTGTGTAATCCAGATGAATCTTCTTGTCCTTGCTGTAGGCCAGTAGCTTATCCAAGTCTGTCTTACCCTTGTAGTTGCTCCTAATATAATCCATAGACTGCTTATCAATCCAAGACCTAAAAAGGTGGAGCTTGATACCTAAGTCATCCACCCCAAGCCCTAAATCCGTCTGATAGGTCTCCATAATAGCCTCACGGAAGTAACTGTAAAAAGGACTAGTTGGCTCTAACTTCTTGGAAAATTTATAACCTGACTTCCCTAACTGGAGGAACTGGTACTTGTCCACATAAACCTGCATGTGCTTCATAACCAAATTGAGCTTGTCATGATTAGGGAGTTGAGAAGCTTGGAAAAAGGCCGTATAGGTATCTGAGCCCACTTCCTTACTTTCTTGGTCAATGTCCTGTAAAACCTTGTCTAGCTGGGTCAAGGAAGTCTTTTTCATCTTACTTCTCACCTGAGCCACATAGGCTGGCTTAATGGCCTGATCCCAGTGGTCACGAGCCATAATAGCATCTGCCTTTTGTGAAATCAAGGTCAATCGCTTTTGATAAGACGCGTCCTCCAAGGCCAGCTTTAAAGCCTTTGATGGCGTCGCTTGAACCACAGATAAATCACCGTAGATATCTGCCTTTAGGACAAGATTTACCTGCATATCATAGGAATGATTGATATGGAGAACGAGGTAAATCTTCCCATCTTCCTTCCTAACAGACAAAGCATCGAGTTGATAAGATTGGATAACCCCAGCCTGACTAAGTGCCAGTCTATCTATATTTTCCAAAGAATCCTGATAGATATAGGAAATCTCAGGGTCTTTGACCTTCTTTACCAAAGAGTGATTTCGCTGTCGATTGAAAACCACAAGACCAAGTATGAGGATTACAGCCAGGGCACTTGCCAGATACTGTAAAATTACTTTCTTCATAGTACTTCTATTATAGCATAGGACTCCAAATTAATCTGAAAACGATTGGTAAAGCCTGAAAATAAATGAAAAACAGGCCAACTAAGACCTGCTTAACTAGATTCTTTATAAATCGCTCAAGTGACGATGTTTGATACTAAAATCAAAATAAGCATTTTCCTGAAGTTTGTGGAATATGTCTCTGTAGGCTTTTTCGTCAAAGTGATCGCCACGATAGAGAATCTCAAAGCTCAAACCTTCATATTCCAAGAAGGCATTGGAAGTCTTAAAACCATTACGCTTATAGAAATCCCAACGCGCCACACGTTGCTCAGGATTGTCGTTAGGTTCATCCAAGCGCTCTACTTCCAAGACCATAGAACGCGATGGTCCATAAAAGTCCACCAGTTTATCAATAATCTCACTTCCGTAGCCATGACTCCGCATTTGAGGTACGATGGCAAAGAAACTCACATAAAAAACTTTGGCATTATAGAGAACTGAGGCAAATCCAACAAAATCATCCTCGTCATAAAAGGCAAAGAAATGATAATCATCACGACCATCCAATTGTAAAAACTCACTTAATGGAATACGTTCTTCTTCTGGAAAGGCCTCGTTGTTTAAACGCTCTACCCTATCTAATTCTGGAAACTCTTTGGTAATTAATTGGCTGCGTAAAGCCATAAATTTTCCCCCTTTTTCTGATGCTTATACCTATAGGTCATTATAACATCTTGATAAGTAAGTGCAAGTTTTAAGGGCTTGGATTAAGCTAGGGACAAACTCCTACTGTAACAGACACTCTAAATGCTGCTTATCTGTCTCAGTCATCTCTCTTCTTAAAAAAATAAAAGACAACGACCATTTCTAGTCGCTATCTTTTTTGTGATTCATAAGCTATCGCCTATTTTTTCAATTCCCAAATTTCTTTAGCATACTCTGTAATCGTATCATCCGAAGTGAATTTATGAGATTTAGCAATATTAGCCAAGCTCATACGTGCCCACTTGTCATGATCACGATAAAGTGCATCGATTTTCTCTTGAGCTTCTACATAAGCAGCGAAGTCTTCCAAGAGGAAGTACTCATCGTTGTGGGTGATGAGGGCTTCGTAAATTTCAGTACCTTCAGCTTGAGCATTTGGAATCGTACCGTTAACAAAAGTATCGACGACACGACGAATGACTGTGTTATTTTCATAAACTGCACGAGAGTAGTAATCGTGACGTGCATAGTGTTCATAAACTTCGTCCTTGTCCATACCGAAGATAACAACATTCTCATCGCCTACTTCGTCCTTGATTTCAATGTTGGCACCGTCAAGTGTTGCCAAGGTAATAGCACCAGTCATCATGAATTTCATGTTTGAGGTACCAGATGCTTCTTTAGAAGCCAATGAGATTTGTTCAGAGACATCTGCTGCTGGAATGATAAGTTCCGCAAGGCTGACACGGTAGTTTTCAAGGAAGACCACTTTAAGTTTTCCTTGGAGGCTTTCATCATTGTTAACAAGATTGGCAACTTCGTTGATAAGTTTGATAACAGATTTAGCGAAGTGATAACCAGGGGCAGCTTTGGCACCAAAGATGAATACACGAGGTACCATGTCTTTATCTGGATTATCTTTCAGATCCCAATAAAGTTTGATGATGTGGAGAAGGTTAAGCAATTGACGTTTGTAAGCGTGAAGACGTTTCACTTGAACATCAAAGATAGTATCTGTAGACACTTCTAGGCCTGTTGTTTCTTTGATGTAGTCTGCCAAACGTTGTTTAGCAGTCTTCTTAACTTGATAGAACTGGTTCAAGACTTCCTTGTCATCCAAGTAAGTTGTAAGATTTTCAAGCTCATGGATGTCGTTACGCCAACCATCACCAATCACGTCATCAATGGCTGCTGAAAGTTCAGGAGCTGCAATTTGTGTCCAACGACGTTGAACGATACCATTTGTCTTGTTATTGAATTTTTCAGGATAAATAGTATAGAAATCGTGAAGTGTATCTTCTTTAAGAAGTTCGGTATGAAGTTTGGCAACCCCGTTAACTGAGTGACCACCGATGATAGCCAAGTTAGCCATATGAACTTGACCATCCTTAACGATACGAGTACGTTCGATAACATCCGCAGCAATACCACGTCCAGCCATTTCAGCAATGTAACGGTTGTCGATTTCCAAGATGATTTGGTAAACACGTGGAAGGACACGTTTGAAGAGCTGTTGATCCCATTTTTCAAGGGCTTCTTGAAGAATAGTGTGGTTAGTGTAGCTCATAGTCTTAACAGTCGCATTCCAAGCATCTTCCCATGAAAGACCATATTCATCAAGGAGAAGACGCATAAATTCAGCTGGTGCAACCGCAGGGTGGGTATCATTGATGTGAACAGATACTTTTTCGTGGATATCTTTCAATGGCAAGCCCATCTTGAGGTAAGATTTGATGATTGTTTGGAGACCGGCACTTGTCATGAAGTACTCTTGAACCAAACGCAATTTTTTACCTTCAATTGTTGAATCATCTGGATAAAGAATGGCAGTAATATCTTTCACACGACGGCGTGCTTCCAATGTTGGGTAATCCAACTCATATTCTTCAGGAATTTCAACATCCCAAAGGCGAAGATTGTTAATCACACCATTTTTATAACCAATTTGCGGCACATCATAAGGTACGGCACGAAGGACTTGAGCATTCTTATAAGTTGGGACAAAGCGACCATCTTCATTGCTTTCAAGAACCACATCACCAAAGAGTTTCACATAGACAATATCGTGGTCTTTACGTGTTTCCCAAACATTACCTGTAGAACCAAACCAACCATCTGGTAATTCCACCTGGTAACCATCAACAATACGTTGTTTAAATAGTCCATAGCGGTAACGAAGACCGTTACCAAAACCAGGATAACCAGTAGTCGCAAGTGAATCCATGAAGGCAGCAGCCAAACGACCAAGACCACCATTACCAAGTGCCATGTCATGCTCAGCTTCTACAACTTCACGGAAGTCAATATCAAGTTCTGCGAATCCCTCTTTAACAAGGTCAAGAATACCAAGGTTGAGAAGGTTAGTTTCCAACATACGACCTGAAAGAAATTCAATCGAGAAGTAGTAAGCAATTTTTTCTTGATTGTCTGAAAGTGCATGGTTACGTTCAATCCATGTATTTGTGTAATATTTACGGATCAAACCAGCCAAGGCAGTAAAAATCTCCGTTGGTGTGGCCTTAGCAACTTTAATCAACTGCTCTTGATGGAGAGTATCCTTAAAGTCACGGATGAATTGTTCTTTTGTTAAATTTTCGAGTTGCATAGAAATCCTTTCTTACTACTTCCTTATCTTCAATACACTTCTTACAGGTATCTATTCAGATAAGAGGGAATTGGAAATTTTACTCAAACTTCCAAACCTTGCCAGACAAGATTCGAAACAGACATTTCAAAATCTTTATTTACAAAACTGTCAAAACAGTCAATTATATTATAACACGATTAGAGTTATTCTTCTATTCAGACTTTTAGACGCTTTCTCTATAATCTCTGCCAAGCAAAACTTAGGGGCTAAATAATTTTAGAAGCGTTTTCAAACGCTTTACACGAAGATAACTTTTCCCTTGCGAGAAAAGTTATCTTTGGAATTATACTAATTGTTTGTACAAATCAACATATGCCAAACTTGCTGTATCCCATGAGAAGTCACGTGTCATCGCATTGTGCTGGAGTTGTTTCCAAGCATCAGCGTTGTTTTCGTAAACATCGAGAGCTTTTTCAAGGGTTTGAACCATCCAGTAACCTGAGAAGTTACCAAATGAGAAGCCTGTACCTGAGCCTGTCACAGGGTTGTAAGGTTCAACGGTGTCACGAAGACCACCAACCTCACTAACCACTGGCAAGGTACCATAGCGCATAGACATCATTTGAGAGAGGCCACATGGTTCAAAGGCTGAAGGCATAAGGAAAATGTCACAACCAGCATAAATTTGTTGAGCCAACTCTAAGTTGAAAGTAATGTTGGCAGACATTTTTTCTGGGTAAGCATGAGCGAACCAAGAGAAAGAATTCTCATAGTCGCTATAACCAGTACCCAAAAGAACAATCTGAACATCATGTTGCAAGATGTTGTGAAGTTCATTTACCACCAAATCGAAACCTTTTTGGTCAGTCAAACGAGAGACAATACCAATCAATGGAACGTCTTCACGAACTGGAAGTCCAACACGATCTTGAAGAGCTGCCTTGTCTTTGGCTTTACCTGACAAATCATCCACTGAGAAATGATAAGGAATGTGAGTATCTGTTTCTGGATCAAGGAGGTCCGTATCGATACCATTAACAATACCAGATAACTTACCAGATTCCATGCGCATGATTTGATCAAGGCCTTTACCAAATTCAGGTGTTTGGATTTCACCAGCATATGATGGTGAAACTGTTGTGACACGGTCTGCGTAAAGAACAGCTGCTTTCATCCAGTTGAGGCAATCATTCCAACGGAGGGTACCATCAGCATAACGCTCGTAACCAACACCAAAGATTTCCCAAAGCATACCACTGTCAAATTGACCTTGGAACTCAATATTGTGGATAGTGAAGACTGTCTTAATACCTTGGTAAGCTTGAATCCAATGGTATTTTTCCTTAAGAAGGAATGGAATCATGCCTGTGTGGTAGTCATGAGCATGGAGAATATCTGGAATAAAGTCCACTTTTTCCATCAACTCAAGGGCAGCCATTTGGAAGAAGCCGAAACGCTCACCATCGTCCCACTCACCGTATACCGTACCACGGTTGAAATACTGCTCATTATCAATGAAGTAGAAAGTCACACCATCGCGAACGATTTTCTTGATGCCGACATATTGACGACGCCAACCAACATTTGTATAGAAGAAGCCAAGGTCTTCAACCTGATCGCCAAATTTAGCCGAAACCACATCATAATATGGGAGAATTACGGCAACTTCGTGACCATTTTTGACTAGAGATTTAGGAAGAGCACCGATAACGTCACCCAAACCGCCAGTTTTAGCGAAAGGAGCACCCTCTGCTGCTACAAATAAAATTTTCATCGTACAATATCCTCTGTTACAACGCTACCTTTTTTGATGACAACTGGGTTGTTTTCTGTACCTCGAATCGTAACACCTTCAGCAATTTCAACACCTTTATCCACAATAGCGTATTCAACTGTCGCGCCCTTGGCAACTTTAACACGTGGGAAGAGAATTGAATGGCTCACACTAGAACCTTCAGACAAATCAACATTACGTGAAATCACTGAGTTCTCAACTTTTCCTCGTACAATCGAACCAGATGCAAATTGTGAAAGCTTAACTTCTGAAGAGTCTGAATAGTATGTTGGCTCTTCATTTTTAACTTTTGTATAAACTTTTTGGTTTGGTGCAAAAAGTTTATAGAATTTGTGTGATTCCAACATATCCAAGTTAGCATCAAAGTATGCTTTCACTGAGTGGATATTTGAAAGGTAACCAGTGTACTCGTAAGCAAAAGCATTTTCAGCAACTGCCAAATCACGAAGTACATAACGAAGCTTACGTGGTTCTTCTTTAGCTGCTTCTTCTTCCAATTTTGCAATCAAGAATGGTGTATCCACAACAAAGATGTCTGTAGACATATTGTAAGCTTCTTTATCTCCACCCTGGAAGAGCTCATGGCTAAGCACTTTGTCAGATTCATCAATTTCCAAAATGCTGTTTACATCTGAAATGAGTTCTTTAGGAAGTTTTTTGTAGACCACAGTAACTTTTTGTTCTGTTGTATTGTGGAGGTGGAAAACTTGGTTAAGATCAATGTTGACCAAAACATCACTGTTAAGCGCTACCGTTTGGTCTGAACCTGAACGTTTAAGGTAAGTCAAAATTTGACGATAGTATTCTTCATCAACAGTTGAACTTTCAACTGGAGTGTTATAAATACCAAGGTAGTAGTGGCTGAGGAGTGTTGACAAGCCCCACTCACGACCTGAACGAATGTGGTCGAAAACAGAACTGATGTTTTCGTTTTGGAAGATACCAAAGACGCTACGGATACCAGCGTTAGCCAAGTTAGACAATGGGAAGTCGATGAGGCGATATTTTCCACCAAATGGTAGGGTGGCAATAGGACGGTGCTCAGTCAAACCATCCATGTCATGGAATCCTACGGTATTTCCTAGAATTGCAGAATATTTATCAATCTTCATCTTTTGGTACCCCCACTACTTCATTGTATCCTACGACTTGCACTTCTTCTGTACCGTCAATTTCCACACCCTCAGAAATGTGTGCACCTTCACCGATAATAGCACGTTTAATTTTTGCACCTTTACCAATGACTGCACCACTCATGATTACTGAATCCTCAACAACTGCTCCTTCACGGATTTGCGCACTTGTTGAAAGCACAGAATGTTTAACAGTTCCATCAACTATTGAACCGTCGACTACAAGGGAATCCTCAACATGGGCATGTTCACCAAAGAAGTTTGGTGGAGCAATCACGTTACGTGAGTAAATTTTCCATTGACGGTTACGACTATCCAAGGCATTTTCAGGAGAAATGTACTCCATGTTTGCTTCCCAAAGGGATTCGATGGTACCTACGTCTTTCCAATAGCCTTCAAATTCATAAGCAAAGACGCTTTCACCTGTTTCAAGATAAGCTGGGATAACGTTCTTACCAAAGTCTGACATATCAACGGCACTCTTTTCAGCTGAAACCAACATGTTGCGAAGACGTTTCCAGTCAAAGATGTAAATACCCATTGATGCCTTAGTTGATTTAGGATTTTCAGGTTTTTCTTCAAATTCGACGATACGGTTATTAGCGTCAGTGTTCATGATACCGAAACGGCTAGCTTCCTTAAGTGGTACATCAAGAACTGCTACAGTAAGACTCGCGTTGTTGTCTTTGTGTGCTTGGAGCATATCATCATAGTCCATCTTGTAAATATGGTCACCAGACAAGATTAAAACGTATTCAGGATTGATGCTGTCGATATAGTCAATGTTTTGGTAAATAGCGTGGCTGATACCTTCAAACCAACGATTACCTTCACTAGCTGAGTAAGGTTGAAGAATTGATACACCAGAGTTAACACCATCCAAGCCCCAACTTGAACCATTTCCGATATGGTTGTTCAAAGCAAGTGGTTGATACTGTGTAATGACACCAACATTGTTAATCCCTGAATTGGCACAGTTTGACAAACCAAAGTCAATGATACGGTAGCGTCCACCAAACTGAACAGCTGGTTTGGCAATACTTTGGGTCAATTTTCCAAGACGAGTTCCTTGCCCACCAGCAAGGATCAAAGCCAACATTTCATTTTTCATGAATAGTCCCCCTCATGATTTTTAGTTTCATCCCAAAAAGGATGACGAGATAATCAGTCGAAACTGATTATGACAATTAAAGTAAGTTTTTCACTAATAGTAACAGTTCGAAAATCAAAAGCATCTTAGAATTGTGATTTTCTATCTATCACCCCGAAAAACAAATCGTGTACACGTTTAAGTCTACCCTTTATTTCAAACGACGTTTTACACGCCAGATACTTGCTCCTAGAGCAGGTAGGGTGAAGCTAAGGGTATTTTCATAGTCCTTCCACTTCGCTTTTTGGGTACGGGTTTCAGGATTTCCTTCTTTCCAAACGCCACCGAATTCTTCCATCTCAGTGTTAAGCACTTCTTGGTAGATACCAGCTACTGGCAATCCAATAGTGAAGTTTTGACGTTCCACTGGAGCTAGGTTGAAGACACAGACGAGGAAGTCACCCTTATCGCCTTTATCATCTTTACGAATGAAGGAAAGAACACTTTCAGCACGGTTATCCGCATCGATAATCTCAATACCATCGTAAGAATCATCAATCTGCCAGAGAGATTTATGGTCCTTGTAGAAAGCATTCATATGGCTAGTAAAGGCCTGCATCTTCTGGTTCATCTCATCTTCAAGATTACCCCATTCGAGTTGATAATCAAACTTCCACTCCAAGAATTGACCAAACTCAGAACCCATAAAGAGCAATTTCTTACCTGGGTGACAGAGTTGGTAAGCATAGAGGTTACGAAGACCAGCAAATTGATTATAGCGGTCACCCCACATCTTATGCATCATGCTCTTCTTACCATGAACCACTTCATCATGTGAGAAAGGTAGAACATAGTTTTCATTGAAGCAATACATGAAACTGAAGGTCATCAGATTGAAGTCATACTGACGGTAAACTGGATCTTCTGCGTAGAATTTGAGGATATCGTTCATCCAACCCATATTCCATTTGAAGTCGAAACCTAGACCACCTTCTTCAATCGGTTGGGTGATTGGCGTTGCTGCAGTTGATTCTTCCGCAACCATCATAACATCTGGATAGCGTTTTTTAATTTCACGATTGAGTTTTTGAAGGAAGCCGTAGCCTTCCAAGTTACGATTTCCACCGTCCTTGTTAGGCATCCATGGACCTTCATCATAGTCCAAATAGAGCATGTTAGATACTGCATCCACTCGGATACCATCGATATGATAATTTTCAATCCAGTAAAGAGCACTTGAAATAAGGAAAGACTGAACTTGATTTTTTCCTAAGTCAAAGTTAAGTGCGCCCCAACGATAGTTATGAGCTCGATCATGATCCTGATATTCGAAAGTTGGTGTACCATCGAAGTAGGCCAAAGCATCGTCATTCTGTGTATAGTGACCTGGGACCCAGTCTACCAAGACACCGATATTATTCTGGTGACATGCTTCTACGAAATCTTGAAATTCTTCTGGTGTGCCATAGGTATGCTCAAAAGCAAAGTAACCCATAAGCTGGTAACCCCAACTCATCCCAAGAGGATGAGCCATGAGTGGCATGAATTCCACGTGGGTATAGTTCATCTCAACCAAATATGGAATCAACTCTTCTTTCAATTCTTTGAAAGTATAAGGTTGACCATCCTCTTTTAGTTTCCAAGATGATGCATGAGCTTCATAGATATTAACCGGACGTTTTTGGAAACCAAAGCGTTTACGACGACCCATCCAAAGGCCATCCTTCCACTTCTTAGTTTTCTTCTTACGAATCACAGCTCCTGTTCCAGGACGAGGCTCTAAGTAAGTCGCAAAAGGATCCATCTTTTCGACGACTTGACCTCCCTTACGTTTCACCAAGAACTTATAGAGTTGTCCTTCCTCTGGGAGAGCTGAAGTTGCCTCCCAAACACCGATATGGTTTTTGGTCATATCCAGAGGTTCATCAAACCAACCTGTGAAATCTCCAATTACCTGAATCTGCTCAGCATGAGGGGCCCACACACGGAAGATAAAACCTTCTTCTCCCTCTAATTCATGCACACCCAAATAATTCTGAAGGTGGAAGTTCTCACCTGTTCCAAATGTGTACATGGCTTCATCGAGATTCATACCATCACTCCTTTCTTAAACTAGCCTTGATAGTTCTAACTATCAAGAAATTAAAACATTGAAATATATGTAAATACACTAGAAAACCCTTCAGACCGATAGGGCTTACAAGTAAACAAAACCACTTATGTAAGCGTTTACTGTATTATAACATTTTTTGACATTCTTGTCAGTAAATCTCCAAATCTTTTTTCATATTATCGAACACAAAAGTCTTACGTAATTTTCCAGAAATATGTAATTCAACAATACCTGAATCATACTCAGCTTTTGCGACATAGAGATTATCGTAAATATCTGCATATGAACGATATGAAAATTCTTGTACGGTTTGCTTACGCTCAATTAATTTGGCAACTTTAGCAACCAAGTCTTTCTTAAGAGTCACTTGATTCCAATCCACCTGATTAACAGCATCAGGGGCATTGTAGCTATTCATGGCACGCTTAACATCCGCTTCCGTGTAATTTCCATCTTCACCTGTTGCAACCATCTTACTACGCTGGAATTCTTGTCCCAATTGCATGAAACACATCCCCTGCATAGTCAGATTGAGGGCATTAGCCAAGTAGATACGTTTTTCAATATCCTCTGGCGAATCATGTGGATGCAAATGGTGCATCAAATCATTCAAATTGTAGTTGTCATGCGCTTCGATATAGTTGAGGACCTGACCAGGCATGAGGTAGTTTACAAAACCACGGCTACCAAGCAGACTCTTGGCAATCTGATCTTCCAATGGAGCTCCAGACACATAGCCATTACTGATGTGCCCATAGACCTCTGCTCCCTTGACCGCATCACGCGCATTGTCATTGAAAAATCCGATTCTAGGCATCAAGGCTGCATTATCCTTCTTGGCCTTTTGGTCTACAGGAAGTCCAATTCCCATATCCCATCCTTCACCATAAAGAAGAATCCTAGGATCAATATCATCCATAGCCGAACGAACGGCTTTCATCGTTTCGACATCATGTAAGCCCATGAGGTCAAAGCGGAAACCATCCACTCCAAATTCTTCTGCCCAATAGGTCAAAGAATCAATCATATACTTACGGTACATTTCCTTTTCACTGGCTGTTTCATTTCCACAGCCTGATCCATCTTGGAAAGACCCATTGTCATGCATACGGTAGTAATAAGCCGGCACAGATAGTTGGAACGGAGAGCTATAAGAAGAGTAAGTATGGTTATATACCACATCCATGATGACCCCAATTCCTGCCTCATGGTAGGCCTGAATCATTCTCTTAAGCTCTAAAATCGGTGCCACAGGATTCTTCTGATCAGCAGCAAACTGACGGTCCGGAACATTGTAATTCTCAGGATCATAGCCCCAGTTGTAGAGAAGCTTACCATCTTTATCATAGGTTTTATGGTGATCAAAGACTGGTTGCAGTTGGACATAGTTGTAGCCCATACGTTTGAGGTAATCAAAACAAGTCACATCTCCATGGGCATTTCTAGTCCCTTTCTGACAAGCACCTAGATAGGTTCCTCTATAGGACTTCTTAACCCCAGACGTCTCTGAAATCGAGAAGTCACGGAGGTGCATTTCACAGATTACGGATGAGCAAGCATTTGCCTTACGCCAGCTCGCTTTTTGCTTAGTAACCTTTTCATACCCTCTTGGGACAAGTCTCTTAGGATTGACCACCAAATTTTTTTTATTATCTAAGCTAAGGGCAATACTGTAGGGGTCTCTTGTATCCTGATAGAAGCTTTCCTCATGATACACACGAAATTGGTAGGCTACCCCATCCAAATCCTTTTTGACAGTGGCACTCCAAACACCGTGAGTATTCATCTCATGACGGTCCTTATTGATACTGGTTCCTCGGCTCATCTTAATGATCTTAGGGTTTTTACTGCCCTTTTTAAAAAGCAAGAGCTTCACACGACGAGCTAGAGGTGACCAAAGGCGAAACTCTGTAGCCCCTTTTTCATACTTATGACCTAACCAACCTTGAAAGCCCCACTTCTGATCAAATTCCTGTCTACGAAGAGCCATATCAAAGGCATGCTGGTCACGACCTTCGAAACTATGGCTAGTCAAGGCTGCCTGTTTAGAATAATAAACCGTTGGATCACCTTCAACTATCCAAATAGCATTGGGAGCATCCCCTAGGAAGCGTCGGACACGGTAATCATGTGTTTGCCTCGACCAGTCTTCCGTTTTGACCAAAAGATTGACAGAATCAATAAAACGATTGGAGGGAGAAGTAACCTGACCAACAAGGCCAAAATCATCCTCACGTGAAAAATGGGCTTCTTCGCCCCAATAACCATCTAGCCACTTCCACATACTGTATCTGGAATAGTCGCCATGCATACTATGAAAATGAACGGTTAATAAATTGTCCATTTTTTACTCCTTAGTTTTTGTTACTCACTTTTTCTCCTATTATAGCAGAAAATGTTCGTTTTGTAAGCGTTCTTATGGAATATTTTGCAATTTTTTGGTCTATTTTGAACATAAAAAAAGAATGAGAAAATAAATGGCAAAACACTCATTTTTCTCATTTCTTTTGTCGATTTTAATTCCTTTAGAACTAGGCTTGAGACTCTTTCCAGTCCATTATTCTTGAGTCATCAAAACCTTACGTGGTTTGGTACCTTCAGCTGGTCCGATAACGCCTGCTTCTTCCAACTCTTCCATCAAACGAGTGGCACGGTTGAAACCAACTGACAGACGACGTTGAATCATGGAAGCACTTGCTTTTTGTGTTTCAAGGACCAAAGCCTTGGCCTCTTCAAAGAGTGGGTCACCTTCTGAGCTACCACCATTGGCAGAGGAACCTCCACCAAAATCATTTTCAGAAACTTCACCAGGATCAAAGCTCTCATCATAGTCAGCTGAAGCCTGATCCTTGATAAAGGTCACAATACGTTCTACGTCATCGTCAGAGATGAAGGAACCTTGCAGACGAACAGGGTGGTTTTCATCAATCGGTTTGAAAAGCATATCCCCACGTCCGAGTAGCTTTTCTGCCCCATTTTCATCTAAAATGGTACGACTATCTGTTCCCGAAGACACCGCAAAAGCCACACGAGATGGCACATTGGCCTTAATCAATCCAGAGATAACATCAACCGATGGACGTTGAGTGGCGAGAATCATGTGAATTCCCGCAGCACGTGCTTTTTGTCCCAGACGAATGATGGCATCTTCCACTTCCTTACTGGCTACCATCATCAAGTCAGCCAACTCATCAACGATAACCACAATTAAAGGCAGAGGAATCTGTTTTTCTTGCGACTGAGCGTTCCAGTCTTCCACCTTGGCATTGTAGCCAGCAATGTTACGCACGCCAAACTTACTAAAGAGTTCGTAACGATTCTCCATCTCATCTACCACTTTTTGAAGAGCCTTGGCGGCCTTACGTGGGTTGGTCACTACAGGGATAAGGAGATGAGGAATATCATTGTAAACTGAAAGTTCAACCATCTTAGGATCGACCATGAGGAACTTCACCTGATCAGGACGAGCCTTCATAAGAATACTAGAGATAATACCGTTAACCGCAACCGATTTACCAGAACCCGTAGATCCAGCGACTAGTAAGTGAGGCATCCGACCCAAATCAAAGCTACGAGCCGAACCGTCAACCGCCTTACCAAGGGGAACCTCCAAGAGCTTATTAGGATCCGTCTTGGACTGTTCCCAAAGTTCACGGAAAGAAACCGTTGCAATCTCTGAATTAGGCACTTCGATACCAACCAAAGATTTTCCAGGAATAGGTGCCTCAATACGAACATCTTTCGCAGCTAGAGCCAGAGCCAAGTCATCTGCTAGATTTGAAATGCGATTGACACGGACCCCAACAGCAGGCTTGACCTCATACTTGGTCACTGACGGTCCAATTTCAGCCCGCTCAACCTTGACATCAATATTGAAACTCTTGAAGGTATCTTCTAAGATTCGAATATTCTTACGAACGATGTTCTTCTCTTTAGATTGACTCTTAGGCTTATCAGGTGCAAAGAGATCTATATGAGGTAATTTATACTGCAGGAGTTCCTTAGGCGTGAAATCAACCTCGACTGGTACGTCATCTCCCTCAACCACCATAGATGGGGGAAACTCATCGCTTGGCACATCCTCTGGATAAGGTGCATAATCTTCTTGGAAATCCTCATAATCCTCTGGAGGCAGATTATCATAGTAATCCTCAGAGGCATAATCACTGATTTCAGGTTCGGGTGCAAAAATCTCAGCTTCTTGTGGCAAGGCCTCAGCGGCATCATCCAAGATTTCTCCCGTCTCCTCGTCGACAGTCAAATCAGCCAGACGCTCGGCTTCGGCACGTTCTTTTGCTTCACGTTCTTTCTGAGCCTGACGTTCTGCCTTCTTCTCCTGACGTTGAGCCGTCCGTTCCAAACGCTTCTCAGCCCCTTTCTGCCAAGCTTCCTTAGCATACTCCATGATATCCAAGACATCCCAAGGGCTAAGAATGAAAGCCCCTAAGAGAATAATCAATACCCCAATCATGAAGCTACCGATATTTGAAAAGAGGAAGGAAATCGGTTGATACAGAAGAGCCCCCAACATACCACCACCCGCAAAACGAGCGACTTGCACACTCACAAGTTCCCCAAAAAGCAAGTCCTTGGTACCAGGGAAAATATCCAGACCGTTCATACGATCTAGACTAAAGAGATAGGCATGAAACTCCAACAAGAGCCCCGCGAAGACCATCCAAAATCCTGTGACATAGTTACTGTGTTTACGTAACAATTTAAAGCCAAAGAGATAAACATATATAGCAAAAATTAAGGGGTAAGCCATACTCCCCACAAATACTCGAAAGAGATTATAGAGGGTAACCCCAAAGAAACCCAATCGAAAGACTGGGAAAATTAAGACAAAGGCAAAAAAGAAGGTCCATAGCATTCGCTTAATCGCCTTCTGTCTGTCTAATTCTGCTTTTGTAAGACGCTTCTTACCGTTCTTAGAAGCCGTCCCTTTTTTCGTTTTTTTCGTTGTAGCCATAGGTGTATTATACCACGTTTTTAGACATGAAAAAAGAGAGACAAGTCTCTCCTTAGATTGAAGACAAAGTCTTCTTTTGCGACTTTCCTTCTTTTGACATTATTCTTCAATTAACGATGTTGAGTGAACCGGACGATTCTTACCATCTGGATCAATATATTGGATGGCTTGGTTGATAGCGATAGGGGCTTCACCCATTCCCACAGCAATCAAGTCAATCTTGCCTTCATATTCTGCTGCATCACCAATAGCATAAATACCTTCTTGTGAAGTTTCAAACTGGGCATTGACAGTAATGCTAGAGCGTTTAAAGTCAACATTCCAGTTACGAAGGTTTTTATTGTTGGTTGAGAAGCCAAAGCTAACAATAAGGGCATCAAGCGGCAATTCCACAACTTCATCTGACTTCACTTTTTGAACAGTCAAACTTTTGGCAAGACCACTTTCACCCTTGATTTCAAGGGGTACATAAGGTGTCATCACATTAACTGATGATTGATGAAGAAGCTCTACACTATGCTCATGGGCACGAAAAGCATCACGTCGGTGAATCAAAGTCACGCTCTCAGCAATCCCATCTAGGTGATTGGCCCAGTCAACAGCTGAATCCCCACCACCAGCAATCACAACCTTCTTGCCAGCAAATTGATCCAGGCTATGCACATTATAGAACAAGTTATTATCCGCATAATCTTCTTCATTATCCACACCTAAAGGACGTGGGGCGAAGGCACCATTTCCACAGGCAATGACGATAGCCTTAGACAAGTGTTGGCCCTTACTAGTAGTAATTGTGAAGATACCATCGGTCTTTTCAAAGGTTTGAACTTCCTCTTTCAAATGAATGCTGACACGGTCTTCAAAACGCTTAAGCTGAGTCAAGAGGTTTTCTGTCAATTCCGCACCTGTTGTTTGAGGAAAGGCAGGAATATCATAGATTTTCTTCTCAGGGTAGAGAATGGCAGGCTGTCCACCAAGTTCTGACAGACTCTCAATAATATTAACAGTCATGCCACGTAGTCCAGCATAAAAGGCAGCCCAAAGTCCTACTGGTCCACCACCGATAATGGTAATATCATAAATCTTTTCTTCTGACATTTTATTTTCCTTCTGCTTTTATCTCTTCTAAAATCTGACGTTCTTCATCCGTAAAATCATAGTTTTCCAAAAGATCTGGTCGACGCTCCCAGGTCTTACGCAAACTCTGCTCCATACGCCAACGTCGAATATTGACATGGTGACCTGACAAGAGCACATCTGGCACCTTCATGCCACGAAACTCAGCTGGGCGAGTGTACTGTGGAAATTCCAAAAGCCCTGATGAGAAACTATCATCCTTATGACTAGCTTCCTTACCTAAAACCTCAGGAATCAAACGGACAGTGGCATCTACAATAGTCATAGCAGCCAGCTCTCCCCCAGTCAAGACAAAGTCTCCCAAGGAAATCTCGTCTGTCACCAAAGTTTTGATGCGCTCATCATAGCCCTCATAATGGCCACAGATAAAGACCAGTTCCTCTTCTTGCGCCAATTCTTCTGCATAGGCCTGATCAAAGGTACGCCCCGCAGGATCTAGGAGAATAACGCGAGGCTTAGTGACATTTAGCTTGTCAAAGGTATCAAAAATTGGCTGGGCACGAAGCAACATGCCTTGTCCACCACCGTAAGGTTCGTCATCTACATGACGAGCCTTCTCCGCATTTTCACGGAAATTGTGATAGTTGATTTCTAGAAGCCCCTTATCCTTTGCCTTACCAACAATGGAATGTTCTAAAGGAGCAAACATATCTGGAAATAGGGTCAAGATATCAATCTTCATCGTCTAATCCTTCCATGAGCTCAACCTCAATACGGCCAGCTGCAACATCAACATCAAGAACTACAGGTGGGATATATGGCAAGAGCAAATCTTTCTTGCCTTTACGTTTTACTACCCAAACATCATTAGCACCCGGTTGGAGAATCTCTTTGACCTGACCAATCAAAGTATCACCTTCATAAACATCAAGTCCAATGATTTCATGATAGTAAAATTCCCCATCATCAAGGTCTGTTAGATTTTCCTCAGCAATCTTGAGGCTACAACCTTTGTACTTCTCTACATCATTGATATGGTAAAGCCCTTTGAACTTAACGATATCAAAGTTTTTATGTTTACGGTGACTCGCAATCTCGACATCCATGATGTAATTATCTTTGTCATCAAAAAGGGCTAGGACACTCTTCTTCTTAAAACGTTCATCCGCAAAATCTGTTACAGATAAAACACGAAGTTCACCCTGCAAGCCCTGTGTATTTACAATCTTTCCAACGTTATAGTATGTCATTGCATTTCCTTATTATCTGTTTACTTCTTCAAATAAAACTACGACTCGACCAAGGGCTTATCATCATCTGACAGCCATCACAAAACAAAGGTTTTTCTTCGGGTCGAGGTCTCGTTATTTATGATTTTAAAGTGGTATAAAATGACTGACCTAGGCCAGTCAACCCCTCTATTTTATCAAAAAGGACACAAAAAAACCAGCTTTCTCTAGCTGGTACTTATAGTCCGTACGGGATTCGAACCCGTGTTACCGCCGTGAAAAGGCGGTGTCTTAACCCCTTGACCAACGGACCATAATCTGTGTCTCTACCCTCAGGTAGAACTGGGGTAGCTGGATTCGAACCAACGCATGAGGGAGTCAAAGTCCCTTGCCTTACCGCTTGGCTATACCCCAAAAGACTCTTATTATTCTACAGAAAAACTAGTGGGCTGTCAACACTTTTTTTAAACTTTTTTTCAAAAAAAGCAACCGGAAATACCGATTGCTAGGAGTTAGGAGATTTCATCATCTAAGCGAACTTAGATAGATGATATGAGGTCGCTTCAACCTCATATGAAAAAAGAAAAGTTTTAGGATGGTTTAATTATATGTTTTGCTAGAAATAAAGTCAAAGAATTTGACTCGCAAAATCCGAGTTAGGGTTAATAGTTATGATCCCCCTCCCTGACCCCTAGATAACAAACTTAGTTGATAGCTTTATTCATCATCCTGCGAAACCAAATGATGTCTAAAGGCATAAACAACAGCCTGAGTACGGTCATCGACATTAAGTTTTCCAAGGATATTAGACACGTGAGTTTTAACGGTCTTCAATGAAATAAATAGCTCATTAGCAATAGTTTGATTGTCATACCCCTTAGCCAGAAGGGCCAAGATATCACGTTCACGTGCCGTCAAGTCGTCGTGTAGGTCCGGATGACTATCATGGTATTTAATCTTATTGTCCACCTCAGTTTCGATAGCTTCTTCACCACGGTAAACCTTTCGGATACTATTGAGTATCTCTGCCGCACTGCTGGTTTTAAGCATATAGCCTTTGGCACCAGCTTCAATGACTGGGTAAATTTTTTCATTGTCCAAATAGCTAGTCAAAACCAAAATCTTGGCTTCAGGCCACTCTTTGAGCAATTCCAAAGTCGCTTGAACACCATCTAATTCAGGCATAACAAGGTCCATAACGACGACATCCGGACGCAGTTCCAAGGCAAGATCGACACCCTCTCGACCATTCCCTGCCTCTCCAACGACTTCTACATCTCCTTGGAGATTCAAGAAACTCTTAAGTCCCAAACGGACCATCTCATGGTCATCGACCAAAATCACATTAATCTTATTCGACATTGTCTTCTCCTCTTAATATCGGTACACGGACATCAATAGACGTCCCCTTACCTTTAGCTGATAGGAACTGCACAGTTCCTGCCATTTCATCGACACGCTCTTGGATATTTTTCAAGCCATAACTCATCTCGTCAGTCGACGCATTTAAGTCATAACCAACACCATTATCCAACATTTTCAATTGAATTTCCTGACTATTTTGATAGAGATAAACCTCTATCTGGCTAGCCTTGGCGTGTTTAAGGGTATTAGAGATAAACTCTTGGGCAATCCTAAAGAGATTATTTTCAATACGCTTGGGCACTTTCTTAACCATATCCTTGTAGACGACATGAATATTGGATTTATCGGTTAATTCCTTAAGGATCATCTGCAAGCCTTCTTGCAAGGTCTTGTTCTCAAGCTCTGTCGGACGAAGATGCAAAAGCAAGACACGCATATCATTTTGAGCGTCCGTCAGCATAGCCTCAACCGCCTGGATTTGATTATGCAAATCTTCCTTACTTAGCTGATCCGCCATCTGAGATACACCAGATAAGATCATACTAGCCGCAAAAAGTTCCTGACTAACGGTATCGTGAAGGTCCCGAGCAATACGACCTCTCTCCTTCTTGATAATATCACGACTTTGTAGAGCTTGGGCATTCTCAGTTTTCTGCAAGTCCTTAGTCAATTTACGCATCTTATGAGACAGGCGCATCATATTCTTGTCTAACTCAATATCTCCCTGACGTTTGACTGGTTGATTATTGATAATGCGGCGTAAATCCTGATTGACTGAACGCATACTGTTATCATTGGCAATGGCCCAGAGAATATAAAGCAAAATGAGCAAACTCAGAACCACAAAAAACATGTTAAAAAGGAAGTGGAAGGCCTGAGACAGATTGCCGAAAACCAGTGAAAAGTTGAGGTTAAAGCTATCCATCACTACAAGGGTAACGCCAACCAAAACAACCACCGAGTAAATCAGGATTAAAAATAGGTACTGTTTCTTCATTTGCGACGTACCTCCACTGGTCCAGCTCCCACATTGAGAATCAATTTAACCGTCCGATGAGCATGCTCATACTCCGCCTCCTGCAAGGTCAAGCTTTCATAACGGAGGTCGTATTCATCTTCATTAAAGAAGGTGACAGAGCTATAGATTGCCGATATGTTGAGTTTAACGGAAACATCAATTGGTACCAAGATAGTCGTCGGTCCATACAGTTTCTGCAAAATCACGACATTATCTCGCCCCGAAACAATAACCTGAGTCAAATCAATCACATCTGTCCCAAAGAAACGGATGATATTGATATCATCAAAGTCATAACGATCACTGACAGGTTCCATACGAGTCCCAATCCACTGATTTCGGACAGCCCGAGGATTCAAATTATCTTCTTTGAATTGAATGAGGGCATAGCGATTCTTTTTCTTAACCTGTGAGAAATGGTTTATCATGACATAGGCCACACCCACTAGGATAGCAAGTACCACATAGATATTCCACATGGAAACCAGAAAAAGTGAGATCAAACTGATGGTCAAGACAAAGTCACTCTTGGACTCCTTGTTAAAAAAGCGAACGGCCAACAAGGTCAAGACCAGAATGAAAATAAAACTGGTAATATCATTATTAAAGATGGTGATCAGACCCAGAGTCAAAAGCAGGGCTTCCACCACTAAGAAAAAATTAAATTTGGTCATAAGGACCTCTCAAATAAAAGTATACAGGCTTCATTCTATCAAATTTTAAGGCAATTGACAAAAGGACCCAGTTTGAGCACCGACTAAGCAAGATAGAAAAGGAGCCGCAGAAAGCAAAAAAAGTGCCTCCATTAAAGGAAACACCGTCTTTCATTCAAAAATCTTAATCGTCAGTTTCGTCCATTTTGCTATTTATGAGTTGCACCGTACTTCTGATTTCCTCCAGTATGACACGCTGCTCTGCCAACTCCTTCTCAATCTCAGCCAATTTTCTTTCAGTCTGACGACCTGACCGCACAAAAATATTATTGAGAGAGCTTGTTAACAACCCCAGAGTGGCAATCCCACTAAACATAAGGACGACCGCAACGGCCTTACCTACCAATGTTCGAGGAACGATATCGCCATAACCTACCGTAGTAACCGTTGCTACAGACCACCAAATAGCATCAATAAAATTATGGTGCTCTACTCGGGCAATAACGGCACTACTGATAAGGATGATAATACTATTAACCGAAAGTAGAAAATAAAAGCCATTTCTGCGATTAATGCGATTGGAAATGTGCTTGAGCTTGCTACTCAAACCAATTAAGCGTGAGAGTTTGGCCAATCTGGCAAAGCGTCCCACCCTTGAAAAACGGAGGAAAGTAAAGACTTCATTGTAGGGAATAATAGCCAACAAGTCTAATACATGCGTTTTAACAAAAATTCGCTTACGAGGTGCCAGGGAGAAACGAATCGCATAATCAATGGCAAAGATGAGCGTTATAGACTGATCTATCACTCTGAAAGGTCGCCTTCCAATTGAAATTAAGCCAACTAAATCAAAGATAACCAAACCTATGGAAATCAGGGCCAGGACCGTCATGACGATATCGTAGGTAATGATATACCTTCTCAGTTTTCTACGGTTTCTCATAGCGTCTCTCCTATATGTGATGTCTTCATTATAAAAGAATCTCTGACCCCTGGCAAGCAGGCCTTTTAAGCTATTGACAAGAACTCTAGATAAGAAAAAAGAGAGATTGAAGAACCTCTCTTTATTATGTCTCAATTATTAAAAACTATTGTTGGTCTGTGTGAGTAGCCTCTGTCGGTGTTTCAGTACTAGAGCTTGTGCTTTCAGTACTTGAGCTCGTCGATGACGAATGTGTCGTACTGCTTGAGCTTGACTGTAGGCTTGAACTTGCTGTTGCAACCGAAACATAGAGAATCACTGTACCATCAACACTTGTACCAGCTTGTGGATCTTGATAAAGGACCTCTGTACTGCTAGGAACCTTATCCTTGTCTAACTTAGCACCAGTATTATAGTCATGATACTCGATGCTACTACTTGAGATACTCTTACGATTCAAGGTTTGAACCGCTGTTGAAACCGTCAAACCAGTCACATCAGGCATGGTAACTGTCTTAGGAGTTGCCACACGGAACTTAATCTTGGCCTTACTATCCTTAGGATTGAAAGACTTGTTTTTACCTGGACTTTGAGATAGGATTTCTCCCTCTTCAGCACTGTCGTCTTCGACATGCTGAATATCAATTTGGTCCTCAGAAACGCCATAATTCGAAGTTAAATCCTCAATGGCATCCTTATAATTTTTACCTTTGTAGTCTTTCAAAGCGAAACCTTTACTACCAGAAGAAACATAGATATCAATGCTTGATCCTTCTTTTCGTGTGGTTCCAGCTGTAGGATCAGTCTTTACGACCTTGCCTGTATCGACAGAGTCATCTTCCACTTCCTTAACTTCACCTACCTTAAATCCAGCACCCTCAATTTTAGTCTGAGCTGTGGACAACTCTTGACCGACCACGTTAGGCACCTGAGTACTATCAGGGTTGGTAAATACCAAATAGGCAAAAATGATAATCCCGATAAAGACCAACCCCAGGAATACCTTGAGTGATGTCGAGAAAAAGCTTTTCTTTTTTTTCTTCTTTTTATTCTTAGCTAGTGTTGAATTTTTCCTTGGTTGCTTACTTACAGCTTGTTTTGACTCTGATGACTTGGCAGTTGCCTTTTTCTCAGAGCTTACTGACGGAACTGGAGTAACCTTAGGCAAAGTCTTAGTATCCGTCATGTCATCAAAGACTACCTTCGCATCACGGCTATGGCTAGGATATAAGCTAGTTACTAAATCTCGGCTCATTTCCAAAGTACTGTTATAACGATTTTCAAGCTTTTTAGCTGTCGCTCGAATAACCACATTTTCCAATGCCTGAGGAACATTATGATTCTCAGCCAAGATTGATGGTAATGGTTTTTGGAAATGCTGAAGAGCGATGGTAACTGCACTATCACCATCATATGGAATACGCCCTGTCAACATTTCAAAGAGCATGATACCCATAGCATAGATATCACTTTGGATAGTTGCTTTAGATCCACGCGCCTGCTCTGGTGAGAGGTAGTGGACAGAACCCAACATAGAATTGGTTTGAGTCAAACTAGTCTCTGCAAAGGCAACCGCAATCCCGAAGTCTGTAACTTTGGCCCTACCGTCCTTAGTTAAAAGAACGTTTTGTGGCTTAAGGTCACGGTGGATAATACCCTTTTGATGGGCAAGAGTCATGGCAGAAAGAATCTCTCCCATAATACGCACAACATCTTGGTTAGAAAGTGGTGCATGGTCTTGAATATATTTCTTCAAGTCCGAACCATCCACGTACTCCATCACCAAGAACTGCTGGCCGTCTTCTTCGCCAATGTCTCGGATTGCAACGATATTGGGATGACTGAGTTCTGCCATGGCACGTGCTTCACGCTGGAAACGTGCCACAGCTACCTGATCGGTTTGATAATTAGTACGAAGCACCTTAATGGCCACTTTCTCATTATCCAAGATCAGGTCATTAGCCAGATAAACATCCGCCATACCACCACGTCCGATAGCTTTAAGGATTCGATAACGTCCAGCAAACAATTTGCCAACTTGGATCATTATCCTTCCTCACTTTCTACTTTAACGAGGGCAACGGTAATATTGTCAAGACCACCTGCCTCATTAGCAGCGGCTACTAGACGACTGGTTTTTTCTTCAAGGAAACCAGGACTGTTAACAATATGAACAATCTGTTCGGTTGAAATCATGTTAGTTAGGCCGTCTGAATTAGCCAGAATATAGTCTCCTGGTTCCAATTGTTGGACACCAAGATCAGCTTCAATTGGAGCGGCCTGCCCTACAGATTGTGTAATAATATTACGTTGTGGATGAACAGCTGCTTCCTCTTTTGTCAATTGACCAGCCTTAATCAGAGCATTGACCAAAGAGTGGTCATTCGTCAATTGCTTATACTCACCATTACGGATAAGGGCAATACGTGAATCCCCAACATGAGCAAAAATCACAGCGTTATCAACAAAGGCAAGAACCTCAATAGTTGTTCCCATTCCCTTATATTCTTCGTTTTGGCCAAGTTCATAGATTTTACGATTTTCTGCATCAATGGCAGCAATCATCCAATCACGAATTTGACTCAACTCACGAAAATCAGTGTTAATCCAGTCACGACCAAGGTCAGTCACTGACATCTCACTGGCAATATTTCCAGCACGGTGTCCACCCATTCCATCTGCAACAACGACAAGGGTAACACCAGCTTGGTTGACAAATTTATTAACAAAATCTTGGTTGTTTGACCGTTTTTGGCCAATGTCCGTTAATAATGATATTTCCATAGTTTTCTTTCTGACTTGCGTCAGCATTTCCTCCTCTGTAACCCTAAGCTTTTTTACGCAACTGTGCGATGAAAAAACCATCAGTTAGATACTGTTCGGGGGTAATTGCCAAACAGCCATTGACCACGATGTCTTTACATGGATGGTCTAAGGCAACTTGCTCAAAATCAGGATGGCTCTCAAGAAAGGCTTGAATCACCTCTTGATTTTCTTCTGCTATGATGGTGCAAGTACTATATGTTATTATACCACCTTTTCGTAGGGTTTGACAAACGCTGGATAGGATATCCAACTGCACAGCCTTAAGGGACTCAAAGTCTTGGAGGTCCTTGTTATATTTGATGTCGGGTTTCCGACGAATGAGTCCAATCCCTGAACAAGGAGCATCCACTAAAATCTTGTCAAAACTATCAGCCGGAAAGACTTGATGTACCTGACTAGCATCCAGTTTCTGTGTCTTAACCTTATCAGCTAGGCCAAGACGTTGGGCATTTTCTTCGATAAGGGCAAGCTTATGATCATAGAGGTCAAGCGCCGTCACATGTCCACTCGTCAAATAAGAGGCCATATGTACCGTCTTACCACCAGGTGCCGCACAGGCATCCAGGATTTCTTCCTCACCTAGAATCCCTAAAGTTGGTGCAACCAGTTGACTGGTCTCATCCTGAATGGTCAATAATCCCTCTTTAAAATAATCTGTCCCAGCAAAGTAACCTGAAGACTTAACAAGCCCGACTGGTGATAGGACTGAACGCTCAGCCCCAGTAGCCTCCTCTATCTCTTTCAAACGTGACGCATCCGTTACACGCACACTAGCCTTGTTTCTCACAAAGAGGCTTTGGAAAATAGCAAGGGCACGGTCTTCCCCGTACTGGTCGATAAGTTTTTTAACCAACCATACAGGTAGAGAATACTGAACAGAATAGCGTTTATTGACACGTTTAATCTGGCTTGGATCTGGCAAAGGGTGGCTAGATAGTTTACGAAGAACCGCATTTACCAGCTTCTCAGCACCCTTTTTATTGCCACGATTTTTAGCAATAGAAACGGCATCATTAACTACCGCATGGGCTGGAATCTTATCTAAATAGACCAACTGATAAAGGCTCAAAAGTAATAAGTCATAAACCCAAGGTTCAAGCTTATCACGGTCCTCAATAACATGGGCTAGAATCCACTCCAAAGTAATCTTACGAGCCACGGTCCCATAGACAATTTCCGTCACCAAGGCCTTGTCCTTATCTGTCAGCTGTGACTTGCTCAGATGTGCATTGAGAGCAATATTTGAGTAAGCCCCTTCCTGAAAGACTTCTTCTAAGACTTCAAGTGCCTGTCCACGAGCTGTTTTTTTCCAATCATTGGCCAAATGCATCACCTACTTCAAGATTGCGTCCGACCCCATTAAGGAAATCAGCAATAGCCATACGAGGTTTTCCTGCAGGTTGAACTGTCTTAAGCGAAATGGCTCCTTGACCAGTCGCAACTACCAAACTCTTCTTGGTTTTTTCAATAATATGACCAGCCTGTCCTTGACCTTCTGCCAAGTCCGCCTCATAAATTTTGAAACGTTTGCCATCAAGCAAGGTATGGGCCACAGGCCATGGGTACATACCACGGATTTGATTGAAGATGTCACGAGCCGGCTTATTCCAATCAAGACGCTCCTCTTCTGGGCTAATATTTGGCGAAAACGTTACTTGACTGGCATCTTGAGGAACAGGTTTGATTTTTCCAGCGATATAGGCAGGCAAGGTTTCAAGCAAGAGGTCACGACCCAAGACTGCCAATTTTTCAAACATAGTACCAACATTATCCTCGTCAAGAATTGGCAAGGCCTTTTGGCTAACCATGTCACCAGCATCCATTTCCTTGACCATTTCCATAATGGTCACACCTGCTTCTGCATCACCATTAATAATGGCATAGTGGATAGGTGCTCCACCACGGTATTTTGGCAGGAGTGAAGCGTGGACATTCACTGCAAAATCCATGCTATCAAGTAACTTGCTTGGCAAAAATTGTCCATAAGCCGCAGTAACAATTCCATCAGCACCAAGTGCCATAAGCTGTGCCATTTCCTCAGAACCTGACAACTTTTCAGGTTGATAAATTGACAAGTCATGCGCCAAGGCTACTTCCTTGACCGGTGTCATGCGGATTTCTTTTTTACGGCCGACAGCACGGTCTGGTTGCGTCACCACAGCGACAATATCATAACGCTCATCGGTCAAAAGTCCTTCCAGCACTGTCGCTGAAAAGGCAGGCGTTCCCATAAATACTAATTTTGTCATATTCTTCCTTTTCTAGATTAGGTAAAATTCTGAGGTTCGTGATCAATAATCAAACGCAGGTCCTTGTTCTCAGGCTCCTGAGTCATGTCAAGGACCCTATTAAGCGTTTCTTCCAAGTTATCCTCAAAACGGTATTTGATAATAATCTGATAATGATAAAGATTATGTGTTCGGGCAATCGGCTTAGGCGTAGGCCCTAGGAAGGTCACCTTGTCTGACAGGTGCTCTCTTAAATAAGCCATAACCTCATAGCTCTTGCGAACCACAAACTCTTCATCCTTGTGAGAAAGCGTAATTCCTACCGTATAGAAATAGGGCGGATAGGCCAACTGACGGCGAATCCCCATCTCATAGGCATAGAAACCTTCATAATCCTGTTGCTGCGCAAATCGAATGGCATAATGACTAGGATTATAGGTTTGAATAATAACTTCCCCTTCCTTGTCAGCACGACCAGCACGACCAGCCACCTGAGTCAACAGTTGGAAGGTACGTTCAGCTGAACGAAAATCTGGTAAATTTAGCGACGTATCTGCATTCAAGACCCCTACCAAGGTAACATTTGGAAAATCCAAGCCCTTGGCAATCATCTGGGTTCCGAGCAAAATGTCGGCCTTACCACTTCCAAAGGCCTCCAAGAGTTTCTCGTGAGCCCCTTTCTTACGTGTCGTATCAACATCCATACGAATCACTTTGGCTTCTGGCAAAAGTTCCGTCAATTGGTCATAAGCCTTCTGTGTCCCAGTCCCATAATAGCGAATCTGACGGCTCTGACAGTTAGGACAGACATGTGGTATTGCTTTTTGAAAATCACAATAGTGGCAATTCATGGTCTTAGTATCCATGTGCAAGGTCAATGAAATATCACAGTTGGGACAATCATCCACATAGCCACAGTCACGACACATGACAAAAGAGGAATAGCCACGACGGTTCAACATTAGCACGACTTGTTCCTTACGTGCCAAGCGTTCTCGGATTTTCTCTAAGAGAGGTGGCGTAAAATCACTAGCCTCTTGACGGCCCACAAAATCCTTAAAGTCCACCACTTCCACCTGAGGAATTTTGGCATTAGGATTAGCCCTCTGAGTCAACTCAAGAAAATGGTAAACCCCTTTCTGAGCTCTCGCCCGAGTCTCAATAGAAGGTGTTGCTGAACCAAGAACAAGCACGGCTCCATGACTCTTAGCCCTAAGCAAGGCCACATCTCTAGCATGGTAGCGAGGATTGGATTCTTGTTTATAAGTAGCCTCATGTTCCTCATCGATAATGATAGCTCCGATATTGTCCAAGGGAGCGAAGATCGCCGAACGTGCTCCTACCACAACCTTGGCCTGGCCAGATCTAACCTTACGCCACTCGTCAAATTTCTCACCGTCTGACAAGCCTGAATGCATGATGGCCACCAAGTCACCAAACCGTGAAATGAAACGATTGGTCATTTGGGGCGTCAGGGAAATCTCTGGTACCAAGACAATAGCCGTTTTCCCCATAGCCAAGGTCCTCTCGATAAGATGCAGATAGACCTCTGTCTTACCTGATCCCGTTACCCCTTCCAATAAGAAAGGTTTGCCACCTTGTCCGATTTGGCACGTCATTTCTTCAACAGCATGTGCCTGTTGAGCATTAAGCTCAAGAAAATCCGTCTTTTCTACCTTTTCAAAGTAGCTGTCGGCACGATTGACCTCAACTTCAGTGATGACCAAGGCACCAGCTTCAATGAAAAACTTAACCACATCTCGTGAAAAAAGCTTGTGGAGGTCTGCCACCTTCCCTGGCTCGCTCTTCTCGAGCAAGAAGTCTTGCATCTCCAAACGCCTCTTAGCCCGTTGCGAAATAGCCAAAGTCTCAAGAATGCCCTTTTGAACACTATAGTGCTTCTCAGTCTTAATGTTCTGCTTATCCTTAGCAAGGTAATCAACCGTTACACGCCCAGACTGGACCAGACGAGGAATGGCTTGACGCTGCTCCTCTGACAACTGCGAGAAAAGAACATGATCCTGCCCCTGAAGAAAAGTCTGTTTATCCTCTTCATCCAGTTTATCAGTCGCCATGATAACCTTATCGTACTGGGAATTAAGGAGACCAGGTAGCATTGACTTCAAGATGGAAATCTTATAGGAAAAGACCGTATGTCGCATCTGATCAGCCAAATCCAGTTGATCCTGATTAAGGACTGGCTCATAATCTAAAAGCTCAGCGATAGGTTTTAATTCAGGAAAGTCTCTCAAGTTCTCCTGCTCTTCTAAACCAATAACAAAGCCTTGCAATAGACGATTTCCTTTACCGAAAGGTACATGCACTCGCATACCAATGGCAATTTGACCTTGCATAGCTTCAGGGATAAGGTAACTATAAGGTCTGTCCGTCTGCATCAGAGGAACGTCTACAATAATTTGTGCTACTAAAACCATAAATTTCCTCCTGTCACTTCCTTAAGACCAGTATCTTTCAAGCTCAAGAAAAGCTGAGCTCTTGATTATCATCATAAAGAAGGAAGCTGAGACACTATGCCTCAGCTCCCCCTCTCCTCATAAACCAAAGCATGACTTTGATTTTAGATTTTATCGCCTTCTTCTTTTTCTTTAGCGATTTGTTCTTTGATTTTACGTTCTTCTTCCTCAGCAGCAAGACGTGCTTGGATAACTTTCAAACGTGCCAATTCACGTTTAGATTCTGGATCTGGGTGAATAGTCACATTACCAGTTTCAATTTCTTCAAGGGCTTGAAGGGTTGGTTTTACTGACGTAAACTCTTGAGTTGGTTCAGCACCAGCAGCCAATTCATGGGCACGTTTTGCTTGCAAAATAACCAATGAATATTTTGAAGGCACTTTATCCAAAAGTTTGTCAATAGAGGGTTTCAACATCATAATCTATACCTATTTCTAATTTATTTATCTGATAATTTCTTTTCTGAAATCATATTACGATAGCGGCCAATCACACGGTCAACACGGAAGTGTTCTGCTTCAATAACACGTTTGACACGTTCAGCAGCCAAAGGCACTTCGTCATTAACAATGGCATAATCGTATTCGCTCATGAGAGCAATTTCTTCACGCGCACGCTCGATTCGTTGAGCAATAACTTCCTCAGAATCTGTCCCACGACCAACCAAACGCTCTTGAAGCTCGTTTAAGTCTGGTGGTGTCAAAAAGATGAAGACAGCATCTGGGACCTTTTTCTTAACCTGAAGGGCCCCTTGAACCTCGATTTCAAGGAATACATCAATACCTTTATCCAAGGTTTCATTAACATAAGTCAAAGGTGTTCCGTAGTAGTTACCCACATATTCAGCATATTCCAACATTTGACCATTACGAATAAGCTCTTCAAATTCCTCACGCGAACGGAAGAAATAATCCTTCCCATCAACTTCACCAGGACGTTGAGCACGCGTGGTCATTGATACTGAGTATTCAAATTTGTGGTCAGGTGTTGAAAAAATCTCCTGACGAACAGTTCCTTTTCCGACACCAGAAGGCCCTGAAAAAACAATCAAAAGTCCACGTTCAGACATGTCTTCTCCTTAAACTAAGATTAAAAATCTTCTTATGACTCACCTTAAAAAAGAGAAAGCAATCATCTCTTTTTACGGCTTAGGGGTTGTTCAGTGATTAAGTTACAGCTCACTTTTCAGAGCATGCGTTTTTCCTTACTATTTTACCAATAAAAGTGACTTTTTTCAAGGTGAGGACACCATTAAAAAGAGTGAATTCCTTTTCCCAGTACTCACTCTTTTTAAATACTCTTTTAAACCAAACCAGTCAGGAGACCTTGCATGAATTCTTCTGAATGGAACTCACCAATATCATCAATTTTCTCACCAAAACCAATTAATTTAACTGGAATATCCAACTCTTGACGAATGGCCAGAACCACACCACCCTTGGCACTACCATCCAACTTAGTCAAGACAAGGCCTGTAAGAGGTGTGATTTTTGAAAATTCCTTGGCCTGACTAAGCGCATTTTGACCTGTTGAGGCATCCAAGGCCAAGAGGGTTTCATGAGGTGCTTCTGGAACCACACGTTTGATAATACGACCAATCTTTTCAAGCTCTGCCATAAGATTGTCTTTATTTTGCAAACGACCCGCAGTATCAATCATAAGGACATCAACTCCTTCAGCAAGGGCCTTTTCCATACCGTCAAAGACCACTGAAGCTGGGTCAGCCTTCTCAGCACCAGTCACTACTGGCACATCAACACGACGCCCCCACTCAACCAACTGAGCGACAGCTCCCGCACGGAAGGTATCAGCAGCTACCAACATAACTTTTTTGCCTTCTTGTTTGTATTTATGCGCCAACTTACCGATAGACGTTGTCTTACCAACCCCGTTGACACCAACGAAAAGCATGACTGTCAAACCATCTTGGAAATTAATCTGCTCCTTGTAGACATCATCCTTCTCGTAGATATCCACAAGTTTTTCGATAATCAAGCGTTGCAAATCTTCAGTCTTTTTGACATTTTCGAGGCGGGCTTCATAGCGCAAGTCTTCCGTTAATTGCGTGGCAACATTAACACCTACATCGGAAAGAATCAGCATTTCTTCCAATTCTTCGAAGAACTCCTCATCAACACGACGGAAATTCGCAAAGAATTCATTCAAGCGGGCAGCAAAACCTGTACGCGTCTTCTTAAGGGTACGATTGTATTTCTCTTGTTCTGTTTCAGTTTTTGAAGCCTGAACTTCTTCAGGTTTTTCCTCAACTTTACGGGTTTGAACAGCCTCAAAAGTAACCGTTTCACCTTTTTCTGCAGCAGCAGCTACCTGAGCCTTTTTAGCATAGTAATCAGCCATGACATCCGCGAAGTGGTTATCCACAGCGACTTGGCTTTCTTCTGACTCTGATACGCCCTCTGCTTCGCTTGAGGCCTGATCATCAACAGATAGGTCCTCATCAGACGCTACTTCACTTTCTTCTGTCACTGTAGATTCGCTTTCTTCAGCAGATTCTGTAGACGAAATCTCTTCTACTTGAGTCTCTGACTCACTGAGCTGTTCTGTTTGACTTTGGCTTGTCCCTTCACTTGATGACAAGTCTTGATTATCAAGAGACTCAGTTTCTGAAATTTCCTGATTTGCTACAGTCTCCTGTGACTGGTTTTCCTCTTGTCCAAATAATCGATCAAATAGACCCATTTGGTTCTCCTTATTTCTCTAGAATATATTTGTGGATGGCCTCAGCCACTCCAGATTCCTCATTAGTTTTTGTCGTTACTGCCTTGGCAACAGCCTTAACCTTAGGAACAGCATTTGCCATAGCCACACCTAGACCAGCCCACTCCAACATGGTCAAGTCATTTTCCTCATCTCCCATAGCCATAACCTGACTTTTATCAAGGGCAAGATAATCAGACAAAAGTTTCAAGCCTACAGCTTTATGAACCCCTTTGGGCATAACCTCAAGGATAATTTCACGAGACTTAAAAACTTCAAAATTCTGGTATAGCTGTTTAGGTAGTTTTTGAATTTGGCCATCCAAAAATGCTTCCTCACAGACCGTAACTACCTTATTATAGACGATATTTTCAGGAATGTCATCAATACTCTCCACATCAACGAAGGTCAAGGTAGGATTAGCCTGACGATAGAGAGAATGATTGCCTTTACTTGACACACCATAGACAATGCCATCACTGATAACATCCATAGGAAGCCCTAGAGGTTCAAAGACAGCATAAATCTGCTTTAAATCTTCTCGACTCATTTCTTTCTTTATGAGGATATCCCCATTATTACGCTGAACTAAGCCACCATTGAAGGTCACACTATAGTGCTTATCATCCAACAAGCCCAAATCTTCCAAGATATGAGTAATAGCTGGCAGAGGACGACCAGTCGTAATGACCACATGAACTCCCTTAGCTTCTGCCGCCTTCAAAGCAGCTCTATTTTCAGCTGTTACTTGCTTATCCTTAGTAAAGAGGGTCCCATCTAGGTCCAAGGCTAGTAATTTAATCTCAGACATCTGAGCCCACCAATCCTTCCATGTAGTCAAAGACTGCACCATCTTTATGGTGGCCAATCACCTCATCTGCCACTGCCTTAATCTCATCACGCGCATTTTCCGTAGCAACCGCACGACCCGCGAAGGTCAGCATCTCCATATCATTGAGATTATCACCAAAGGCTACAACATCTGAAGCCTGTCTCCCCAACTCTTGACAAAGATGGTAGAGACCAAAGCCCTTGTCCACACCTTTAAGGATGATATCCATGGAATCAAAGCCAGTTGTCACAGCAGTCATATCCTCAAAAATCGTGTTGAGGTAGTTACCACGTTCCATGATGGTATCTCCTTGAAACTTAGCAGTTACCTTGAAAATATCATCTGTGACCGCTTCAAGATCCGTTGCCATGACATTTTCATAGTAACGTTCCATGGCCTTAAGATAGGCTGGGTCTGCATCGTTTGGTGCATAGGCACCTCGACGGCCTGACAAGAGAATCCCCTCGCAAGTTGGCAGGGATAAAGTTGTATCTGCAATTTGCAAATAATCCTTAGGTTCTAGCTTGGACTCGAACAAGACCTCACCCTTGTACTGAACCAAGGCCCCATTTTCCGCAATAATCGCAATACGGTCCACAAACCCATCAAAAAGCTCCTCCAAGGCCAAGAGGGCTCGCCCAGAAGCTACGGTAAAAACATAATCTTTAGCTTCACAAGCATCCAAAAGGTTATCCAAACGTGCTTTGTCATAGGCACCAAGATGGTCTAGAAAGGTACCATCCATATCTGTTGCTAAAATTTTCAAAATAATCTCCCTTCAGGTCGAATATACTTGCCCCTATTGTACCAAAAATAGGAATATAAGTTTGGGAAAAGCCAAAGAAATTAGAGAAAATATGGTATTTTACTTGCAAATTCATCATTTTAGTTGTATCATTACGGTAGTACAAGAATAATACTATTATACTTTTAGAAAGGAGTCTCTTATGGCTTGGACATTTGATGAAAAATCGCCAATCTATCTCCAAATCGCCTATCGCGTCAAGCTGAAGATAGCTTCCAAGGAATTGAGTATGGGACAACAACTCCTACCTGTAAGGGAATTTGCTCAGGAAGCCGGGGTAAATCCCAACACCGTACAAAGAGCCTTCCAAGAACTTGAAAAAGAGGGGCTGGTCTATTCTGCCCGTACCTCTGGTCGCTTTGTTACTGAAGATGAAAAACTTATTGATCAAAAACGACATGAGATTGCCCAAAGTCTCATGAAAAACTTTGTCACTGAGATGGCAGCCATTGGTTTTAGCTCACCTGAAATCAAAGCCATCATTACTGACTACATCGAACAAACAGGAAAGGACTTATAGACCGATGACTGATATTGTAACTCTAACAAATCTCACCAAGACCTATAATGGTATTCCAGCCCTTAGAGATGTAACCATGGCCATCCCGTCTGGTAAAATCATTGGTCTCTTAGGACCAAACGGTAGTGGTAAAACAACTCTCATCAAGATTTTGAATGGCCTCCTTCAACCAACTTCTGGTTTAGTAACTATTAATGGATTTCAGCCATCACCTATCACCAAAGCTCAAGTGGCATATCTACCTGATACAACTTATTTAGATGAAAGTAAAACTATCCAATACTACTTGGACTTCTTCCAAGATTTCTATGCTGACTTCCGCTATCCTCTTGCCTTGCAACTCTTGCAGGATTTAAAGCTCCAGCCTGATTTGCGCCTTAAAGACCTTTCAAAAGGAAACAAAGAAAAAGTTCAGTTGATTTTGGTTATGAGTCGTGAAGCTAAACTCTATCTCCTTGATGAACCTATCGGTGGGGTCGATCCCGCGTCACGTGACTACATCCTTAAAACCATCATCAACCAATACTCTGAAGATGCTTCTGTGATCATTTCAACTCATTTGATTGCAGACATTGAATCTGTTCTAGATGAAGTTGTCTTCCTAAAATACGGTCAGATTGAACTTCAGGGTGATGCTGATAATATCCGTCAAGCCCATGGCAAATCTATCGACAAACTCTTTAGAGAGGTGTTCCACAACTAGGAGGTATGAGCATGTTTTGGAAATTAGTTAAGTATGAATTACAATCGATCCGTAAATGGTATCTCGGCATCTATGGTATTGCCATCCTACTCTCAATCCCCTTGGGTTTAATGCTTCAAAAATTTATTTTTGTAACTGAACAGAGCCACCAAGAACCTAGTCTACTCTTTTTTGCTTTCTTCACACTGATGGTTTTTGCTACCATTATTGTATGGGGAGCCATTTACATAGCAACAATAGTCCTCATTGTCAGACGCTTTGCAAAAACTGTCTTTGGGAGAGAAGGCTATCTAACCAATACACTCCCAGTTTCTGCTCACCAATTAATCTTATCGAAACTCTTGGTAGCCTTTATTTTAGATATCATTTCATCACTCGTTATACTCCTTTCGATTGGAATTATAGCTGCTTTCTGCCTTGATATGAAAGATATCCTCCTAGCTACCAGCTACTTTGGCCAGATCCTAAAAGAGATAGGCGCTTTCTACCTCTTCATCCCTTCTACAATCTTGTCAATGATTGCTGGTATTCTTTTCTATTACCTCTGTATTAGTATCGGAAACCTCTTCAACACTAACAAAGTTCTTATGGGATTTGTCGCCTTTTTCGCCATTCAGGCTATCCTATTCTTTATTGGTTTCTTCTTTGGACTCGGTGCAGCCTTGACCGGAGATGCAACATATACTGCAATCAATAACTCGTCATATATCATTAGTCTAGTTCAGTCTCTCATTCTCATCGCAGCAAGTTACTTTGGTACCTACTATATCATGACCAAACGCTTAAATCTGGACTAAAGAAAAACCGTGTTCCTTTTGGAACACGATTTTTTTGCATTTAAAAGACTTATTTACTTTGTTCTTTACGATAAGTCTCAATTTCGGCTTTGTTACCCCAAACGAAGTGTCCTGGACGTACTTCAACCATTTCTGGTTTATCAACAGAATAGTCGTGTTGGTTTGGATCATAAACCTTCAAGACTTTCTTACGTTCCAAGATCGGATCTGGAATAGGAACAGCAGACAAGAGTGACTTGGTGTAAGGGTGGATAGGATTGTTGTAGAGTTCTTCTGTCTCAGCAACTTCCACGATTGTCCCCTTGTAGATAACAGCGATACGGTCAGAAATGAAACGGACCACTGACAAGTCGTGAGCGATAAAGAGGTAGGTCAATCCCAACTCTTTTTGGAATTTCTTAAGCAGGTTCAAAATTTGGGCACGAACTGACACGTCAAGGGCTGAGATTGGTTCGTCAGCGATGACCAAGTCAGGTTGCATAACCAAGGAACGCGCAATACCGATACGTTGACGTTGTCCCCCAGAAAATTCGTGAGGGTAACGTGTCAAGTGCTCCTCAAGAAGTCCCACTTCTTTGATGATTTCCTTGATTTTAGCTTTACGATCTTCCTCATCCTTATAGAGATGGAAGTTATGCAAGCCCTCAGACAAGATATAATCAACTGTTGCACGTTCATTCAAACTAGCCGCAGGGTCTTGGAAAATCATCTGAATACGACGGATAAGGTCGTTTTTCTCAGAGTGAGATAAGTGCCCATTGATTTTCTTACCGTCAAAAATAATCTCACCATTACTTGTATCATTCAGACCAATAATGGCACGACCGATAGTAGTTTTACCACTACCAGACTCACCAACGAGGGAAAAGGTTTCACCCTTGTTGATGAAAAAATTAGCATTGTGGACAGCAACGAATTTCTTGCTTCCTTCACCGAAGGAAATCTCCACATCTTTTACTTCAACTAACTTCTCAGGCATTGCCTTCCTCCTCATCTCCTAAATGTGCAAATCCCATATTAGTACGGATTTTTTCATGTAGATTTTGGATAACCTCAGGTTTTTCAACTTTTGGTGCATCCTCATGTAAGAGCCAGGTCTTAGCCCAGTGAGTATCTGAAACTTGGAATTGTGGTGCTTTTTCCTCGAAGTCAATTTGCATGGCATAGTCTGAACGCAAGGCAAAGGCATCTCCAACAACTGGTGTATAAAGTGATGGTGGTGTCCCTGGAATAGAGAAAAGCTCACCCTTATCGTCAGCCAACTGTGGCAAGCTTGAAAGCAAGCTCCAAGTGTATGGGTGACAAGGCTCATAGAAAATTTCCTCAACCGTTGCGTACTCGATGATTTCACCAGCATACATAACAGCAACCTTGTCAGCGATACTTGCTACCACACCAAGGTCATGGGTAATGAAAATCACTGAGAAACCATACTCCTCTTTGAGTGATTTCAAAAGGTCAATGATTTGAGCTTGAATGGTCACATCAAGGGCAGTTGTTGGCTCGTCACAGATAAGGACATCAGGACGACAAGCCAAGGCAATGGCAATGACGATACGTTGACGCATCCCACCAGAGTATTGGAAAGGATATTCGTTGAAACGTTTTTCAGCATCAGGAATACCAACCTTGTCCATGTAATCAATGGCCATTTTTTTAGCTTCTTTGGCTGATTTTCCTTGGTGTTTGACAATGACTTCAACAATTTGGCTACCGATAGTCTTAATTGGGTCAAGACTGGTCATAGGATCTTGGAAGATAGTTGCAATCTTAGCTCCACGAATTGCTGCCCAATCTTGGTGACTCTTAAGCTTGGTCAAATCTTGGCCACGATAATCAATAGAACCACTAGCGACACGACCATTTTCTTCAAGCATCCCTGTGAAGGTCTTGGTCAAAACTGATTTACCTGAACCAGACTCACCAACCAAGGCTAAAACTTCACCTTCAACCAAATCAAGGGAAACTCCTCGAATAGCTGTCAAAACACGGTCACGAACGTCAAATTCCACGACGATATCGCGAGCCGATAATATTACATTTTTATTTTCTGTCATATTGGACTCCTATCTATGCGTACGTGGGTCGCTGGCATCCGCCAAGTTTTGACCGACAATAAAGAGAGCAAGGGAAACGAGGATCAAGGTAGTCAATGGAATCCAGAAGAGATAAGCATTGACTGTAACGTTCTGTGCATAGTCTGAAATCAAACGACCAAGACTAGGCGTCGTAACGGGAAGCCCCAAACCAAAGTATGAAAGGAAGGCTTCGTAAGAGATAAATCCTGGCAAAAGCTGACTAGCCATAGTCACGATAACTGACACAAGTTGCGGCATGATGTTTTTAACCACAATCTTAGCAGTTGGCGTTCCCAGTGTACGAGAAGCCAAGTTGTACTCCAAATCACGATAACGCATGATTTGAATACGAATGGTATAGGCAATACCAATCCAACCTGTGACAGTCATGGCAAAGATCATATTCCAAAAACCAGCACCCAATGAGTAAGTCAAGACGATAACTACAAGGAGGGCAGGAATATTTGAGATGATGTTGTAGATTTCCATCATAATCATATCGAAGGTCTTAGAAATCCCCCAAACAGCACCTACAAGCAAACCAATAACAACGTTAAGGAAGGTAGCGATAACAGCAATAAGGATAGAATTACGAGCTCCAAACCAAACACTATCAAAGAGGGACTTACCATTACTGTCAGTACCGAACCAGTATTGAGCATTTGGATGTACATAACGCAAACTGAAATCATTTACTTTTGAGACATCATTGAAGTCAAATTTAGAGAACATTGGATAGATGAAACTCATCAAAACGATGGCAATCAAGATCCCCAACATTACTACTGTTGATTTCTTTTTAAAGAATTGACGCATCACTGATTTCCAGTAAGAATAAGCTGGTGCATCAATTGTTTCAGAGGCAAAATCATCGCGCTTTACAAATTGGAACTTACTTTTATCAATTGAAGCCATTATTTACCTCCTTTAGATGTCAATTTGATACGTGGGTCAATTATAGTCATAAGGATATCACCCACAAGCAATGAGAAGATGGTGAGAGCTGTGAAAATAAATACAAGACCCACAACCATAGCGTTATTTGAAGCACGAACAGAGTCGATCAACATTTTACCCATACCAGGGAAGGCGAAGATTGTTTCTGTCAAAGTTGCCCCTGTAATAACACTAACGATAGATGCTGGGATTCCTGAAACCAAGGAAACCATAGCATTTTTGAAAATGTGTTTATTCGAAATTTCTTGTTCTGACAACCCTTTGGCACGTGCAAAACGAACGAAGTCTTGTGATTGCAAGTCAATCATGTAACGACGAATCCAAATCGCAAGACCTGGTGTTGACAAGAGACCGAGAATAACAGATGGCAAGACGTATGAACGCCAGTCACCTGCACCCAAGATAGGGAAGGAATCTGGAAGACCAATCTCAGAACCAATCAAACGAATGATATAAACCAAGGCGATGGTTGGTAGTGAAAGCAAGAAAGTCAAGACACCTGTTGATACACTATCAAAGAGCGTGTTTTTAAAGCGTGCCATGTATGATCCCAATGGAATTGCCAAAGCATAAGACAAGACCAAACCAATCAAACCTGCAATGGCAGAACTTGTCACCATTGATGGGTATTGGTAGCGACTCTTGGTAGCTGTGTATGGGTCATTTCCATAGTAAGAACGATCTCTCGCATCAGCCTGACTTGGTGATTTATAAGTACGAGAGTAGATATCTACTGAAGATATCTTCTTACCAGTAGGGAAGTTGACCTCAGAGCTTTGTGTTTGCCCTTGACCTTGCGTAATAACATCAAGAACACCTTGCTCAGCATAAGTTGGGTAAGATGTACCAAGGTTCATCTTCACGAAGTTTTGGTGAACAAATGGGAACTGACCGTTAAAGTAAAGCAGATATTTATGCTTAGTCCCTGAACCAACCACTGACCAACCAATAGCTGGATCATTTTCAATTCGAATGTATCGTTTCAAGTTTGGATTTGTTTTATCTTTCACCCATCCCGTATTGTCAAATTCAAAGAGGTGCTTATAGAAGCCAAACACACGTTCAAGTACAGGCACATCACGTGTCGCATAGAATTGCTTACTTTCCTTGAATTGATGCAAACGCCAGCCATGTCCTAAACTATCCACATATTTTTGGTAAATAGCTTTATTTTCTTTTGTTGGCTTAGTGGTTACTGACTTATCAAGGGAGCTAGCTTTTTCCTGCAACTCCTTGGTGTCATAGTAATCAATATAACCCATTCGCTCATAGATTGTATTTTCATAGTTTGCCTTCGAATCGGCTGTCTTTGCAATCTTGTTGTAGTTAGGGTCCTGTCTGAAAATCAGACGCCTCGGCACCATGGTATAAATAATGGTGTAGGTCAAGGCCGTCACGACAAATATTGACAATAGAGAACGAAGGGTTCTCAATAAAATGTATTTTTTCATGTCTCTTCCTTTAACTCCAAAAGAACTTTCCCAATCAAATGAGAAAGTTCAATCGTCCTTTATTTAACGTCATTCTCATGATTTTTTGAGCGTGTTCGTTGGACTTAGACTTTTCTTTAAACCAGTTTTCACGGGCTTTATCATCATTTTTCTTATGACAACAGCTTTTTTAGGTTCAAAATGCGTGAGCATCTGTCAGAACCCTCAACTCCTACTTGAGTAATCACCTGAGTCTGTTGTCAATCAAGCATGCGTTGGTAGGGCTCTCTGATTAACCAAAGTAGCCTGAGGATGACCTCCCCACAACCTTGCTTGTCTTTCTGTTTAGCATTCGTAACGCACTATCTTCTTTTTTTCATAAGCACTCTCCAAAAAATCATAGTTATGTCATTATTATACCATAAAAATCGAAATAACAGCAATTTTCAGAATGTTTTGTCTTATACTTTCTTTCTTACAATTGCTAGATACTTTCTGAGGAATTTTGACCTATTTTTGACAAAAGAAAAAGGCTTACGCCTCTTTCCATTGCATTATTTAACGTGTTTCGCAAGATCTTTTTGAGCCTTGTCGTTAGACACTTTCTTCTCTTTAAGCCATTTTTCACGAGCTGAATCATAATCTTTTTTAGTAACAACATCTTTTTGTGGCTTGAGATACTTGAAGTAAGTATCTACTCCTTTATTTCCAATTTGTGAGTAAGCCCCCGAGAATGGAACCATACGAGAAATCATAGGGGCAGCACCACTATTTACCATCGTTGGCATAAATAGAGAACTATCTGTCAACCATGCTTGAGCATCTGCATATCGTTCATAACGAAGATTCAAGTCGTTTGTTTCTTTTGAAGCAGCATCAACCAAAGTATCGTAATCTTTTAGACCAACTTTAGCAGCAGCAGCACTATTTGGATCATCAAATCCCATAAATGTCTTAGTGTTCTCACTTGCTGTTGTCTTAAAAATATCCAGATAAGTAGATGGATCTTCGTAATCTGGTCCCCAAGCTACCCCATTTGAAATATCCCAATCCTCTGCGGCAGCATTTGAAGCATAATATGTAATATTATTCAAATCATCAGAAGACATTTGATTAATATCAATAACAACATTTTCTTTACCTAGAGCTTCTTCAACAGTTTGTTTCACTGATTGTGCACGTGCAACAGCAGTTTTCGCTGATTCATCAACTGGAAAATCTAAATGGATAGGAAATTGAACTCCTTCTGCTTGAAGAGCTGCCTTAGCTTTCTCAAACTTTTCTTTAGCCTTGTTAGTATTATAAATACCATCCTGTCCATCGGCTACATTAATACCTGACCATTCGCTACCATAAGAAGGTAATTTCTCAGACACTAATTCTCCAAATGATTTATCACCTGCATATACAAATTCTGGTTTGACAAAGATATTACGAATTGCTTGAGCAGCACCAGCTTTACCATTAATTTGAGCTGAGTAAGCAGTGCGGTCAATAGAAAAGTTAACAGACTGACGGAAATCCTTGTTAAGAAGGGCCTTTTTAGTTGATTCTTTCTCAATATCTGTTTTTTTAGCAGTATGTTTGTAACTTTGACGATCAATATTTACCCCAATACCCTGAATTTCTGGTCCAGGTTGTGTGTAGAAAATATCATTTTTATATTCCTTTTCAACAGAAGAATAATTAGAACTCGTTGGGAAGACACGCGCCTTACTATAAACACCATCTGTAAAGTTACGTTCTAATGATTCTTGATCAGAACCATCATAATAAGATAATTTAACATTATCAAAGTGAACATTTTTCTTATCCCAATAATGTTCGTTTTTAGTTAACTCAATAGACGATTTAGCCGTTAGAGATTTCAAGATAAAAGGACCGTTATAAAGAATTGATGATGGATCCGTTGACTTTCCAAAGCCATTCCCTTTAGACTTAAGAAAATCTTCATTGATTGGCCAAAATAGCGAATAAGTTACCTTGGAATTCCAGTATGGCTCCGCCTGTTTTAATGTGTATTGTAATGTGTAATCATCTAGTGCCTTAACACCAACCTTTGAGAAATCTTTATTAGCACCAGATAGGTAGTCTGATAAACCGACAACTGAATCCTTTGCTAAATATATCCCCTCTGACTTTTTATCTGCTGCATGCTTAAGACCAGTCACGAAGTCCTTGGCAGTAACGTCAGCGTACTCTTCTCCATCAGAGGTGTACCACTTAACACCCTTACGAATCTTATATGTATAGGTCAAACCATCAGCAGAGACTGTCCAATCTTTAGCAACAGATGGAATCAAATTACCATATTTGTCATAACCAAGAAGACCGTCAACACCATTTGTTACAGTATCCGTTGTCGTTGCCTTACTAGTAGAAACATAGTCCAATGTCTCAGGATCAGACTGATAAACATAGCTATAAGTCGTTCCACTAGTACTTGACTTAGAAGAACAAGCCGCTAAGGCACCTACACTGAGGAGTGCCACACCCGCAAGGGCTAACCATTTGCTTTTTTTCATAAGATTTCTCCAAAAAATAAAATTTTACTCTTTCATTATAGCATAAATAATCAAGAAAAGCAGTCGTTGCCAGACAATTTTGCACAAGCATTTTACATGATAAAACACGACAAACTCAATAGTCCCTTGTATTCCCTATATTTCTAGCCACTTCATTCAATTTATTTTTAATCACTCGTCATGCATAAAACAAAAAGGTCTAACACCTTGGTCAGACCTCTGTTTTTAAGTTAAAATTAGCCATTAAGAGCTTGAGCAGCTGTGATAATCGCCAAATTGTAAATATCTTCAGCACTAGCCCCACGTGAAAGGTCGTTAACAGGTTTATTAAGACCTTGCAAGATTGGACCGATAGCTTCGAACATTCCCAAACGTTGGGCAATCTTATATCCAATGTTACCTGCTTGCAAACCTGGGAAGACAAAGACATTGGCATGTCCTGCTACGTTACTATCTGGAGCCTTAATAGCAGCTGTTGCTGGAACAAAGGCTGCATCAAACTGCAACTCACCATCAATAGCCAAGTCAGGACGCATTTCTTTAGCAATATTTGTTGCTTGAACAACCCTGTCAACTTTTGGCGATTTCGCAGAACCTTTAGTTGAGAAGCTAAGCATGGCCACTTTAGGATCAATACCAAAAACTTTAGCTGTTTCAGCAGTATTAATTGCAATTTCTGCCAATTCTTGAGCATTTGGTTCAATGTTGATGGCACAGTCGGCAAACACCAAACGATGATCGGTATTTTCACGGTTCATAAGGAAAACACCTGATGTACGTGAAATGCCTGGTTTTGTTTTGATAATTTGAAGGGCAGGACGCACCGTATCCGCTGTTGAGTGAATAGCACCTGAAACCATTCCATCAGCAAGACCAAGTTTAACTAGCATAACACCGAAATAGTTCACATCACGAAGCAATTTCTCTGCATCTTCGACTGTTGCTTTTCCTTTACGGATCTCAACAAATTTTTCCTTCATTTCCTCAAAACCTTCATAGGCTTCAGGATTAATAATCGTATAGTTAAAGTCTGCAAAGCCAAAATCGCTCAAGATTTTGTGAACCTCAACTGGGTCTCCCAAAATAATAGGATCCACCAATCCTTCAAATTTCAAACGGGCAGCAGCACGAACCACACGGTCGTCGTTACCCTCAGGAAAAACAATCTTAACACCTTTCCCTAAAATACGTTCACGAAGTTCACCAAATAGACTACGCATAAAAAATCCTCAATCAATCTTTTTTAGTTTGTAAGTTCATGATAACGGTTTCAAAATCATCTGTCAAGGAAGATGCATGGACCATCTCTTTTTTGGTGAAAGGATCAATAAAGGCAAGGCGATGACAATGCAAGGCTTGGCGCTTAATACTGTAGTCTAGGGACCCGCCATAAAGGTCGTCTCCCAAAAGAGGCAAACCTAAGTGTGCAAAGTGCACACGAATCTGGTGCGTACGTCCGGTATGAAGATTGATATCAACCAACTTCACCCTACCATAATCAGCTACCAAGCGATAGCTCGTATGGGCATATTTCCCTGATTTATGTACCCGACGTGTAATAATAGAATCCACATCACGCGCAATCGGTGCAATGATTTCGCCCTGCTCCTCAAGTTTTGTATCACCTTCAACCAAGGCATAGTAATGTTTCTTAATAGACTTCTGCTGCAACTGCTTATCCATACGCGCGTGGGCATAACCATGCTTAGCAAACAGCATAAGACCAGACGTGTCCTTATCCAGACGTGTCACAATATGCACACGCTGATTAGGATAATTGTTGCTAACGAAGTGATGTTTGACGAAATTAGCCATGGTATTGTCATGATTAACACTTGGAATACTGGCATAGCCATAAGGTTTATTAATCACCAAGAAGTTATCATCCTCATAGACAATATCCAAGTCAAAAGGAATAGGTTTCAAAGTCTCGTGCGGTACCTCATTAGGGATTTCAATGGCAACCACGTCTCCTTCATGAACAGGATAAGTCGCAAACTGCTCCTCACCATTGACCCAAATATGACCGCCCTCGAACTTAATCTTGGCTAGAAGACCTTTAGAAATATCGTGCTCCTTCAAAAAGGTCTTAACCCGGCAAGAACGCCCAACTGTAAACTCATATCTCATTCTTCCATGTCTCCGATAAAGGAATCACGTACACGTTCCCAGAAACTGGTATGACTGGCACTAGCCACAAAGGAAATCTTACGTTGGTCAAGTGAGAATTCTACCTTTTTCACATTACGGTTAGTATAGGTTTTATTATCAACGGACAGAGTGTAGCTTCCCATTCGGGTAGGATAAACCGTAATCTTCTCATGCTTGGGCACAATAAGGGGACTTCCTAGGGTACGATACACACGATTATTAAGACTGGCAATCTCAGTCAGTTGCAAGGCTTCAATGGTAGGATGAAGGACCGCACCGCCCAAAGATTTATTGTAGGCCGTTGATCCTGTAGGCGTTGACACCGACAGTCCATCACCACGAAAACTCTCAAACAAGACATCATTAAGACAAACATCTGCTGCCATGGTTTTCTCATTACGCTTGATGGCTGCTTCATTGAGGGCAATCGACGTAAAAGAACGCCCATCAGCCAGGGTCAATTTGACATTCAAAAGAGGGTAAGAAATCTTAGCACCACTGTCTTTTCGCAGCGTCTCGATTAATTGATCCACTTCACTGTCCAAATAATCCGTATAAAAGCCTAAGTGACCCGTGTGAATCCCTACAAAACGCACACGAGCAAGCTCTTTTTCATACATATGAAAGGCCGATAGCAACATGCCATCACCACCAATTGAGATGACCACATCTGGATTTTTCTTGGTCAAATAAAAATCAGGATCATCTCGAAAGGCATTAAAAAGTTTTGAGGCCACACGCCTACTTTGGGGTTTACCATTGGCAATAATAGCTACCTTCATCTCATCCGAAGAGGTCTTCATCTGTGTCATCACTATTTCCTACACTATCCTTCAAAGTTCTGTTAATTGGATCAAAGAGCAACTGGGCATCTCTAATATCATCACGTATCTTACGCATTTCTTCATCAAGTTCATAGGCCATGCGGGCCGTATTTTCCAAGCGAAGCTTAATTTCCTCTGGAAAGTTCCCCTGATACTTGTAATTAAGGGAATGTTCAATGGTGGCCCAAAAGTTCATGGCCAAAGTCCTAATCTGAATCTCTGCAAGAATCTCCTTACGACCATCAATGGTATCAACGGGATAAGAGATAATAACATGATAAGAGCGATAACCCGAATGTTTACGGTTTCTGATGTAGTCACGCTCTGAAACAATGGTCATATCACTACGATGACGCAGCAAAGCCAAAACCTCATCCACATCATCGACAAACTGGACCATGACTCGGAGACCAGCAATATCCTGCATATCTTGAGCCAAATTTTCAACCGAAAGGCCACGAAGGGCGATTTTCTCCTCAATGGAAGCCACTGACTTCACACGTCCCGTCACAAATTCAATAGGCGAGTGACGATTTTGCTTACGAAATTGTTTACGAATGCCTCGGAGCTTGATTTTGAGCTCACCTACGGCCTGAATATAGGGGTCTAAAAATTGTTCCCAATCCATGGTCAAGATAGGACTCCTCCTTGTCAAAAGCTTTAGTTTTTTATAAAATAAATACAATCTGTTATATTATACCACATTTGAAAGCACAAGGGAGGACACACATGAACCATTTAGAGATAGAGTACAAGACTCTACTCACCAAAGACGAGTACAATCGTTTAGCGATGCTTTTCTCCCATGTGACACCTGTTACGCAAACCAACTACTACATTGACACTCCTCAGAGTGACATGAGAAATAAAAAACTCTCCTTGCGTATCAGGACGCTTCCCACTCATGGTGAGCTGACCTTGAAGATCCCTGAAAAAGTCGGAAACATGGAGTACAACGTTACCATGGATTGTTCGGATGCTAAGGCTTTGACTAAGTCGTTGGACTTTCCTGATTGTCAGATCAAATCCATTCTTCTGGAACGTGGGGTTAAACTTGAGGACCTAACCATCCTCGGGCATTTGACCACTACCCGTCGCGAGTATCAGACCAACATCGGCCTCATGGCCCTCGATGTCAATGTCTATGCTGATAAGAAAGATTACGAGCTTGAGCTAGAAGTTTCAGATGCTGAAAAAGGTAAAGACGACTTTGATGCTTTCCTTAAAGAAAATAATATTGACTTTAAGTATGCCAAGAGTAAGGTCGCACGCTTTGTAGCTACCCTCAAACGAGACAAAGACTAAAAGTTAGACAAGGAGTTAGCTCCTTGTCTTTTTATGTTTAAACACATGCAGCGTTAAATACTACAAGCATTTTATCTCATAAATGACCTCCAGAGGTCTAAAAACGCATACAAAGGAATTTTATCTAGCAAAGGTTCGGTATTTTTCACCAATATCATACTTTGATGGCTGAAATTTCTGCTTCTTTTTGCTAAAATAGAACTATCTGTAGTTTTATTACAATAGCCCTAACTGGGCTTAGCATCTTATCTTTTTAAAGGAGTCACCATCGTCATGGTACATCAAAAAGCAAACCCACAATTGAAATTGTTCTCGCTCAGCTCAAACCCAGAAATTGCTGAAAAAATTGCTGAGGCTACTGGATTGCCACTTGGTAAAGTATCTTCACGTCAATTTTCTGACGGTGAAATCATGATCAACATTGAAGAGTCTGTTCGTGGGGACGATATTTATATCATCCAATCTACAAGCAACCCTGTTAACGACCACCTTTGGGAATTGCTCATCATGATTGATGCCTGCAAACGTGCCAGTGCTAACTCTGTCAACGTGGTTATGCCTTACTTTGGTTATGCACGTCAAGACCGTATCGCTGCTTCACGTGAACCAATCACTGCTAAATTGATTGCCAATATGCTGGTTAAAGCTGGTGTCAATCGTGTCTTGACACTTGACCTTCACGCTGTCCAAGTTCAAGGTTTCTTCGATATCCCAGTAGATAACCTCTTCACAATGCCATTGTTTGCTGAATACTACAACGAAAAAGGATTCACAGGAAGTGATGTTGTCGTTGTTAGCCCTAAAAACTCAGGTGTTAAACGTGCTCGTAGCTTGGCGGAATACCTTGATGCACCAATCGCTATCATTGACTACGCTCAAGATGATTCAGAACGCGAAGAAGGCTACATCATCGGTGAGGTTGAAGGAAAAACAGCAATTTTGGTTGATGATATCCTTAATACTGGTAAAACATTTGCTGAAGCAGCTAAAATCCTTGAACGTGGTGGCGTTAAAGACATCTATGCAGTTGCTAGTCACGGTCTCTTTGCAGGAGGTGCTGCCGAAGTCCTCAACGCTGCTCCAATCAAAGAAATCTTGGTAACAGATTCAGTTGCGACTAAAGAAAAAGTGCCTACAAACGTTAAATACATTTCAGCAAGTGAGCTAATCGCTAACGCTACTACTCGTATCTTCGAACGTCAACCACTTAGTCCACTCTTTGCATATACAGCACACGAGGACTAAGCTATGGTTTATTTGGACAATGCAGCAACAACTCCTTTAAATACTGCTGCTATTTCAGCTATGACACATGTCATGACTGAAACCTTTGGAAATCCATCCAGCCTCCATGCTTATGGTCGTCAAGCTTCCAAGGAACTTCGTGAAGCCCGTGAAGAAATGGCCAAACAATTTGAAGTCCCTGCTCGTAAGCTCATTTTCACTTCTGGGGGGACCGAAGGAAACAATACAGCTATCAAAGGTTACGCCCTAGCCAATCAAGCTAAAGGTAAGCACCTGATTACAACTGCTATTGAACACCACTCTGTCCTTCACACCATGACCTACTTGGAAGAGCGTTTTGGTTTTGAAGTAACCTATATTCAACCAGAAAATCAAGTCATTACTGCCCAACAAATCGCTGAGGCCTTACGTGACGATACTATTCTAGTTTCTGTTATGTATGCCAATAACGAGACCGGCCAATTGCTTCCTATCAAAGAAATTGGTGACTTGCTTGCCAATCACCCAGCTGCCTTCCACGTCGATGCCGTTCAGGTAGCAGGAAAACTTCCTATTCATCCAGAGGAACTTGGAGCCGATTTTCTCTCTATTAGTGCCCATAAATTCCATGGACCTAAAGGTGTCGGCCTGCTCTATCATAACGATTTGCATTTTGACAACCTTCTCCATGGTGGTGAGCAAGAGGAAAAACGTCGTGCCAGTACTGAAAATCTGGTCGGTATTGCAGGTATGACCGCTGCTTATAAGAATGCTAGCGAGAATTACCAAGCCAATTACCAGCATGTTGAAAAGATTCGTCAGGCCTTTCTAGATACCCTTACCGTTCCTTATGAAATTAATGGTGGAGGATCTAGTCTACCTCACGTCATCAACATCAGTTTTCCTGGTAAGGAAAATGGCCCTCTCTTAACCTTGTTAGACCTAGCTGGCTTTGCCGTCTCAACGGGTTCTGCTTGTACTGCTGGAACTGTTGACCCTAGCCACGTCATCCAGGCCCTCTATGGCAAGGATTCTGACAAGCTAAAAACAGCTATCCGCATTAGTTTATCAGAGGAAAATACTGCTGAAGAACTCCAAGCCCTAGCAGAAAAACTTAATCAAATCATAGGAGACCAACATGGCATTTGAAAAAAGCATTCATTTGACTGACTGTAAATACCGTTACACCATCAGTCCTAATGTCAAAAAATTCACCCTACGTGATACGACTTTTGTGCAAAATAAAATTGGAAACTACGAGTTGCACCGCCTTCTCGAAAAAGTGCCTAACTCAGGCGAAGGTTTCCCACTTAAAATCACTATTAACAAAGACTTGACTGGTTTCAAATTGTCAATTACAGATAAATCTGGTCTTCGTAACGTTAATATCTTTAAAAATGAAGATCATCACATCTTGCAAGAGAAATTCTATTTCTTGATGCAGAGTTTGGTTGACCGTAACGTTTTCGAACAAGAAGAAGTCTAAACTTCTTTCTTACTACATAGAAATAGCCTATCCTTGTGATAGGTTTTTTATATCGCCTCTTCTACACTATTTTGTTGCAATCTTCACAAACTTTTCTTAAAATATAAGAGAATCATACTAATTGAAGAAAGGAAAGCGATCAATGACATTTGAGAAAAACATCCCAAACGCCACTGCCAAACGTCTCTCTCTCTACTATCGTATTTTCAAGCGATTCCATCGTGAAAATATCGAGAAAGCAAGCTCTAAACAAATTGCTGAAGCGATTGGGATTGACCCTGCCACTGTTCGTCGAGACTTCTCCTACTTTGGTGAGCTAGGTCGTCGTGGCTTTGGTTATGACGTGAACAAACTAATGACATTTTTCGCTGAACTCCTTAATGACAATGCGACTACCAAGGTACTTCTCGTAGGTGTTGGGAATGTCGGGCGTGCCCTCCTCCACTACCGTTTTCAAGAGCGTAACCGCATGCAGCTGGTCATGGCTTTTGATACAGACGATAACGAACTGGTTGGAACTCAAACTGAGGACAATATTCCTATCTATGGGATTTCCCAAATTAAGGACAAGATTGCTCAAGAAGATATCAAAACAGCCATCCTGACAGTGCCATCAGTTAAGGCTCAGGAGGTGGCTGATCTTTTGGTTGATGCTGGAATTAAAGGCATCCTCTGCTTCTCTCCAGTCAACCTCAATCTTCCACGCCACGTGGTGGTCCAATACGTAGACCTGACTAGCGAATTACAAACCCTACTCTATTTCATGAAAGAAGAAGAAAAATCAAGGAGGAACAATGACTAAACCAATTATCGGAATCACAGCCAATGTAAGGCCTAATCCAGCCCATGAAGACATCAACTGGTCCTATGCCCCATCTGGCTTTGTAGAAGGAGTTCAAAGAGCCGGTGGCCTAGCAATCCTACTACCCGTATCCGATCCATCGGAAGCCAAGACCTATATCTCCATGATTGACAAGCTCATCCTTATCGGTGGGCAAAACGTTGACCCTAAATTCTACAACGAAAAGAACCATGCCAGTGAAGATGACTTCTTCCTCGAACGTGATATCTTTGAAATGGCACTTATCGAAGAAGCCACTAAGCAAAAGAAACCCATTTTTTCAATCTGTCGTGGAACTCAACTCATGAACGTCGCACTAGGTGGTAGTCTCCACCAAGACATCGAGAATCACTGGCAGGACAAGCCTTCTGATTACCTCTACCATGAGATGATTGTTGAAGAGGACAGTAAGTTGGCAGAAATTTACGGACGTGAAACCTCTATCAACTCCTTCCACCATCAAAGTATTAAACACTTGGCCTCTGACCTCCGTGTCATTGCGCGTGATCCTGAGGACAACACTGTCGAAGCCGTTGAGTCAAATACACCAGACCTTCGCTTCCTTGGTGTCCAGTGGCACCCAGAGCTTCTCCTAGACAAACGTGAAGAAGACCTCAAACTCTTTCAATACGTTGTTAACGAACTTTAAAAGCAACTGAGACTGCACTCAGTTGCTTTTCTCTTGTCTTTATCACATCGCCTCAATCTAAAGCTCAAAATCCTCCCTCTCCTCACGAAAAGAATAATAGGTCGATTTGCCAACAATCAGATGATCAAGCAGACAAATCCCCAAATCATCGCAAGACCGCTTAATCTTTTGCGTAAAATCAATATCATTTCGACTCGGATAGGCCTCACCCGATGGATGATTGTGAACCACAATCAGGGACGTTGCCATCAGATGACAAGCATAATGCAAAATCTCACGTGGCTCAGCAATCGAACGACGAACACCACCAATAAAGACCGTCTTCTGCTGAATAACACGATTCTGCGTATCCAAGTAGATAGCCACCAGATGCTCCTGAGGCTTGTCCCCAATATCCAACATCATACGACGGGCTACTTGCTGACTGGACATAATCTGCTCGGAACGAGCCAACTCGGCCTTCTCAATCCGCTTAGCCAACTCCACCATAGCCTTCAGCTCAATAGACTTCACACGCCCAATACCAGGAATCTTCTGAAGCTCATTCAAAGACAAACGAGACAAATCCGCCAAACTCGTCATCCCTTTCAAAATACGATTAGCCATAGATAAGACCGACTCAGACTTGGTCCCTGTCCGCAGCACTATCGCCAACAGCTCCTGGTCCGATAAAACCTCTGCTCCCTTCTGTAAGAGTCGCTCACGAGGCAAAAGCCCCGCCTCCTCAGATACAATACTATACATAAGAAAAAACCTCCTACTTACCTATTCGTAAGTGGGAGGGGGAAGTTAATTCAAATATTCAAAGATTCTATTATTATCATTATCCTGATAAATCTCTGTAAATGACGAACCAAATTCTTTATTTAAGTCTCTAGTTGTCAAAATATATTTTACATTTAAGTCTTTTAACTCATTTATATTTAAGTTAATATTTACATTATCGGGAACTGGTGTAGTCATAGATGTGTTCTCGTTCGTTAATGAATATTTTAAGTGTGCATATCTATTCCATACATCTTCATATTGATTTTGCTTATCAATTTTAGTCATAAGTTGTCTATCGGGATAAAATCTAACACCATCTATACTTTTAGCACCAAACATTTGAACAAAGTGATAGAGATTTGTAGAATCAGACATCCAAATCGCATTAGGATTTTTTCCTACAATGCTTTCAACTTCATGAGATAGTAATTTATTTTCAATAGCACCTATGCCATGTGTAACCGGATTAATAGTCAATCCACCCACAATTATAATGGCTAACATAATAGGATAGAATACTCGTTTTTTTCTATAAAGAATACAAATAAAAGCAATTAACATAATCACAATTAAAATAACAGATGTAAACCTTCCTAAATAATTCTTATAGATATCATCTGTTAGTCCTCTGTATAAGTAAAGTATCGTGACAGTGAATAAAGATGGTAAAATTTTAGTTAAATTTACTCTCTCTAATTTATCCCATATAAAGGATATAAACCATATCGAAGCAAAAACTGCAATTACTGACATCGATTGCCACGACCTCGAAAATGGTACATAGCTAAACAAAGTCAATTTAGATAGTACCGTTGGTATACCAACTATACTATAAAGCATCAGCATTAGTGAATAAACTACTAAGACAATCCCAAAGATATTTTTATTTATATCTTTCCTCTTAATAACAAAAGGCAAGATCAGAAGTATATAAAGCAAGAAATTAAATGAACTTGATAGTTCAACTTGGTTACTCACTTGAGGTGCCTTAAATGGCAGAACAATATTATATAAGAAATCACTTAAATTTTTCCAAGTATATTCCCCACCAACGGAAATTCTTTTTCCTGGGTATACTGTATGAAGAGTTGCTGATATTGCATCCCAACTTTGATAAATAGTTATTGCATCTATCATAAGCGAAACAAATAAAGTTAATTCAATAACAATCACGTCAAATAGTTTAACTTTTTTATTTCTTAATGCCTTGAAAAACTGTATTACTGTAAATAATAGAATAATATAAGCAAAGGGGACTTGGAATGCTGGATATATAATTAACGGGAACCCAATAAGAGCAACTATCAAATTTATTGCCATTAATATTTTGAACACTTTCTTTTCAGAGTTAAAATAATGATATATAGACACCATTATCAATAATGAAAAGAATACCACATCGCCAAGATGTTGCATAAACCACCATTGTACTGTTGGTGTGAAAGTTATCCAAAAACTTGATACAGCTGATAATAGCTTACGCTTAGAGGTTAAAATCATAGCAAATTCATAAGCTAATAGTAGCATTGCTATAATTTTAAAACTCCAATACCAAGATAACCCTCTAGACGCTCCTAAGAAAAGAAATCCCCAGTTAAATGGTTTCCCTATCGTTGAAATGTGCCAGGATGAAACGTTATAAGCCATCATCATATTCTGACCTGAAACTTGATAGGATTGATTTGTAAAATGATTTCCTGTTTTTACCTGAGATAAGTAAAAAGGTGTTTGAACTAACCATTCATCAGATCTGATTGGTCTAGGACTACCTATAATAGTATCATCCGTACGATCTAGCGATGGAACCCATAACTTTAATTTTTGAAAACCTTGATAATCATCAACCGTCTTTGTTTCAGACTGGACACCTGAAACGGTTTCTCTAACACCAAAGTTATTCCAATTAGCAATTGAACTACCATTAAGATTTAAACTTACTGAACAAAAAAGAGCAAAGAGGGCAATTACGTAACGCCACTTAATAAAAGATATCCCAAAACTACGAACTTTTTCCATAAAATTATTTTCCATTTCTAGAGTTGATTAAAAAGAATTAACCAGTAAGAAATCGCTGGTAAAATTGCCAATAACGAAATTATAGTCAGGTACAATCCAGATGATATTTTTCGTTTAGGAATTATGCTTAATAAAATGAAGTAAATCGGGATAAAATATCGTTCTTGAACTCCATCAATGGTATGACTACCAATTTCCGAGAACTGTAAGTAAAGTATGATAAATACCGAAACAATAAAAGCAAAAGAGATTAAATATTTTGAAATCTCAAACAACTTAAAATAAATATTTCTTGGTGCTTTTAGATAGTTTTGACTATTGTATTTAGTAAATACTGATAACACCAGTGCTGTAGCACTTAAGTATGTAAACAACTTTGGAATTGCATAAACAGCTAAATCATTCGTATATCCAATGGTATATACAAAAAAATTATAGCCCAATAATGTACGAGCAAGTAAGGTTAAAAAACTTGGGATATCTGATAAGATAAAACTCAACTGCTTGAACGTATCTACATTTCTACCAAAATAGGCACCTGTATTAATGTTCTTAACAATCAATACCCACCATACAGTTACCAAAAAACTAAGACCAAAAAGAAATAATAAATAAAAATATGCCTTATGTTCAAAATTTGATCTTTTTCTCAGTAAAAATGCAAGCGGTAATAGCAAAAATAAATATAGGAATATTGGAATTTTCCCCATTGATAATAATACCGTTACAATTGAGACAGCTAGTACATCATTCAAAGTAATGTTTTTTCCTTGCTTTAAAGAATAAACCACTCTCAATATTACAGCAAAGAATAAAGCTGAGATTGCAACCATATAACCATCGGCAGAAATATTCGTCCAACTAACTATTACAGTCGGAATAGTAGAAATAAATGCTAAAGTAAACTTCCCAACTGGTGTAATTTTAATAGCTAATATAAACAAAAGAAAATAGGTTAAGAAACCAATAAGTCTCATTAACAAATATTCTGTAACAGGCTTTATTCCAATAATTTTTGACAAATAAGCTGTAAAAACATATGGTAAGTAAGAAAAAGGTGTATAGGGAACAGTATTTGTATTCACATAAAACCTTTTCTGATTAGTATAAGGAAGTGAAGAAAATTTATGATACCAATCTTTATCCGTCGCTTTATACTTAGTAGAATTACCCGATTGAACTTGCTTAGCTTTTTCTATAAATTCATATTGTGTATTTGAAATTTTTCCTCCAGCAAGTGCAGGATTTCCATCCTGTAAACTAAGTAAATTACCATTTGAAAGTTCAATACTCCTTGCGTAATGCCCCATTTCATCTAATCCCACCATAGGGCTTCTCAAAGTAATCGACACTAATCCCGTAAGTAGAGTAACCATCAGAATGATTGTGAGCACAACATTACTATAACCTTTTCTACTCAAAAAATTATCTTTTATTGTTTCCATAATAGATTTATCAGTCCTTATAAAAGTCATAGATTTTCAACTCATACTGCATTCTATTTTGTCTTACTAGTGTATCTAGAATAAAACCAGCAATAAAAGATAAAGCGGCAAGAATCATCAACCCCGTTGCTAAAATAGCTGATGGCATCTTATCAATTAATCCTGTTTTAGCAAATTCAGTTACTACAGGAATCCCTACACATAGACCTAAAATGAATAATACAAGACTAACTAAGCTAAAGAACAATAGAGGTTTATAATCTTTAAAAAGGTTAAAAATCATTTTCAAAACTTTAAAACCATCTGAAAAAGTATTCAACTTAGATTCACTACCTTCTGGTCTATCTTGATAGGTAATCGGAACCTCAACCAATTTAAAACGTTTATCTAATGAGTGAATAGAAAGCTCTGTCTCAATTTCAAATCCAGGCGAAAGAACTGGAAAGGTCTTAACAAAAAGTCGATTAAAGCCACGGTAACCAGTCATAATATCTTGATAATTACCCTTATATAATTTATTCACTAGAAGTCTGACTAAATTATTACCGAAACCATGAAAACCTCGTTTATTCTCTTCAGCATAAGTACCATTTGACAACCTATCACCAATGGTCATATCAGCCATTCCTGAACGTAACGGCTCTAAAAGTTTTTCTACCTCATCTGCAGGATAAGTATCATCAGCATCAACCATAATATAGTAATCAGCATCAATTTCACGGAACATAGATCGAACTACATTTCCCTTACCCTGTCTAGGTTCAAAACGCACAATAGCACCGGCTTCTCTTGCTAATTCATTAGTTTTATCTTTAGAGTTATTATCATAAACATAAATATCCGCATTTGGAAGTGCTTTCTGAAAATCAGCAATAACCTTTTGGATAGTCACTTCTTCATTATAAGCTGGTAAAAGCACCGCAATTTTTTCTGTCATAATTTCTCCTTCATATTGTTAGATTTAAATTTTCTCTTTATTCTTCTCAAAATATACTTCACAGCAGTTCCTGGACCTACAATAATATATTTGAGAGCACCTTTTATACCACCGATATTATCAAAATTAATATAGGTATTTGGTAAAGTATCAGGTCGGATATTTAACACAACATTATCTACAAAAGGCGTAATATAGATATCGTTTTTTGCAATCGCATAATCATAACGTCTTGCCCATGCAAGGTAAACTAGAATACGCTCAATTGAATGCAAAATGGTATGTTGTGGAATTGGTTCTGCTGGGATTTCTTCATCTTGCAAATCAAGGTCAAATAATGGTTTCAAAGCATCATACTTGAACCAAATAAATGTTCCATAACTCATGATAAAAGTATTCATCTTATCAAAGTCAATTTCTCGACCAAGATTCATACGCTCCCATAAATCATTCATTCCTTCGGCAAAACGATTCTCATTCCAAGGATCCACAATTTTAGTATAACGGAAGAAAGTTGGAATATCAGCAATTACAAGCCCTAACCTATCATCACGTTCTAGATTTGCAATAATGTTATCAGCAGGTTGAATTAACATTGAGAAAAGTTCATTTCGCCATGAATCTCCAACCCAATAAGGGTATTCTGGTGATTTTTTCGTATGGAAATGTCCAATATAATCATAAGCAGAAAGTTCATCTTTCAACTTAAGCATTGGAATAACATCACGTCCACGATTCCCAGTAATAAAGATTCGAGCTACTTTTCCATTCTTATCAAGGATAGACTGGATCTCTTCCTTCTTCTCTTCTGAATCCGTTGTTAAGAAGAGGTCATAAGTAAAGTGAAAATTCTCAAATTGCTTCAAAAAGTCTTCGAGTAAGTCGATATAGTAGGCGTGAAGATGTACAGCAATTTTTTTAGTGTCTGAATATGTCTGTGAGCTTTCCTCAATGACTTTGCGATCAAGTAAATAAGGCGGAGTCGGTAAACTCATATCCGACATGTGTGACAAAATGAATTCTACCGGATAGTCCGTTCTATTCTCAATTTCCTTAAGCAAATAAGGTGCAAGGTGCTGGGTTAAATCAAATGTCTTAACCTTAATAAATGGAACCCCTGCATCAAGCAAAACATGAGGATAATGAATTGTAAAATTACTATGGAAAAACTTATCATTTAGTGGAATCGTATTAAGAATCGATTCATACTTAAATCCAGCATCCATAAACTTCTTGGTATAAAGAGTTTCATAATTATCGATTACCTTTTGAACATCTTCGAAACTCTCAACTGATTTCCAGAACTTTTGGAAAACACTAGATTCAACTAAACGTTTTTTAAATGAAATAAAGTAAGATTGCAAATGTTCATGAATATAAATATCACCAGCCTTGATTCCTTGATGATTAGTCATACCCCAAAAATCTACATTTGGATTTGATTCATATTTATCATAGATTGGTGCCATATCCCATAGCGGACCAAAACAGGTATCATTCATAACAGTGACAGAATCATACTGTTTCAAGTTATCAAATCCAACAAATTCCATACCATCATGCCAAGCAGCAAAATCGTAGCCTTTATTCTCACGTTGGATAAAATCATCAATCAAGTGTTTATCACGAAGCTTTTGTACTTCACTTTCACTAAGACGACTATTTGAAATAAAAATCAATTTATCAAACAATGGTCTCATATGTTCAAGCTGATAAAATACATGTCGACTAATATGATCATATTTATTGAAATGAACATAAAGCAATAGACGTTTCATTTACTTCTCCTAAAGAAATTAATAATTTTAGTTGGTATTGTCCATCTTCTCGAAGTAACAACACTGTTATATTGGATTTGTAAGTCATCATATAAACTCTGTATACGATTCAACTCACTTTGAAAATCTTGATTTTCTTTCTTCAAGACTTCAATATACTCATTTTGGTCATGAGAAATTCGTGACACCTGATTCAGTCTTAAATCTAAATCTTCTATCTGACGGTCTTTTTTAAAAACTAAGATATCCAAATCACGATCCTTAACAAGAGCCAAGTGTGAAATTCTTTGAATATCCTGATCTGGATACTTGTTGAGATATTTAATTTGAGAATCTAAGATACCTGTGAACCGCCTTTCGGCAGTCTCCAATGTCATAGGTTTTGAATCAGATCCTAAATTCATACGATATACAGTAGTGGAATCACTCAAAAAAGAAATTTTAGTGCGTTTGAATAATTCAAGTTGTAACTCAAATGTATCATCTGTGGCAGTATCACTAATTTGAGCAGATACATCTTGCATAAGAGCGGTATCAACCAACCAGGTTGAAGCCATTGTCATTCCTTTCATGACAAGCATCTCTTCGTAAGAATCAATCAAAGGAAGTGCCTTATTAGCAAAGGCATCTTTTTGGAAAATATTTCCGTCTAGATCTACCATGTCAAATTCGGTATTTGACCATAGTGAATCTGTTGAAGCATCTAGCAAATCAACCTGCTTTTGAAGTTTTAATGGGTCCGTCCAAAAATCATCACTATCACATCTCGCGATGTATTGGCCCTTAGCTTCTTGGCAAACTTTTTTCCAAGTTCTAGCAATGCCAAGATTCACTTCATTACGAAAAGTTCTAACTTTTTCAGGAAACTTATTTTGATACTCTTGAATAATCTCATACGAATGATCTGTTGAAGCATCATCAATGATAATAATCTCGAAATCAAAATTTGTTTTCTGATTGAGAAAGCTATCCATAGCTTCTCGTACCCAATCCCCCTTATTATAATTGGTACAAATAATCGATACTTTCATTCAAACTTCCCTTTTTTCTCTTAAGAAAAACTCCACTTCCCATTTCTTTGAATAATACCAGTTGCAGAATCTTTAGCTGACTCATCATCATCATCAATATCATTCCTATTTAGAACAATAACTGGAATCTCATCAGCCGGAAGAAAGGCTAGAACTTGGTTATTCGCATCCCTTACAGTAATTTCGAGTTTTAACTTAATATCGTTTAGCCCTGCTAGTGAACACTGATAGTTTACTTTAACATCACCCTTGCCACTTGTTAAATTGTCCATCGTATTATCATTATAAATCCAAATATTACGATCAATATCTGTAAATGAGATAGCAATATAAGTAGGCACATCTTCTAGCAGAGTATACGTCAAATCAAATGAAATTGGTTCATTTGGTGTCGCTCTCTTAGAAGACAATAGTGATAACTTCAGATTTTCCACAAGCGAACCACTTCTTTCAATTCCAGATTGTTCTGAAGTGATTACTTGTTCTGTATTGTCAAAACTATATTGATTGGCAACGTCTCTAGGTTCGCCTTTGGCTTTAATGTACCCATCCTCAATCAAAATAGCCTTGTTACAGTACTTCTTAACAGCCCCCATATCATGGGTTACAAGAATTGTTGTTTTCCCTGATTTCTTACGTTCCATAAAGTAGTCATTACACTTACGTTGGAAGGCTTCATCACCTACTGCAAGAACCTCGTCAAGAATAAGAACATCACCCTGTGCCTTGATAGCCACAGAGAAAGCCAAACGGACCTGCATACCAGACGAGTAGTTCTTGAGTTTTTGGTTCATAAAATCTTCAAGCTCTGCGAACTCAACAATCTCATCATACATGGCATCAACTTCTGCCGTCGTAAAGCCAAGCATGGCTCCGTTCATATAAACATTCTCACGTCCAGTTAATTCAGGGTTGAAACCGACACCAAGTTCAATAAATGAAACCATTTTGCCATTTACGGTAACCGTCCCTTGTTCAGGAACATAAATTTGAGAAATAATCTTCAATAATGTTGATTTCCCTGAACCATTTCGTCCCACGATTCCGAAGAAATCACCTTCCTCAACTTCGAAGTCAATGTCTTTCAGGACATGTTGTTCTTTATAGCCTTTGATCCCTTTAAATCTATTTACTAAGGCAGTTCTAAGACTTTGAGTAGACTCAACCGGTAATTTGAAAAACTTACTTACATGGTCCACTTTAACTGCAATTTTCTTTTCTGTCATTAGAGAATCTCCGCAAATTTTTTAGCTTGATGATGGAAAATGTAGTAACCAATAGCAAAGATAACAAGTGGTAGGAAATACGGAATGATAGCAATAGCCTTATGACCAATTAAATCCCAACCACGTAAGCTACCTGAGAAGACAATAAAATGTCGCAAGTCCTGAATAATTTGTGCTAAAGGATTCAACATCATCAGTTTTGCAATCTTAACTTGTCCACGTTGCAAAATAAATGTCAACGAATAGATAATAGGTGTCGCATACATACCAGCTTGCATAACTACTTCCCAAATCGGACCAATATCACGGTACTTAACAAAGAGCGTTGCTAAGACAAAGGCAATACCAGCTGAAAAAAGAAAGAGTTCAGCAAACAATGGAATAACTGTCAACCATCCTAATGAGAAATTAACACCATTTACCAAGGCAAAAACAAAGACAACAAGAAGGTTAATCACATAGTTAATTGAAGCTCCAACAACTGATGAAATAACAATAATTTCTTTTGAAAAATTCAATTTTCGTAACAAGTCACCCCTTGATACAATTGACATCATCCCCATACTCGTCGCTTCTGAAAAGAAACTCCATGTAACCATACCGATTAAGAGGCCAATGGCGTAATGCGGTGTTCCGTCATCAAAACGTAAGAAGCGAACAAATACCAAGTACATAATTGTAAAGAGCATAAGTGGTTTCAAAATAGACCACAAATGACCGATTAAACTACCTTGGTAGCGCAATTTAAAATCGGTTTTAACCATTTCTCGTAACAAAATACGATTTTTCTGACTAAAAAAGTCTAACATCTTTTTCTCCTCTATATGCAAACTTTGTAAGAATCAATGTCGTAAACACAGTTGTGTGAAATGCTCTATTTTTTCGATAACCGTATTTTCGTATACGTGCTAAACGTTCTCTAAATGGAGCATCCATAATTGTTACAAAGTTTTCAATGATTTCCTTATTCTGTGAACTTAACGGGAGTTCCAGCAAATTTCTAGCCTGGTCTTGGCTAGCTTTGATAAGACTCCAATATTTGGCAAAAAGGATATGGGGTCTAACCCAATTTTTCATCCGCTTTCGCAAAGTTCGAGCTCCAAGGACATTACTGCTATGTTGACGATAGAGCTCAGTTGGCTCATCAATATAGACTAAGTTACCAAAGGCAGAAGCTAGCAAACCTAGATACCAGTCATGCATCAGTAAGTCATGCTTTTCCTCACCAGTCCATAGTTCTGCTAAAGCATGGTTAATCATGGCAACGCCACCAGTAACTGTATTTTCAGTCAACTCTTGAATCAACTCAGTATTCGCATGGTCAGACTGAGTACGAATCATACTCTCATGGAGGACAGACAAATTTTCATCCACTACCTTTAAATCAGTGTATATGAGTAAAGGTTTATCCTGAGAATACTTTTTGGCCTCTGCCACTTGGAGTGAGATTTTTTCAGGAAGCCAAAAATCATCTTGGTCACTGAAACAGTAAAGGTCTGCCTCCCCATGCTTAAGTAGGGCATGGAAACTTTTGATCACACCAACATTCTCGATATGATTCTCATTAATAAAGTGAATACGTGGATCTCGTTTAGCCAGTTGTTTAATAAGTTCGACTGTTCCATCAGATGAACCATCGTCACGTATGAGAAGTTCCCACTCCTGATAGGTTTGCTCTTGGATACTCTTCACTTGTTCTGCTAAATACTGCTCACCATTGTAGGTTGACAGTAAGATATTTACTTTCATGATAAAAATAGCTCCTCGTACTTACCTACAATTTTTTTCCAAGTAAAGTTCTGTTTCATGTTCTCCTTAGCTAACTTACCTAGTTCAGAGTAATCTAAAACGCCATCTACTTGATCAATCAAATGCGACAGATTGCCTTCATCTTTTTTCCAATAACGAGCTGTATCTTGAGCTACTGACCGGTTAAATGAGACGCCTAATACTAAATTCAAATCAGTTTGTGCCATAGCTTCCAGTAAGCCAGGGTTGGTTCCTCCAACTTCATGACCATGAATATAAGCAAAAGCTTCTTTGCGAATATATTTTAATAGATTTTGATCATAAACTGTTCCAACAAACTTCACACGTGGATCCTTATCAAACTGTGTCTTGGAACGCAATTCCTCGAAATAAGCATTGCCCTCATGATTACAAATAATAATTAAATCACGTTTTGTTGAGGAACTCATAAACTCACGAATGGCCGTTTCATAGTTATTTTCTGGAACAAAACGACCAAGAATCAAATAATAGTTTTTCTCGTAAGTATTCCACATCTTGTAAATATCTCTAACTTTGGCATCCTGATGAGTCAGTGTTGTCAGAGATAAATCAGTTCCATAAGCAATGTAAGTTGTCTTAGACCACGGATAGGCTCCTTGAATATAGGTTTCAATTCCTGGATTATCCGAGATAACTAAGTCAGCATGTCTTGTCATTACTTTCTCAGAGTACTTTAGATAAGCTTGTACTGGCTTGGGCCACTTAGCTCGTTTCCACTCCAAGCCATCTGGATTAATGTAGAATTTACCACCAATTTTATGAATCTTAGTAGCAAAGGGAGCCACAAAAGCACCTATAGTATTTCCTAGAACATAGAAAATCGGTTCTTCTATAATTTCCTCATGTATTATCTTCAAAGCGTAATTAATAGCCATCATATCATAGGCAATAACGCGAGCCGGTCCTAATTTAGGCGCCTTAATCGTGAAACAATCTACACCTTTATATTCGAAATGCTCATATGCCTTTTTATCAGAAAGGCAGGCAACATGGTATTTAATTTGGGATGAAACTTGGTTGGAGACTAATTGATCTACAAATGTCTCAAAACCACCGTATTTTGCTGGAAGTCCACGACTTCCGATAATGAATACGTGTTGCATAAATCCCCTTTCTAACAAGTCTATAATCTAGTCAATTATACCATTTTACAAGGCTTTTGCCTAATGCAAACAGAAAAAGGGACCTCTAGAGATCCCTTCAGAATGAAGACAAACATCAAAAACGATGTTTGTCTTCATTCTGAGATGGTACGAAACCATCTTCTATATTTTAGTTCTTATTTCACTTCTTGTTTGTAGAACTCTTTCAAAGCATCTTGCCATGTTGGAATGACAAATCCTGTAGCCTTAGCCTTATCCAAACTCATTGTTGAGTTAAGTGGGCGTTTAGCTTTAGCTGGGAATTGGCTTGAATCAACAGGTTTCACTTCAACATCAGTATCTTTGAGGATTTCAACCGCAAAGTCATACCAAGTTGTATCTTCTGCTGCATCATTTGACAAGTGATAGTAACCATATTCCTTACGATTTTCAGCCAAATAAGTCATAAACTCTGCCAAAGTACGTGTCCAAGTTGGACGACCGTGTTGGTCATTAACAACTGTAAGTGTCTTGTGAGTCTTAGCAAGGTTTTGCATAGTGAAGACAAAGTTCTTACCATAGTTACCGAAGACCCATGCAGTACGGATAATATAGTAGTTTGACACATGTTTTTCGACTAACTCTTCACCCATGCGTTTTGTACGGCCATACTCTGTCTGTGGATCTGGTTTATCATCAACTTCCCACTCTTGACCGACTGGTTTTTTACCATCAAAAACGTAGTCCGTTGAAATATAAACCAATGTTGCACTATGTTTTTCAGCAGCCTTAGCAACATTTTCAGTACCTGTCACGTTGATAGCATAGTCAAGCTCTTTACCTTCATCTTCAGCAGAATCAACAGCTGTGTAAGCAGCACAGTGATAAACCAAGGTTGGTTTTACTTCTGCAAATACTTCATCTACTTTGGCAGCATCAGTGATGTCCATTTCTGCCACATCTACTGCTACATACTCTTCGTTACGTTCGTCAAGAAGATGACGAAGCTCAGTTCCGAGTTGGCCATTTGCACCTGTTACTAGAATCATATTTTTCTCCTTGTAATTTTCATTAATAGCACTTTAATTCTAACAAAAAAAGGGTGAAATTTCACCCTTTTTCTTTAATAACATACACTGGTCGTTTCTTGGTTTCTAAAAAAATCTTGGAAATGTAGTGACCGATGATTCCAAGCGCTAAGAGCTGAATCCCCCCTATAAAGAGGATAATAGAGACAAGGCTCGCCCAACCAGCTACGCTTCCACCAATGGTCAACTTTCTGATGATGACGAAAATAATTCCAACCAAAGAAATCAAGAATGAGAAGGTCCCTGCCCATGTGGCAAGCTTCAAGGGTACTTCTGAGAAGTTGATAAAGCCATCAAGTGAGTAACTCAATAGGCTCCAGAAAGACCATGAAGTCTCTCCCGCCACACGTTCACGATTTTCATAAGAGACGTAGGCCACGTCAAAGCCGACCCAAGAAAAGAGGCCTTTTGAAAAGCGATTGACTTCCTTGAGCTCAAGAATGGCATCAACGACTTGACGAGTCATCAAGCGGAAATCACGTGCCCCATCCACCATTTCAGTATCAGAAACTTTATTAATCAACCAATAGAAGGCCTTAGCAAAGAGTGAACGAATAGGTGGCTCACCCTTACGGTCTGCACGTCTTGTCCCGACAACGTCGTAACCTTCTTGGATTTTGGCATACATCTCGATGAGCAGTTCAGGGGGATCTTGAAGATCGGCATCCATAACTGTGACGTAGTCACCTTGGGCTGCTTCAAGTCCTGCAAGTAAACCTGCTTCCTTCCCAAAATTACGCGAGAAAGAGAGATAGTGAACATTTTCAAATTGCTTTGAAACCTGTCTAAGAACTTCTAAGGTGCGATCTTTTGAACCGTCATTGACAAAGTAATAGTTGAAAGCCAACTGGTTGGCCATTTGTCGCTCAACTGCCTGACAAGCCTCTAAAAAAGGATGAATAGTCTCTTCCTCGTTATAACAAGGAACAACGATAGCCAGTGTTTTCATAAGATTTCTCCTAACGAATACCTAGTGCGATACGGGCATAACGACTCATCTTTTCAACAGTCCAAGCTGGTGTCCAGACCAACTTAACCTCAGTCTTAGTGACTTCTGGCACTTCTTTCATAGCATCATAAATTTGGTCTGTCAAAAGGTCTGCCAAGGGGCATCCCATAGTCGTCAAGGTCATATCGATTTCAGTATAACCATCTTGCTGGAAACGGATATCGTAAATGAGGCCAAGGTTGACAATATCAATTCCCAACTCTGGATCAATGACCATTTCTAAGGCTTCCAAGATACGGTCTTTGATTTTTTCAATTTCTGCTTCAGTGTATTTTACTTCAGACATAGCTTTCCCTCCAAAATCAGGGCCTAATAATCAGGCCCCTTCCATTTACTATCTTAGTCTTCAATAAAGTCTTTAAGTTGTTTACTACGGCTTGGGTGGCGCAATTTACGAAGGGCTTTAGCTTCAATCTGACGAATACGTTCGCGAGTGACGTTGAAGACTTTACCAACATCTTCCAAAGTACGCATCTTCCCATCGTCAAGACCGAAACGGAGACGAAGAACATTCTCTTCACGGTCTGTAAGAGTATCAAGCACTTCATCCAATTGTTCACGAAGAACCACACGAGTTGTGTAATCTACTGGATTTTCAATAACTTCATCCTCGATAAAGTCACCTAAATGGCTATCATCTTCTTCACCGATAGGTGTTTCAAGAGAAACTGGCTCTTGAGCAATCTTAAGGATTTCACGAACCTTATCTGGAGTCATATCCATACGTTCAGCGATTTGCTCAGGTGTTGGGTCTTGTCCCAACTCTTGCAAGAGGTTACGTTGCTCACGCACCAATTTATTAATAGTTTCAACCATGTGAACTGGGATACGGATGGTACGTGCTTGGTCTGCGATGGCACGAGTAATTGCTTGACGGATCCACCATGTCGCATAAGTTGAGAATTTGAACCCTTTAGAGTAGTCAAATTTATCAACGGCTTTCATAAGCCCCATGTTACCTTCTTGAATCAAGTCCAAGAACTGCATACCACGTCCCACATAACGTTTTGCGATTGACACTACCAAACGAAGGTTAGCTTCTGCCAAACGTTGTTTAGCTTCCAAGTCACCATTTTCAACAGCGATAGCCAACTCTTTTTCTTCTTCGTTACTCAAGAGAGGCACTACCCCAATCTCTTTGAGGTACATACGAACAGGGTCATTGACCTTAGCTGAGTTTGAACCAAGAAGCTCCTCGTCTGTCAACTCTTCTGGTTTTGGGGCTTCAACAACATATTTAGATGAAGGATTTCCGTCCTTATCAGTGATAGAGATACCACCGTCTGTCAAACGTTCCAAAAGGTCATCAATCCCATCAGCATCCAGAACAAATGGGATAACTAGTTTTTCTGTGACTTCATCATCAATTGCTGTACCAGCTTTTTTGTGGTTACGAATGAAATCAGCGACTTGAACGTTAAATGCTGTATTTTGTTTTTTCTTTGCCATGTGTTACTCCATATCTCGTTTTTGGGCGATGAGCATCTGCAGGGCTTCCACCGCTGCATCCACATCACCGTGGTTACTTGATTCTCTTATTTGTTTACTTTGCTTACGAAAGTCCTGTTCCCTCAAAAAATGATTTCTACGCTCTTCGATAGCCTGAACTTCTTCAAGACTAGTTTCAGGTGGTAAAATCTCCTCTAAAACCTGATAATAGGCTGTTTGCATCTCTTGAGAAAGTAGAGACAAAGCTACGGTATCAATCTGACCATCTTGTTTCAGAATATGATAAAGCTCCTCTAACTCAGGTGTTTGGAAGAAAAACTCCTCTCTCATGCGATAGTCATTCAAAATCATAGGATGATTAAGCATACGATGGAAGAGTTGATTTTCCGCCCGACGAAGACCTGTAATCTTAGGTGTAGAAGGTAGTTTGACCGTTCCTCTGAGTCCTGACGCTGAAGACTCATAAGCACTATTACTAGCAGCCGATAATTGAGCCGTCTGCTGATTCCTCATGGTCAACCGTTCGTTATTGACCGCTTGCTCGACTTGGAAAAAATCAAAGTCTGGCAAAAGGTCAGCTACCTTAGAAATGTAGGAATTTTGTGCTGTCACAGAAGGTGACTTGGCAATAATCTTAGCAATCTGCTCAACATAGGCAATCTCTGCTTGAAGATTGTCTACATTAGCGGGCTTGAGCTGTCCTATCCAAAATTCCACATCTGAAATGCGGGACTCGACCAAAAGTTTCCCCAAAGCCTCTTCGGATGTTTTCTGTAGATATTCATCAGGGTCCATATTGTCTGGAATTTTAACAATATCAACTTGAAAATCCGATAAAAGCTCAAGAGACTTGGCAATCGCATTTTGCCCAGCCTTATCACCATCATAGGTCAGAACAATTTTCTTGGTGAGTTTACGCAGACGATTGACATGTTCAGGAGTCAACGCCGTCCCCATAGAAGCCACAGCATTAACATGCCCAGCCCTATAAGCGGCAATGACATCCATGAATCCCTCCATCAGATAGACCTCATGGGTCTTCTGAATCACCGGCTTAGCCTGATCGAGGTGGTAGAGTTCGTAAGACTTATTGAAAATGCGGGTAGCCCTCGTATTTTTGTACTTGGCTTGTCCTTTTTCAATATCGTCCTTGTTCCAAACACGTCCTGAAAAACCGATAGTCTTTCCAAACTCATTCTTAAGCGGAAACATGATTCGATTTTTAAAAGTATCGAAAAGACGATTACTTTCAGAAAGATTAAAAAGACCTGATTCTGTCAGTACCTCTTCGTCATATTTTTTTGATACAGACTGATAGAGATAATCTGGTTCGTCAGGGGCTAGACCAATCTGGAAGGTCTTAAGTAAATCGTCAGTCATACCACGCTCATAGAGGTAGGCACGCGCTGCTTCTCCTATCTTAGTCGTCATCAGAACTGCGTGATAAAACTTAAGCGCATCCTCATGAAGATCATAGAAGGCTTGATTAGGAGAATTCTGCTGCTGAGCCTGTCTTGGTGCATCTATCGTAACCGCAATACCTAAGCGGTCTGCCAGAACCTTGACACTTTCTTGGAAAGAAATCTGACGGTATTCCTCTAAAAATTTAAAGACATCCCCAGACTTTCCACAACCAAAACAATGATAAAACTGCCTATCCTCGATAACATTAAATGAGGGGGTTTTCTCCTTATGGAAAGGGCAGAGACCGAGGTAATTTCGACCTGCGCGATTAAGACTGACAACTTCACCAATCACGTCGACGATATTGGTACTGCTCTTAATATCTTCTATTAAAACTTTATCAATTACCATCTAACTGCCCCCTATCTTACCATAATTGCATTACTTCTAATTATAACACGATGAAAAATGAAAGTAAAATAAAATTGATTTTTCATGAGCAAATCCCTTGTCAAGAATTACAAAATTGGATAAACTATTAAAAATAAATAAAAGAAGGGAATCATTATCAAAATGATTAAAGAACTTAAAGATTTTTTATTCAGGGGGAATGTCCTTGATCTTGCTGTAGCCGTTGTTATGGGAGCTGCCTTCAACGCTATCATCACTTCACTTGTAAGTGATATTATCACTCCAGTTATCCTTAACCCAGTTGTTAAGGCTGCTAACGTTGAAAACCTCTCTAAATTATCATGGAACGGTATCGCTTACGGTAACTTCTTGAGTGCAATTATCAACTTCATCATCGTTGGTACTACCCTCTTCTTCGTTGTTAAAGCTGCTAACCACGCTGTAGCTCTTGGTAAAAAAGAAGAAGAAGCTACTGAAGAAGCAGCAGCTCCATCACAAGAAGAATTGCTTGCTGAAATCCGCGATCTTCTTGCAAACAAATAATCTTTATTTGTTCACCTAAAAGCATATGAAACTTAAGACGCCTGAACTATCAGACGTCTTATTTTTTTATACCAAGAGACTTATTTATTCGAGGAAAAAGAAAAAACTTGAGTAATCTCAAGCTTTTTTCTGTTAATTTCATTCTTAATTAGAATTTTTTACGTTTGCGAGCTGCCTCTGATTTACGTTTACGTTTTACAGAAGGTTTTTCGTAATGTTCACGTTTACGAGCCTCTTGAAGAGTACCAGCTTTAGTCACAGAACGTTTGAAACGACGAAGAGCGTCGTCAAGTGATTCGTTTTTACGTACTACTGTTTTTGACATTGAATTCACCTCCTCAAGATAATGTAACATTTTACACGTTCTATTCAAGTATACAAGACTGATCTTTTTCTGTCAAGAAATATCTTTTAAGTTTGAGTAATTTTGATGTCAACACTATTTTCTAAGTCTTATTGGAGATTATCAGGGGCTTTACCATACAAAAACTAGAGGAATCATCCTCTAGCTCTCTTTTATTCAACTGCTGTGTATTTAGAAGCATCCTTGATGTACTCGTCGTAAGTACCATTGTCTTTCAATTTCTTGATAACCTTGTTTACTGCTTCTTTCAATTTGTCATTGCCTTTAGCCATAGCGACTGCTTTAGCATCACCATCGTCAACTTTGAGGGCAACACTTGCCAAAGCCAAATCTGGATTTTGTGCCACGTAACCTTCTGCTACTGGTTTTTCAAGGTCAACAGCATCAACTTGGCCAGACTTAACTTCGTTAATAGCTTCACCCATTGCTGTAAGTGATACGACTGTTGAGTCTTTCAACTGTTTCTTAGCAAGTCCTTCTTCGATAGTACCTTTTTGAACGGCAACTTTTTTACCCTTGAAAGCATCTAGGCTTGAGTAGGTAGATTCTTGATCTTTACGAACGATGATTGCATTTTGTGTTTCGTAGTAAGGATCTGAGAAATCGAAGGTTTTCTTACGTTCATCTGTCACTGAGATACCAGATATGGCAATATCAGCCTTACCAGCTTGAAGGCTAGAAAGGACATTGTCAAAGCTCATAGTTGTCACTTCAAGTTTAACCCCAAGTTCATCAGCGATAGCTTGTGCCAACTTGATGTCTGAACCGACAACTTGGTCTTTACCGTCGACCAAAGTTTTGAACTCAAATGGTGCATAGTCTGGACTGACAGCCACGACAAGTTTTTTATTTTCTTTAATAGATTCGTAAGCGTCTTTTTTTGACCCACATGCTACCAAGGTAACGGCAGCAAGGAGAGCCATGGCTCCAAGGAAAAGTTTTTTCATAAGAAACTCCTGTATAAATATAATTTTTGCTCGTTTATTTTACTTAAAATTAGTGGTATTGTCAACATTTATTAAGAAATTGCGACAATTTTTCTAAGCCCTTTTGAAGGACTTCCTTGTCACAGCAATAACCGATGCGAACATGGGACTCCTTGTCAAAACGGTTACCCGGAACCACAAGAACACCATAGTCCTGAAGAAGCTCTAAAGCAAAATCTTCGATAGGACGATTCACATCTAATTTGACGAAAGAGGTGGAAACACTAGCAGGTCTAATCCATGACGCCTTAGGTTCCTTGGCAATCCACGCATCCATAAGAGCTAGATTTTCCTCTACAATCTGACGATTACGTTCTAGGATGGCTTCTTTATTTTCCAAGACAAGGGTAGCCACCATATCATCAAAGACACCAGCACAAATCATCGTGTAGTCGCGGTAGTCACGCAGAATATCCGCCACCTCTGTGTTAGAAGCAACCCAACCCACACGAATACCAGGAATGGAATAGGTCTTTGACAGACTATTGACGGCAATGCCCTTTTCATACAAATCCACAATAGAAGGTGCAGGCTGGTCAAAACTGCGATAGACCTCATCTGAGAAGATATAGGCGTCTACTTCTTTAGCGATAGCCACTAGCTCCTCGAGGTAAGCAGCGTCCATAAGGGCACCGGTAGGATTGTTGGCATTGTTAATACAGATCATCTTTGTATTAGGACGAATCAGACGACGGAGTTGGTCCAAATCAGGCAACCACCCCTTGTCCTCTTCAACCGCCCAGAGATCCACATCTGCTCCTAGTGACTTAGGAATGTCATAGAGCTGCTGATAAGTTGGATACATGGAGATGACATGGTCTTCAGGCTCAATAAGAGCGTAAAGGGCTAGCATCGTCGCTCCCGTTGCCCCGTTGGTTTGGAGGATATTATCAACCGGCATGTTCTTGTATAAACTAGCCACCTGAGTTTTGAACTCTGGTGCCCCCTCAATCCAGCCGTAATCCATCTTTTTCTTTAGCAGTTGGGCAAAAAAGGCGTCCTTATCAAGGCCTGACAGGTCAAATAATTCTTCCATTGTGAGGGCCTTAATTGAAACTCCTGCGATATCATATATGGCAGATTTTTCATGGACATTAAGCCATTCTTCAACACCAAAACGTGGTAGCTTCATAGTTTCTCCTTGCTTTTCTTAAGCACTCTATACGATGTCATTTGTCTATTGAACAGACTTACCTACTTTGATAATAACCGTTTTTAGCAGAGAATTCAATAAAAAATGGGGTATTGCCCCATTTTAGATTTAAGAATTTTTGGAGACTCCCCCTAAGTGAGTAAAGCGAGGACCAAACGAGACTTTTCACTGTTGATGAAAGCACCTGAAACATGCTCGTTTCAGGTGCTCGGGAGTTTTAAATTTACTTACTTTGTTTGTAGGTTGATGCTTCTTTCAACCATTGGTCAAATTTTCCAGAGTCCTTAGTCTCTTTGATGACGGCATTGATTTCTTTAAGCAAGTCATCTGAACCCTTACGTGTTGCGACGGCATAAGCATCTGTACCATCTGACTTGAGATTAAAGTTGGCAAGGGTTAAATCATCATTTTGAGCGATATAACCTTCTGCAATGGCCTTCTCAAGTACAACTGCTTGAAGCTGACCTGATTTAAGTTCGTTAATCATTTCACCATTTGAAGCTAGTGATACGACACTTGCCTTAGGGATTTGTTTCTTAGCAACGGTTTCTTGGACAGACCCTTTTTGCGTACCGACCGTTTGTTTAGCGAGACTATCAGTGCTTGTGTAGTCATTTACCTTGTCTTTTTTGACAATCACTACATTTTCTGACGTATAGTAGCTGTCTGAAAAATCATAAACCTTCTTACGTTCGTCTGTCACCGAAATACCAGCAATGGCGATATCAGCTTTACCACTTTGCACGTTAGCAAGAACATTATCAAAAGACATCACGGAAAATTCAACCTTTACACCGAGTTTTTCACCGATAGCTTTGGCCAACTCGATATCTGCTCCAACCAGCGTATCTTTGCCGTTAACCAACGATTTGAACTCAAAAGGCGCAAATTCAGATTCTGTTGCCACGACAATTTTTTTCTTTTCCTTAATCGTTTTGGGACTTACTCCCTGACTTCCACTACAAGCAACTAGAAAGCACGTGGCGACTAGAGCTGTAAGGATAAACCAAAATTTCTTCATATAATAACCCCTTATTTAGTAGAACTCTTAAGTGAAAGAGCATAGGCATCTTGAACATATCTGTCAATCTTACCTTCTTTTTTGAGTTTAGCGATAACCTTATTAACCTTTGCTTTTAGCTTATCGCTTCCTTTAGGCATTGCGACAGCATAGGCATCTTTTGAATCAGACTTGAGCGCAATGTCTGACACAGCTAAATCACTGTTTTGATCTACATAACCTTGTGCAATGGCTTTTTCAAGAACCACTCCTTCAACTTGACCAGATTTCAATTCATTGATAGCTTCACCAGGTTGTGCCAAGGATACCACATTAGCATCTGACAAGTTGGCTTTGGCGATGTTTTCTTGAATAGAACCTTTTTGAACGGCTACAGATTTTTTAGCAAAATCACCGGTTTGTTTGTAAGTTCCTGTCGCATCTTTTTTAACAACAAGAACTGTTTCAGACTCATAGTAGGTATCTGAGAAATCAAAGATTTTTTGACGTTCTTCAGTAGCTGAGATTCCTGAAATGGCAATGTCTGCCTTACCAGATTGAACATTGGCCAAGACATTATCAAAAGACATTTCAGAGAATTTGACTTTTACACCAAGCTCATCTGCAATAGCCTTAGCAATTTCGACATCAGCTCCAACAATCGTATCCTTACCATTTTGGATTGTCTTGAATTCAAAAGGAGCAAAGTGAGGATTAAGAGCAACTGTCAAAGTTCCTTTATCTTTCACCTTTTCCAAAGTGTCCTTCGACGAAGAACAAGCTGCTAAAGTCGTCAAAGCAAAGATCCCTGCAAACCCCAACAAAAGTTTTTTCCATGTTTTCATAATCAATCTCTTTTCTATATTTATTAACTTATGTAAGTATAATAATGTATTATTATGCATTTGTCAATGGAAAAATGAACTTTTATCGATTATAATTTTCATTTTTATTAATTTTATCGTCATTGCAAAATCTAAAAAATACTTATTTAAAGCTCTTATATCTGATTTTTACGACAAAAAAACTATTCATTCATCTGAATAAATAGTTCATATTATTACCAAAATTCTCGGATAAAGTCATTTTCAAGACGCTCACGATAGAAAAGTTCAGAGAGTTGATCCTCTTCAAACACGTGCAGGAGGTTGAGCATGTCATAGGCCAGCTCCATCTTAGGTACGTCCTCCCTGGCAACCCAACGGACTTCTCCCTCTTCTGTCGAATGAATGTCTCCTTCAAAGTCTGAAGTTCTATAGAGGAAAACGAGATAACGCTCGTCTTCTGTCGTGTACCAATGCTTCATACCAACCAATTTAGGATTTTTAATGGTCAATCCAGTTTCTTCCTTGACCTCACGAATAACTGACTCCACTAGCCCCTCGTGTGCTTCAATATGACCACCAGGTAGGGCAGCACCCGACCAAGAATAACGCTTGGGATCGCGAATTTGCATGACAATATTTCCATGGTCATCTTCGATAAGACACATGTTGGTCAGAATAGTAGCTTGTGAACGTGACATAGATAGTCCTTTCTAGTAAGTAGTCAAATAAAATCTTAACAATTAGTTTTTAATCGACTCACGATGTCGCAAATGCAGATAAATAGAAGCATAGAAAGCCATAAACAATATATAACCAAACATTGGTATCCAAACAAGTTCTCTTTTTATAGTCCACATGGGCTCAAAAATAATTTGCGTATAATTCTCCCACTCTCCCTCTTTTTCAATTTTTATACCTTCTATAGCATGAATTAGAAACACATAGAGGTTCAAATTTAAACAAATAAAAGCCGCAATTTTTCTCTGGCCCATCTTGTTAAAGTGTTAACCCAAGGCTCAATGCTTCTAATCCATACTCTTCAGTTCTAGCACCATATCACGGATTTGAGCCGCCAATTCAAAGTCAAGAAGTTCTGCTGCTTCGTGCATTTGTTTTTGAAGTTTTTTGATGGCTTCTCGGCGTTCTTTCTTGTTCATGGCACTGTAGTCCACAGTATCCTCTGCCACTTCTGCTTCATTAGCCTTGGTAATCGAAATAAGGTCACGAATTTCTTTCTTAATCGTTTGTGGAACAATGCCATGCTCCTTATTATAGGCCATCTGGATTTCACGACGTCGAGCTGTTTCATCCATGGCTTTTTGCATAGACTCCGTAATTTTATCCGCATACATGATAACGTGCCCTTCGCTGTTTCGGGCAGCACGTCCAATCGTTTGGATAAGTCCACGTTCGTTACGAAGGAAACCTTCCTTATCAGCATCCAAAATAGCAACCAGACTAACTTCAGGAACGTCAATCCCTTCACGGAGCAGATTAATACCGATAAGAACATCAAAGACACCCAAACGTAGGTCACGGATAATCTCAGTACGTTCCAAAGTCTTAATGTCAGAGTGCATGTATTTGACCTTGACACCCATTTCCTTGAGATAGTCAGTCAAGTCTTCAGCCATCTTCTTAGTCAAAGTGGTTACGAAGACACGCTCGCCTTTTTCAGTTCGGGCATTGATTTCACCAAGGAGGTCATCCATTTGTCCCATAGTTGGACGCACTTCGACTTCTGGATCAAGGAGCCCTGTCGGACGGATGATTTGCTCAACGACAGTCTCAGTTTGCTCCATCTCATAGTCCCCTGGAGTGGCAGACACATAGACAATCTGATGAACATGACTCTCAAATTCTTCACGTCGAAGTGGACGGTTATCAAGAGCCGATGGTAAACGGAAACCGTAATCAACCAACATCTTCTTACGAGCCTGGTCTCCGTTATACATTCCCTTAATCTGCCCCATTGTCATGTGGCTTTCATCAATCATGATGAGGAAATCTTCTGGGAAGAAATCAAGCAAGGTGAAAGGTGGCTCGCCTTCTTTACGACCATCCATATGGCGTGAGTAGTTTTCGACACCATTGGTGTAGCCCATCTCACGAAGCATTTCAACATCGTATTCTGTCCTTTGGCGGATACGTTGAGCCTCGATGAGCTTACCCTCAGCTTCAAATTGCTTAACCTGAGCTTCCATTTCTTCCATAATATTCTTGATGGCTTCTTCCATATGCTCTTCATTGGTCATAAAGTGAGTCGCCGGGAAAAGAACAAGGTGCTCAACCTCGCCGAGATTGCGTCCTGTCAAACTTTCAATCTCACAGATGCGGTCAATCTCATCACCGAAAAATTCGACACGAAAGGCATGTTCATCACGGCTAGCCGGGAAAATTTCGACTACATCACCACGTACACGGAATTTCCCACGTTGGAAATCAATGTCATTTCGCTCAAACTGGATATCAACCAGATCATTTAGCAACTTATCTCGAGAAATTTCCTGACCTGGACGAAGGCTAACCGCTGAATCGGCATATTCTTTTGGCGAACCCAAACCGTAAATACAAGAAACGGAAGCCACAACGATAACATCATTACGCTCAAGGAGGGCCGATGTCGCTGAGTGACGGAGTTTATCAATTTCATCGTTTACAGAGCTATCTTTTTCGATATAGGTATCTGATGATGGTACATAGGCCTCTGGCTGATAGAAATCATAGTAGGAAACGAAGTATTCCACAGCATTGTCTGGGAAGAACTCCTTGAACTCTCCATAAAGCTGACCTGCCAAAGTTTTATTGTGGGCGATAACCAAGGTTGGTTTATTGACGCGCTGGATGACCTGACTCATGGTATAGGTCTTACCTGTCCCTGTCGCCCCCTTTAGAATTTGAGCCTTCTCACCACCTTCAATATTATCCACCAAGGCTTCGATGGCCTGAGGTTGATCCCCAGAAGGTTCATATTTAGAAACCAAATGGAATTGATTATCTTCTTTTCTATCTATCATTCTTTTTCCTTTCATTTATGTAATCATTCATCTCTTGGTCGGAGAAAAATTCTCCTTCTGCGATAGGAATGTGAATCATTTTTGTCTCAGCAACGTATTTTCGCTTTTTTCGTGTCTGAAAACCAAGTTTTTTATCATATTTCAAGGCCGTTTTACTATCATTGAAAAAAATGTATAAAACTCTATATCTCTTTCTTTCCCAAGACCTTATATTTCCGAAATCATCGATACGTTTTAGAATATAGTATATAGTCGACGAGTGTTTGGCATCATCCATTGGCGTTGACCAATCCTTCATAACCAAGTCAATTTCAGACAGCGGAATCTCAAAGGTTACTCGTCCACATAACCTTCCATAATAAATAAAGGTATCATTGTTAATTTCCAAAATTTTTTTATGACCTTTAAGTCTCACAATACCGTCAACTAAATTAGTCAGAGCATGAAGAAATATTAGTAAAATGAAGAAGGCAACACAGTTATCTACAAAGTTCCCAAAACGATAATCATCTAAAAGAAACCAGCAGAATAGACCGGTGGAAGCGACAAGAAATATAAGTCCATAGACAATTTGGACACAAATCATACCTCGCTCAAGTCTAACTCTCATCTCTTCCCCTTTTCCAAACTTTCTTCTATTTTAACACAGAAGTAAAAAGACCGAGTCTTTGAACTCAGCCTTAAAAGTTTTCTTTTTTCAATTGTAGACGAAGGATAATAATCCCTACCAAGAGAACGAGACAGGTAACGATATTCCCTTCTAGACCAAAGGCTCCACCTGATAACCAATCAGGCAAGCCTGACCTGGCCTGAAAGTGCAATAAGCTACCGCCTGCATTCTGCCCACTAACTGCCACGCCAACTATATTCCCTTGCGCAAAGTTCCAAGCACCGTGAAGGGCAGCGACACCCCAGATATTATCTGTCTTGAGCATGTAAAGAGCCAAAAGAACTCCTACTAGAACAATACTGATTAGAGACAAGGCGGTAACACCCTGGTTTCCTAGGTGTAATATTGAAAAGAAAGAACTTGAAATAGCAATTCCCCAGGAAAGGTTCAATTTATTAGTCACCGTCTGAAGTAACCATCCACGTGTCACCAGTTCCTCGGTTCCACCTTGGATAAACCAGAAAGGGATTAGGGATAGTATGTATAAGAGGGTTCTCTGAGAAAAGTCTACTTTTACAAATTCTAACCCTCCAAGTAAATAAGTCCCAAGGAAACTAACTAACAAGAGCAGGGTTCCCAATCCCCAGCCCTTAAGCAGGTTCAACCAAATATGACCCTTGAAGAATCCCAGTGTACGAATGGGACGTTTTTCAACAACTTTAACCCAGAAAAAGATAGCTAAGGCAGTAAAGGCAAAGGCTCCCAACTGAAAATACAAGGTTGAAAATATTTTATAGTAAATCGAATGTATATCCTGGAACTGAATGTTGCCATTTAATACTAAGAACGAAAGAACAATAGCCATTGGAATTCCCACAACAATCCCTGATAGAAATCCACTTATAAGGAAATAACCCAAGGCAATAAAACAGGACAGCATAATCATCAGCCAACTTGGAACTTTATCATATCGGCTAGTATATTTCTCAAGCATACGTTTCTTCATTTTTCAGCTCCTGTAACAAATCTTACATGTATTCGATTACAGTGTAACTAATTGACACAAGCTTGTCAACTTCTTCTCAGATAGCTCTCATAGCTAACGAACCTTGTTACATTTCCTAACATCAAACTCCAAGAAGTTTGATAACAAGACCTTTTTTTGATAGAATAGGAAGGTATTTTATAAAGGAGACTTTTTATAATGAAGAAAAAACTTCTGACACTCTTCTTGAGTGCCATGTCAGTTTTCTTTGTTTTCGGAGTTAAGGTATCTGCTGAAACAATTTCAGTCGTTTCAGACACAGCCTATGCCCCATTTGAATTCAAAGATTCTGATCAGACCTACAAAGGTATCGACGTTGATATCATCAACGAAGTTGCCAAACGTAAAAATTGGGATGTTAACCAAACCTTCCCTGGTTTCGATGCAGCTGTTAACGCTGTTCAATCAGGCCAAGCAGACGCCCTAATGGCCGGTACTACTGTTACCGATGCACGTAAGAAGGTCTTCACTTTCTCAGACACTTATTACGACACTTCAATTGTTATCTATACACGTAGCAGCGACAAAGTCAGCGACTACAAACAATTGAAGGGTAAAACAGTCGGTGTTAAAAACGGTACCGCTGCTCAAACTTGGCTTGATAAAAACGCTAGCAAATATGGTTTTACAGTTAAAACTTTTGACACTAGCGACTTGATGAACAATAGCTTGGATTCTGGTTCTGTTGACGCAGCTATGGACGACACACCAGTTGTTAAATACGCTATTGGTCAAGGAAAAGACTATGCTATCAACATTAAGCCTGAATCTATCGGTAGCTTCGCTTTCGCTGTTAAAAAAGGCGGAAAACACGAAAATCTTATCAAAGACTTCAACGAAGCTCTTAAGGAAATGAAGAAAGACGGCACCTACGACAAAATCATGAACAAATGGTTGGGTGACTCAGAAAAATCTTCTTCATCAAAACCTTCAGCAGATCTTAAATTGACTGGTGATGCTAATGCAAAAGCCACTCCTGCTAAGGAAACCTACACTATCTCAATGGACTCATCTTTTGCTCCATTCGAATACCAAAATGGTTCAGGTAAATATGTAGGTATCGATGTTGATATCATCAATGCTATTGCTAAAAACCAAGGCTTCAATGTCAAATTGACAAACCCTGGTTTCGATGCATCACTTAATGCTGTACAATCTAGCCAAGCTGATGCCGTATTGGCTGGTATGACCATCACTGATGCTCGTAAACAAATCTTTGACTTTTCTGATCCTTACTACACATCAAACATTCGTTTGGCTGTAGCTAAAGGAAGTAAGGTTAAATCTTACAAGGATCTTAAAGGTAAGACTGTAGGAGCTAAAAACGGTACGTCATCTTACTCATGGTTGGAAGACCACGCTGGTGAATATGGCTTTACTGTTCGTGCTTACGATGAAGCTTCTACTATGTATGACAGCTTGAACTCTGGTTCAATCGATGCTCTTATGGATGATGAAGCCGTTCTTCTATACGCTATCCAACAAGGACGTAACTTTACAACACCAATTGAAGGTATTGCTACTGGTGAAGTCGGATTTGCTGTTAAAAAAGGCACTAACCCTGAGTTGATTGAGATGTTCAACAATGGTTTGGCTGCTATCGTTAAAGATGGTACTTACGATAAGATTATCAATAAATACCTTGATAGCAACAAATCAAAAGAAGGAAGCTCAAAAAAAGCTACCGATGAAACAACCATCGTAGGCTTGATTAAAAACAACTACAAACAACTTCTCCAAGGTCTTGGAATTACCCTTGGATTGACCCTTCTTTCATTTGCTATTGCCATGATTATCGGTGTTATCTTCGGTATGATGGCAGTTGCACCAAACAAGACACTCCGCGTGATTTCTCAAGTCTTTGTTGACGTGGTTCGTGGTATCCCATTGATGATTGTTGCAGCCTTCATCTACTGGGGTATTCCTAACTTGATTGAAAATATCACTGGTCACCAATCACCAATCAATGACTTTGTGGCAGCGACAATTGCCCTCTCACTTAACGGTGGTGCTTACATTGCCGAAATTGTACGTGGTGGTATCGAAGCTGTTCCTATTGGTCAGATGGAAGCCAGTCGAAGCTTGGGTGTCCCTTACAATACAACAATGCGTAAGGTTATCTTGCCACAGGCGGTTCGCTTGATGTTGCCAAACTTCATCAACCAATTTGTTATCTCATTGAAAGATACGACTATCGTATCAGCTATCGGTTTGGTTGAACTCTTCCAAACTGGTAAAATCATCATTGCTCGTAACTACCAATCATTCCGTATGTATGCAATCTTGGCCATCCTTTACTTGGTCATCATCACATGCTTGACGAAATTGGCTAAACGACTAGAAAAGAGACTTAAATAATGGCTGAATTGAAAATCGATGTGCAGGACTTGCACAAATCATACGGCGACAATGAAGTCCTTAAAGGCATTGACGCCAAATTCTACGAAGGTGACGTTGTATGTATCATCGGTCCTTCAGGTTCAGGTAAATCAACCTTCCTTCGTACGCTTAACCTACTTGAAACAGTGACATCTGGTAAAGTAGTCGTTGATGGCTATGAATTATCAGATTCTAAGACAAATCTTGACAAAGCCCGTGAAAATATCGGAATGGTCTTCCAACATTTCAACCTTTTCCCACATATGACAGTCCTTGAAAACGTGACATTTGCACCTGTTGAACTCGGACGTATGAACAAGGAAGAAGCTGATAAATTAGCTATGGATCTTCTTGATCGTGTGGGACTTGCTGACAAGGCAGATGCAATGCCAGATAGCCTATCAGGTGGACAAAAACAACGTGTGGCAATTGCCCGTGGTTTGGCAATGAATCCTGATATCATGCTCTTTGACGAACCGACTTCTGCCCTTGACCCTGAAATGGTCGGAGACGTTCTTAACGTTATGAAAGAATTGGCAGAGCAAGGTATGACCATGATTATCGTTACTCACGAAATGGGATTTGCTCGTCAAGTTGCCAACCGAGTAATCTTTACTGCGGACGGTGAGTTCCTCGAAGATGGTACTCCAGATCAAATCTTTGATAACCCACAACACCCACGTTTGAAAGAATTCTTGGACAAGGTTCTAAACGCCTAATTATCAAAACAGTTACTCTTGCTAGAGTAGCTGTTTTTGATTACCATTTTGGATAAGAAAAACAGAGCAAGTGCTAGACTTGCTCTGTTTCTTCATTTAGTTCAGGGTGTTTTGCTGCTTCTTCCCTTGCCAAGCGCTCACGCTCAAGACGGAGTTTTCGGTTAGGATTTAAGCGCGTAAAGAGTTCTTCAAGTTTCTTTGGATTCCAAACATCGGCCGCAGAAACAAAATTTCCATCTTTATCCCTGAAGGATATCGGTTTATCTCCCATTGTAAACCTCTTATTTCAATATTTTTATATTCGCCGACTTCACACAGTTAGTGAGGTTGCTAGGCAGACCGCCATAGCGGCTGCCGTAGACTATCAAGTGCTTCAGCACTTAGAGAGTCTTTCAACGTCAATCAACAAACTCAAACTCGAAGTTACCGATACGAACGATGTCGCCATCCTTAGCACCACGTTCACGAAGCGCTTCATCAACTCCCATACCACGTAATTGACGTGCAAATTTCATGATAGATTCGTCACGTTCCATGTTAGTCATGACAAAGAGTTTTTCAAGTTTCTCACCAGAAAGTACCCATGAGGCATCGTCATCACGGCTAATTTCAAATGGACGTTCATCCTCGTTAAAGCCGTAGTACACTTCTTCTTGTTCCATATCGTCTTCGCTATAAAGCAAGAATTCATCAGTCTCATCAAGTAACTCTGCAGTAGCTTCCAAGAGATTTTCCAAACCTTGGTGAGCCAAACTTGAAATTGGGAAAATTTGTGGCAACTCATCAAATTCATCATAGTTAGCAGCCAATTTTTCCTTAAACTCTTTCAAGTTTTCCTCAGCCCCAGGCATGTCCATCTTATTAGCCACAATAATTTGTGGACGTTCCATCAAGCGAAGGTTGTAAGTTTCCAACTCTTTGTTAATTTGAAGATAATCCTCGTAAGGATCACGCCCTTCACTCGCTGACATATCAATCACATGAAGGATAACACGTGTACGCTCAATATGGCGAAGGAACTGTGTTCCCAAACCAACACCCTGGCTAGCCCCCTCAATCAATCCTGGAAGGTCAGCCATGGCAAAGCTCTCACCTGACTTCGTACGAACCATCCCCAAGTTAGGAACAATTGTCGTAAAGTGATAGGCACCAATCTTTGGTTTTGCTGCGGTTACCACACTGAGGATTGTTGATTTACCAACAGATGGGAAACCAACCAAACCAACATCCGCCAAAATCTTCAATTCCAATTGAAGTTCACGTTCTTCTCCTGGCTCACCATTTTCAGCGATTTCAGGAGCAGGGTTACGAGGTGTCGCAAAACGGATATTTCCACGTCCACCACGTCCACCGTGAGCAATGACAAACTCTTGGCCATCCTCAACCATATCAGTAATAACCTTGCCTGTCTCAGCATCACGAACTGTCGTACCAAGCGGGATGCTAACGATGAGGTCTTCAGCACCTCGACCGTGCATTCCCTTGGTCATCCCTTTTTCGCCATTCTTAGCCTTGAATTTACGATTATAACGGAAATCCATAAGGGTACGTAAGCCTTCGTCAACCTTGAAAATGACTGAGCCACCCTTACCACCGTCACCGCCCCAAGGACCGCCATTAGGTACATATTTCTCACGACGGAAGGCAACCATCCCGTCACCACCACGACCAGCTTTGACACTAATCTTGGCTGTATCTAAAAACATACTCATCTATATTTCTCTCTTTCTGATTTGTATGCCATGTACAAATTCAATCACAAACGAAAGAATTTCCGACATACACAAAAAAACGCTTGATAGCGTCTTAAAGGACAGCTGCGACTGCTTGGAAAATCAATGCCCCAACTGTTACTAATAGCATAATCAAAACGACCAATACTGTTAGACGTTCAAAAAATGATTTCTTACGTGGTCCGTTATCTCCAAATGCCACTTGAATTTACCTCGTTTTTTCTTCTATTATTTCACAATAATAGTAACAAAAATCTGCCCATTTCGCAACTCTTAACTAGCTTAAGCCAAAGGAATTCCAAAAACAGCTAAAGCTTCCAACTCCTCCTCGGTTAAACGTCGCCAAGCACCAAGTTCTAAATCATCTGGCAGACTTAAAGGCCCCATACTTAGGCGTTGTAACTCTGTCACTTCCTTACCACAAGCAGCTACCATACGCTTAACCTGATGGAATTTCCCCTCAGCAATGGTAATCTGAACCAAGCTCGTCCCAGCATCCCTATCTACGGATACAATCTCTAGTTTAGCTGGTTGGCAAGTGTGGTCTTTGAGTTCAATCCCTTTTTCAAAAGCCAGAATATCCTCCTGCTCCATGATTCCATCCACCTTAGCCTGATAAATCTTATCAACATGTTTCTTTGGAGACAGCATAGCGTGAGCTAAATCGCCATTATTTGTCAAAAGCAGGAGACCGTGAGTATCAATATCCAAACGACCAACAGGAAAGACCTGCTTATGTCGTGCTGTATCATCCAGTAAATCAAGTACTGTCTTGTGACGGGCATCCTCCGTCGCTGAAATAACACCCTGAGGCTTATTTAACAGATAGTAAACAAAGGTCTCGTGTGTTAATGCTTGACCTTGAAAAGCAATCTGGTCTTGATTCTCATCAATCTGAGTCTTGGGCGACGTCTCCACCTGACCATTTACGGTTACTTGCTTCTTTTTGAGAAAGGTCTTGACTTGACTGCGACTACCAACACCACAATCAACCAAAAACTTATCCAGACGCATCTATACTTCCTCCTTTATTGGAATCCAAACTTCCATTTCATAATCTTCAGCCTGACGATTCCCTGGTGGATAAACCTCTACAGTTGGCTGATCAATCATTTCAAAATGTTTCTTAGCATAATGAAAACTCTCCCAAACAGCTGCTGTTGCAGGCCCTCTAAGTTTAAAAACCGCATAAGTAGCTGGTGCAAGAGCAATCATTTCCATACTATCATCCTCACCAGCCAAGGCCGTTACATAAGTCTTGCGACTGCCATCATTGATTCGAATACCATAGGTAGGAACAGCCAAATCATCTTGTTCTGCCAAAAAGGGTACCCAAAGAAAGTCTGTCGGCTTACCTAGTTCCTCGCCCTCAAAAGCCATCCCTGAAAAACTCAAAAATCCCTTTCGAACAACCTTCACATCATAACGAACGGTTACTAAATCCAACTTTTGAATCACCTTTTTCAGTTTCGTAAGCTCGACTGGAACCTCATCTGCTAAGACATAGGAAATTTTTTCCACAAATGCTTCTTTTTCAGCATTACCAGAACCTATAGGAACCAAGATCCAATCTTCTGCTGCAACACTTTGATCTTCACAAAGGTAGGTAAAGTGCTTTCCTCCTTCGTTAAAAGACACATCAGCTAAACGAAAAAGGGGCTCAGGCAAATCGACAACCACCATCTCAAGCCCCTTTGCTTGAAACAAGAGCTCTTGATCCCTTAAACGCACTTTCATAGCCAAGCTATCACTATCAATAGAAAAGCTGTTATCCAAGTCCATTACAGACTGAAAGAAGGCCTGGTGTAACCCTGAAAAAGTCCAGACAGCATGCCAACGACACATCATCTCATAATCATCAACGGTCACAAGAAGAGAGAGCTCCTGTTGGTCTGACGCATAAGAATAGGCTTGAACGCTCAATTGGTCTGGTGTCAGGTATTCATTAACAAAGACCGCAAAGTCATCCATGGTTTGAAAATCTGACATAAACGCTCCTTTTCTATTTCTCGACCGACCCTGTCACATACATGGTAAATGTAGCCCTTGTAAGGATTTTCTCTTCCTGATTAGTAATGACAACTTCCACCACCTTAGTCGTCTTACCATTATGAACACACAGGCCTTCAATCTTGAGTTGGTCAGACAAATGCCCTGCCTTGAGATAATTGATATTAGACTGAAGCGTCACCGCATAGTCACCTGTTGAAATGGCTACAAGCCCTGCGACCTGATCACAAAGCGTAAACAAATAGCCCCCGTGAGCATTACCAAAATAATTCAGGGACTTCTCGACTACTTTAGTTGTCACGATGACATGTCCCGTCTCAAATAGTTCTTCTTGAAAATTCTCAAACACACGGATTTCATGTAGTTTGTCTTGCATAGCAAGCCCTCCTATTGTTGCTCATTCCACACCTAGTGAAATGACACGTCTTTATCTACTAGTATAACACGAAGTTCATAAAGGATAGTAAGCTTATTTGGCTAAGCTAATATCAACCTGAATATCTTCACGAAAAAGCTTCTTCACTCGGCAAAAATTATCCACAAAAGCCAAGAGTTCTTGCTCATTTTCCAAAATCAAATCCTCAGGTAAATGAATGGCAAGGGTGAAATGGTCTTCTTCATAGTTGGAATCAATTTGAATAGCAAGCTCCTCGATTCCCTGATATTTGGCAAAATAACTCTGTAGACACATGGTCACACAGGAAGCCAAGGCAATATTCACCAAACTCATCGGTGTTTCCCCATCTTCCGTATAGCCAAAAAGTTCCACAGGTGCTCCGTAACCTTCTGAAAGCGAATGGAAACGTTTGTCACCTTTAATTGTTGTTTGATACATCATGCCACCTCAATCTTTTTTTATTATTATAACAAAGAGAGCCTTAAGGACCGAGCTGAACGCTTTGAAATATCTAGCAAAAGAAGAAAAAGCGTAAGAGCTTTTAGCTCTTATTTTCCAATAGATTAGCCTTGTACAACACGGATATTACCGAGGGATTACAGTTGATTAAAAATAACTGGAAGCGCTTTTAAAATTTCATTTTTTCATTTAAAATGAATTTACTAAGGAAAAAGGGAGACTATTATGAAAACATTTTCTAAATTAACTTTAGCCTCTGTCTCAGTTCTTGCCTTGTTGACCTTAGCAGCATGTGGCAACTCTAAAGACAAAACTGACTCGTCATCTTCAACAACATCATCAAGCAAGGTGACCAAAGAATCTTCTTCAACTGATTCAAGTGCTTCAGTAAAAGTCAACAAAGACGGATCAACTGAGGTCAGCGATGGAAACGGTAACTCAGCAAAAACAAACGGCAATAATACTGTCGAAGCCAACGATAGCGAAGGTAACAGTGCAACAGTTGGCCAAGATGGTTCAGTCGAAGTTAACAGCCAAGACGGTACCAATGTCAAAGTTGGTTCAGACGGAACTGTCTCAATTGGTAACTAATAAGATAAGATAGGCTAGCTAATCTGCTAGTCTATTTTTTAGGTTCAGATTGATGTAAACGCTTCCTGAAAGTGCTATAATAGGCGTGGAAATCCAAATTCAGGAGGTGAGACAATGAAAAATAAAATCATCTTAGGATGCTTAGCTGCAGCGACCTGTGAGATTCTCTTTGGGCTCAGTTTTATCTTTACCAAATCTATTACAGCACAGGTCAGTGACCTGGCTTTAATCTCTTGGCGCTTTGTCACCGCCTTCCTTTTTATCAACCTCTATTTCCTATTCAGCCGACGTCGGCTAAAAATTAACGGTAGAAATCTTAAACCCCTGACACGTATTGCCATCCTCAATCCGATAATCTATTTTATCTGTGAAACCATTGGCATTCGTATGACGACGGCTTCTGAAAGTGGAGCCTTTCTTGCCTGCATCCCAGTCGTTGCCCTTATCATGTCTAGCCTTATTTTAAAAGAATGGCCCAGCCGTTGGCAGGTGGTCGGTGTCATCACAACCCTCATCGGTATCATCATAGCTGTCTTTGCTGCTGGCGGCTCTACCCACTTCTCCTTGGTGGGCTACTTGATTCTAGGTCTAGCAGTCGTCTCCTACGCCCTCTATTGCGTTGATGTCGAAAGAGCCAGTCAATTCAGTAGCCTTGAGATTACCTACTTTATGCTTGCCAGTGGTTGCCTGACATTTGGACTCTTTGCACTCAGCCAAGGCTTTCTAGCAGGTGATTTGAAAGAGCTCTTGCTTCTCCCTGTGAGCAATCCAAAATTCACTATCACTATCCTTTATCAAGGCTTGGGATGCAGTGTTCTGGGCTATCTGCTATCAAATTTTGCCATCGCAAATATCGGGGTCAACCGAACAGCATCCTTTATTGGGATTTCGACCATTATCTCAATTCTAGCTGCTGTTGTCGTCTTAGGAGAACCCTTCTCGCAACTACAAATTTTTGCAGGCATTTTAGTCGTCCTGGGCGTCTATGTAGCCAATAAAACCTAAAACTCTCGGGAATTAATCTTCCGAGAGTTTTTTAGTCTTAATCAAGCTCTGTTTGAATCAAAACAACGAGTTCTTCCTCATTAGGAATACTGCTTACCGCAGTCGGCTCTGGTAAAGGCTTATCTCCATACCCTTTAATAATATGTGATAAAAACACAGATGCTTTCGTCATAGCAAGAGGCAAAGAATCTGCCCTAATGCTACGACCAAAGTCAGGAAAACTAATTTGATAACCTTCCTCAATCGTGTGAAAAATCGCTGGATATTCGTATAACATGTCTCTTCCCCCATTTCAATACTAGACTCCTCTATGATAGGATGAGTTTGAGGAGAAGTCAACCAAAAATCGTTACAAAGAGAGGGTGAAACCATTCGAAACAAGGCAGCAAAGTTAAAATAAGGCTGAGTCCGTATTCAACTTGAGAAAGTGGCACCGAATCGGTGCTTTTTGGGTATACAAATAGTCCTTTGGAATCATCCAAAGGACTATTTATATATCTACTATTTCTTAACCTCATCCAAAATCTCGATTACCTTATACAAGTCTGGTTCTGTGATTTGGTAGGGAGCTTGTTCACGAACAATTGGTTTGGCACAAAAGGCGATGCCGATACCAGCTGTCTTAATCATAGGTAAATCATTGGCACCGTCACCCATTGCAATGGTTTGCGAGAGTTCGAGACCATTTTCTGCTGCCCAATCTTTGAGTTTGGCTACCTTGACATCTTTGGTAACAATCTCACCATAAACCTTACCAGTTAAGACACCATCAACCACCTCTAGGTGATTAGCCTTGACATAATCAATTCCTGCTTCAGCTGCTAGTCTATCCACAGTCTCATGGAAGCCTCCAGAAACCAAGCCTACCTTAAAGCCACGGGCGTGAAGTTTATCCACAAGTTTCTTGGCTCCTTTGTTGAAATGAATACGAGCATAGACCTTATCAAATATACTCTCTGGCAATCCCTTGAGGGTCGCTACACGCTCATTTAAGGCCTGTCTAAAATCCAATTCTCCACGCATGGCACGCTCTGTGATTTCAGCAACTTCTTGACCAACGCCTGCTTCTTCACCCAATAAATCGATAACTTCTTCTTGGACTAGCGTTGAATCTACGTCCATAACTAATAAACCTTTAACTTCTGACATAATTACCTCGATTCTTTGATGCCTATCTAAGCCTTCACTAGATTTAATTTTAATATGAAATGAAAAACGGACCTTACAAAAAATTCTGGACCCTAGTCCAGAATCTTTCTCTTACATACGAATTTGTTCGCGTGTCTTCTCGTAAGATGATACAAAACGATCTGTCACACCTGGTTCAACTGTTTCCAAGGCATAAGAGATTTCTTCCAAAGATGCATCATAATCATGATCAACTTCAAACAATTTAAGTGCATGCTCAAAGCTACTTTGAACAGCAGGTTCGAACGAACGGTAGCGATTTGAGTATTGCAAGAGTTGCTCAGTCAAGGTTGCATTTTGAACCACCAAGTAGGCAGTTTCTTCCAAATGATCAATGGCATTTTTAGATGTTTCTGTCAAACGCATGACCGCATCGATATTGATACGTCCACGGCTGAGTTCATCCATAAGGGCCTCAATTTGAGCACTTGTTGAGAAGAAGACACTCAAGAAGGATTGAGGAATACCTGGCAGGTTACGTTTTTCCATGTAACGCTTGATAACATGCAATTTATTAACATAAATATCAAGCTCTTCACGTGCCTTAGCTTCGTTTTTCTCAATAGCCTGAAGATTTTCAAAGACCTCAACCTGACCATTTTCAACAGCAGACAAGGTATTGAGACTCTTTTCAAAGATCTTTTCAAGTTCTGAGAAAGGCTTCACCTGAGCTTCAAAGTTTTCAAGGGTTGGAAGCACAGCTGTCTCCACACCTGAGATATCAGATGCAAAGCTACGAACATCTGCCGCATAAGTTTCATCGAAGATATAAGTCAACATGAGACGCTCAAGCTCTTCTTGAAGTTTTTTGTTGTTTTCTTTAGCGTGTTTAAGATAGTCTGGCAAGATTTTCTTATGACGCATAACAACCTTGTATGAGGCAATTTCACGTTCGAAAATACTATACAAGTTGTTGATTTTATCTTGAATCTCAACGTTTTCTTCTTCCGCACGGTCCAAATCAAGAGAAACCAATTCACTTGAGTTAGAACGGATAGCTTCACGAATTTCTTGGAAGCGACGTTCGATATTTTTTTCAGGGAAGTGATAATTTTGCTCAATCAACTTGCGATAGCCAGATTCCAAATCATCTAACTGATCTGGGAAATCATCCTCCAACTTAGCTACAATCGCAGGAATCTTCTCTGAAATTTGACCCAATGCAATAGTGTGTTCTTCTGCACGATCCAAAATACTTGATGCCTCAATAGGGTCACCTGATGAGTTAAGCGTCACGAATTCTGCAAACTCAGCTTCAATGTTTTTAAGCTGTTTATTGATTTCGGTCATGGTAGAACCGAAATTATCAGAGTTTTCCTCGATTGAGTTTTGCAACTCTTCGTACAAGTCTAATGCATGCTTAACGCGAGCACTGTTCTTTTCTTCTTGTTCTTTCAAGGTTGAGAGCGCTTCGCGAATAGACTTGATGTCTTCTTCCACAAGATCCAACTGACTCTCAATGTTATTGATTTCACCACTAGCCTTGAAGAAATGGAAAGTATCATTCATATTTTCAGCTTCGAAAATATGATTCTTAATATCTGTAAATGAGTTTGTTGAGATATCTACCCATTTCTGATTCCATTCACGGAAGGTTGTTTGACTTTGTCCAATCAAGTGAAGCTTTTTGACTTCTTCAATTTCTTCATTAACTGGCAAGTCAAACAAGCTTTGCTTGCGCTCTTCAAGCTCTGCAATCCGCGAATCATTTCGTTTTCTAATAAGAATACCGATTAAGTAAGCGATAATTACGAGTATAACTACCACTACAATCAGTAAAACAATTCCGCTAGACATAGTTTCTCCTTAATCGTCTATTATGTTCATAAATGTAGAATAACATTACGATTATATCATAGTTATCCTAGCATTGCATCCTTTTTTAAAAGAATATTAGATATCTAGAGTACTGTAAACGGCATTTTCTTCGATAAATTCGCGGCGAGGTTCAACCTTGTCTCCCATCAGCATATCGAAAATCTTATCTGCCTCCGCAGCATCGTCCACAGAAACACGTGCCATCAAACGATTTTCAGGGTCCATGGTAGTTTCCCAAAGTTGGTGGTCATCCATTTCACCCAAACCTTTATAACGTTGTACCGTAGGTTTTGAACGTCCCACACTATACTTTTCAAGTGCAGCACGCAATTTGTCTTCTTGATCTGCACCAGGTTGGATATATTCTTTAATCTCAGAACCAACCTTAACCCCATAAATTGGTGGTTGTGCAATGTAGACATAACCTGATTCCAAGACTGGACGCATAAAGCGGTAAATCAAAGTCAGAAGCAGGGTACGGATGTGAGCCCCATCGACATCGGCATCGGTCATAATTACCAACTTGTGATAACGTGCCTTGCTGACATCAAATTCAGCTCCAAAACCTGTTCCCATAGCTGTGAAGAGAGAACGAATTTCTTCATTGGCTAGAATCTTATCCATGCTAGCCTTTTCGACGTTCAAAATCTTACCTCGAATTGGCAGAATAGCTTGAAATTCACGGTTACGACCTGATTTAGCAGAACCACCGGCTGAGTCCCCTTCGACAATGAAAAGTTCATTCATTTCAGCATTATTCGATGAACAGTCTGCCAACTTCCCTGGAAGGTTAGAAATTTCAAGACCTGACTTCTTACGTGTCACTTCACGGGCACGCTTAGCAGCGATACGGGCCTTAGAAGCCAAAATCCCTTTTTCAACAATCTTCTTAGCGATAGCAGGATTTTCCAAGAGGAAGCGACTCAAAGCTTCACTGAAGAGACGATTGGTAATCTTAACTACTTCAGAATTTCCAAGCTTGGTCTTGGTTTGACCTTCAAACTGTGGGTTTGGATGTTTAACAGAGATGATAGCAGTCAAACCTTCACGAACATCATCCCCTGTCAAATTATCATCTTTTTCTTTGAGAATCTTATTCTGACGCGCATAGTCATTAATGACACGCGTTAAGGCTGTACGGAAACCTTGTTCGTGGGTACCACCTTCATGGGTATGAATGTTGTTGGCAAAACTCATCACCGTTTCATGATAGCCAGTCGTGTATTGCATAGCAACTTCAACCGAAATACCATCCATCTCACCATCAGTGTAGATAGGTTCATCAAAGATAACATCCTTGTTTTCATTGATGTATTTCACATAAGACGTGATACCACCTTCGTAGTGATAATGTTTCTCTTGTTCGAGACCTTCACGCTTATCTGTGATAGAGATACGAAGCCCCTTGTTCAAAAAGGCTAGCTCTTGGATACGTTTAGCCAATTTTCCAAAATCAAACTCGGTAGTTTCTTGGAAAATCTCTGGGTCTGGCGTAAAGTGAACAGTCGTACCATGTTTCTCTGTTTCACCAATTACTGCTAAATCTGCTACCACGACCCCACGCTTATACTCTTGGAAGTGGATATAGCCATTTTTATAAACCTTAACATCAAGTTGTGTTGAGAGGGCATTAACAACCGAAGAACCAACCCCGTGCAATCCACCAGAGACCTTATAACCGCCTCCGCCAAATTTACCACCAGCGTGAAGTACTGTAAAGACAGTTTCAACTGCAGGACGGCCAGTTTTTTCTTGGATATCGACTGGAATACCACGACCATCATCGACAACCGTGATAGAATTGTCCGGCTCAATAAAGACCTGAATATGAGTGGCGAAACCAGCCAAGGCCTCATCGATTGAGTTATCGACAATCTCCCATACCAAATGATGCAACCCTTCTTTTGAGGTTGATCCAATATACATACCTGGGCGCATACGTACCGCTTCAAGCCCCTCTAAGACCTGAATCTGGCTGGCATCATATTCTTGCGCTTTTTCTTCAAGATTTTTTAATTCATCAGTCATTTATGTCACAATCTCCAATAATGATTTATGGCCATCAACAAGCAAGGTATCCAGACCTGCTGCTTTTCCTGCCTCTATATCTATCTGGCGGTCACCAATGACCAAGCCGTGTTTAATATCGTATTTTTTAATTAAATAAAGGAAACCATCTGGACTCGGCTTTCTAGCAAAGCCATTTTCAGAAGTTACAACCTCTGTAAAATAAGAGGCAATTTCTGCTTTGTCAAGGATTTCTAGCACCAAGTGATTACGGTGGCTAACCAAAAAATTACGCCCACCCTCAGCCACAATCTTAGCTAGGACAGCCTTAGCACCTTCAAAAAGAACAGGTTTCTGTAAATGCTTGGCTTCCTCCTGCTTATATAGGGTTCGAAAATCAGCTATATCAGGCGCAAACATAGCAATGGCAGTACTCGTTGATACCTTAAGGGCATCATAGACTGCTTGAGGTTCTGCTGTACGCTCAAATTGTTCTAAAGTTGCTAGAAAGGCTTGGGTTGATACCTGGTAATTATCCAACAAGGTACCACCCAAATCCCAGATATAATCTCCATAATTCATAACCTTAATTATAACATAAAAGGTCAGATTTTGCTTGTTTTTCACAGCTAAAAAGGCTTGGAAAACCTATCCAAACCTTAATTTTTTATTTCAGAATCAAACTTGCCACAATAGGACTAATAAAGACATATAGAATACCTGTTACAGCGATTGAAAGACCACCCATGGCACCTGCAACCTGACCATATCTGAAGGCAGTTCCTGTACCTACAGCGTGTCCGGTCCCTCCTAGTGAAAGTCCGATAGCAACTGGGTCTTTAATACCAATCATTTTTAAAAAGACTGGACCCAAGACTGAGGTTAAAATTCCCGTAATAACAACGACGACCAAGGTTACTGTCGTAATCCCCTGCATTTTTTCCGAAATCCCTACAGCCATGGCAGTTGTTACAGACTTAGGAAAGAGAGAGATGGCTAAGAAATAATCCATCCCAAAAAGCTTAGCAATCAAGGCCGTATAACTCGTATTTAAAACACAGGCAACCGTTGATCCAATTAAAATACTCTTATAGTGATGGCGCATGAGGTGCAGATTCTTGTAAAAAGGAACTGCTAGAGCGACCGTTGAAGGAATAATCAAACTATTAAGATAAGAGCCACCTACATAGTAATCCTTGTAGGAAATACCTGTATAATGCAAAATGACGATAATCAAGGCAGTCGATACAAGGAGAGGCGTTGTCAAGGGATTAGGAAAACAGCGATAAATCAAAAGCCCTATTGTGTAAGCTAGTACAGAAAGTGTTAGCCCAAACAAGGGTGTATTAAAAAAATTAGCCACGTTTAACCTCCTCGTAATCACCTTCAAAATGTTTTTTGATGAAACCGACAACTACTGCAATCACTACAATATTAAGAACCAAGGCTCCCATAATAATCAAAATAATAGGGACAATATTCGCTGAAATAGCATTCCATCGTTCCATAATACCGACACCTGCTGGCAAAAATAGAATAGTCATATTGGCAATTAAAAACTCTGCTACTGCATGAATATGACGTAGACGAATCCACTTAAGCTGAAGAGCAATAAGAAGCAAGAATAGGCCAATAATGCTTCCAGGAATAGGTAATTTGAAGAATGTTGAAATAGCTTCACCAATAACGGCAAACAAACAAATCAACATGAATTGAACGTAGTATTTCACGACTTGCCTCCTAGGTTTAATCACCTATTAGTCTACTCCTTTTTTCTTGAATTTCAAGAGTTTTCAGTAAATTCTTTTGAAAAATTAAGAGCCCTATACTAACCTTTTTGAATATGAAAAAACAAGCTCAACACTGAAAGTTGGGCTTGTAAAAAATAGTCAAATATTTATCTTAATCACAATTTCATTTTACAGCCAAAAAAATTCTATTTTTTCAAAATAAGAGACTATTCAAAGAAGTTGTCATAAAAAATTCTTATGTCACCACATACATAGGGGCGGATAAGGTTTCACGATTATCAAAATATAAATTTGAATCATTTAAACAATCAGACTGACAACCATACCTATCATATTCATTGGTTTGTTCAAACTATAACTCTATTTTTCAACATCTGAGAAAGAAACTACAATGTTGTACTTCTCAGGTCGGTTAGAACTTACAGAATATTTTAGATAGTAATTGTATTGAGAACAAACTTATTCGCCACACTTATTCTGAATAATCTCCGCTTAGGTATTCTTTGTTTGTCTCTTCCCCACCATGTCCAAGTCCTCTTTAATAATTCGAAAGTCTGCAAGAAACAAATATATTTCCATATCTATGAAAGTTTTTGGTGCAATTAATCTAAGAATTTCTATGATTTTTTCACTTCTAGAGTACTCTAGTTTTACGAAGTATTCAATCTAGTTAAGTAGTTATAAATAAAAATATCAAACTTACTATAGCTTAGTTTAACCATTGTGTATTATGTTTTATTCCGACTTTTCTACTACTCATCTCTTATAGGTATCTTACGAATATAAAATTATCGTTACTGATTTCGTCATATCATAAAAAGAAAGCTGAAGGGGGAAAATTATTTTAGGAATTTGAAAATAATTATTTGTTCTTTGCCACCCATCCAATAGCATCTGATGGGGGATTATCAATATCAATCCAGATAAACTCTATACCAATTTCACCATTTTTGAATTTGCTGAGACGAATACCGTTGATTTCCAATTCATCTAAACGTTGTGCCGTTAGGATTTCCCGCTCAGCAAGTTGGAAAACTCCTCTCAAAATCCAATTACCAAGAATATCCTGTTTATCTATAGACTGGATTGCTTTCCCAGATTCTTGGTTAATATAGGCATCAATAATATCTCCAGATGGTAAAAATTTCAACTTAAACGTTCGATTTTCTTTTGAAAGAGCGAGCTTCTTTGTTCCAGGTTTAAACGTACCAATATTTTTTCCAAAAAAATCTGGTCGCTCGGTATGAAAATGATTTGATTCTGGAATTGGGATGTAAACCTCGCTCACAGGTCGGTAAACCAACTTTTCAATACTCTTTTTTAAATTTCGATTATTCTTTAAGTGAGCAAAATCTACTAACTTCTCACGAATAATCTTCATTTGATTTTTTTCTTCCTTAGTCTTCCAACTTTTTAATAGAATCTCCTCTAATGAATGTATAGCAAAAGCCATCTCCTCTGAGGATAACTCGTTTTTAAAGCGATGCTGAAATTTTATAATACGTGGTAAACGGTCTTTCTTAGCTAACTTGGATCCGCCATTAAATCCATTAAAACCAGAATTTTCTTCTACATTACCATTTTTATCTGTGATTACCCAAGAGACAGTTTCTAAAATATCAGAATCTTTCTTATCTGCTGTCAATAAATGAAGATTCTCAAAAAGATAAAAGGGGTCTTCGACATACTGTACATCCCAAGTATCGACAATAATCTCCTTATTATTAAAAGTCATATGTAGCTGACTATCTGCAGCAGTGTATTTGTAATCATGATGACCATCGGTAAACCTAAAATTCGTTGGATTTTTTAGATTGGTCGACCCTTTAATTTGTAAATTGTCCAAATCAACTGGTAAATAAGATGTCTCGCCCACATGAATTTGAGGGACTCTACCTTTTGGTGTCGGCATTAATACATGATACACAGCCTCCACATGGGTTGAATCTGACTTAAAACCCTTAATCAATGCTTTGGAAGATTCAATTCGTTGATTCCGTAAAGTTGCAATTTTTCGAGCTAATTTTTCATATCGCCCATAATTTTCCCTATCTGCACTTTCTTTATCAGGAGAAATCTCAGCATAAAAAGTAATTTCACTTAGTAATTCATTCCAAGACTGTGAGTCTTTCTTAAACTGAGCAATCTTTTGGTCGCCTGAATTAAGACCAAATGATTTGATACCAACAAGATATTTGTGGTTCTCATCAACGACAACCGAAGCATCATAGGAGGTATTTGCAATATCCTCTCCAACTGCTTGAAAAGCTCTTTGAAAAACTGTTTCTTGAAATTTTGAATTAACAATTGGAGCTACAAAATCCTCTGCGCTATTCTTTTCATCTACTTCTGCTTTTTGTGAAAAGGCCTCACTCAGACTAGCAAAATTGGTAATGAGAGTCTTGTATTTTTCTTTTTGTTCTTGTTTTAGGTGTTCCCACATCAATTGATCCTCACTTCTTGCTTAAGTATATCAAAAGAAGACTAGATTTTCACTAGTCCTCTTACTTATATAATTCGTTAAATAATGCTGTAAAACGCTAAATTGCTACGATTTTCGGATAACCTAACATAATTTTAGCTGGAAAAAACAAAACGTATAGATTCATTATCTATTTATGGACAGCATATAGAACTCTTTACTTTTTTTATTACGAATCAACGATTCATACTGTTTATCAGTAATAACTTCAAGATTGCCATCATATTCTTCATAAATTTTTTTGTATGCATCGGCTTCATTATTTACAAAATCTTTAACATACGACTCGCCTTCAAATTGTCCATTCATCTTGATATAGATAATTGCGATATTTCCTGAGCGATCATGTTGAGTTTTACCTATACCCTTGTTTAAAGCCTTAGCAACATTCTCCGCAATGCGTTTAATTACAGGAACAACGACACTGTTTCCTGCTTGTTTATACAGCTGACCGTTAGAAACCCCCTCTGGGAGTCTAAAGGATTTTGGATACCCTTGAACATTAAAGGTTTCTTTCGGAGTCAACTTACGAATCTCACCACTGTCTGTCAAGATCAATGGAACGTTATGTCCGCCTGTTCCCATATTTGCTGTCAGAGTAGGGACTACACCATTCTTATTTTCACGAACGTATTGGCGACGCCATTGGTATACCGTATCCTGACTAGTCACACACTCTTTTAATTCATCATAAAATCTTTGCTTACCTTCTCTGTAATAGAATGCTTCGCCAGGTGTCGCACCAAAATCAATCACATCACTCAAAGAAGTTGTCAAATTGACTTCTTCAGGAAATTCAAAAACATCGTAGGCTTCTTTAGTATCGAAACCAACAATATAGATACGCTCACGGTTTTGTGGGATATTCCCATAGTCTTTCCCATTGAGAACCTTCCACTTGATGAAGTAGTTGTTCTCAGTCAAAGCTTCACGAATGACCTTAAAAGTATTCCCATGGTCATGACCAACCATGTTCTTTACATTTTCGATGAAAATAGCACGAGGTTTTCGTCCCTCAATCATCCGAAGCAATTCGAAGAAAAGATCACCACGATCATCATCAAAACCCTTGCGGTAACCCGCAATACTAAAAGCTTGACAAGGGAAGCCTCCCATAATCACATCCACACGTTCAGCCGGAATGTCTTTCGGTTGCACCGCATGAATATCCCGACTATCCAAATGCGTGTTCGGATAATTCAAACGATAAGTCTGACGCGCATACTTATCAAATTCATTGGCATACACCACTCTGAACTCGTTGGTCTGTTCAAATCCCAACTCAATTCCCCCAACACCAGAGAAGAAAGCTGCAATGTTGTACTTCTCTGGTCGGTTCGAACTTACAGAATTTGTCATGTTTGCTCCTTTACTAATTATCTAATTCTTGCTTTCCACTTACGCGCTCTTGATTTTTGTTTTATTTTTTGATCTAAAAGTTCATCAAAGATACTCCAGTATTCAAGATATTTTTTCATTTCATTTGTTGAAACTTTTTCCTTGCTTTGCTCTACAACTTCTATAGGAATTAGATATACCAAGCCATTTTTCTTATTAACTGCTACATAGATATCACAATCTTCTTTTGTAATACGTCTACCTTTGTTTCTCTCATGAGTATAATCAATTCCTTGTCCACCTCTTGCGCGATCTTTAAAATAAATTGTATTACCACTAATCCCTTTTACTTGGACTCTAAATGTTTTTCCCTTATATCCAACAATTGCATCATATCTAGAAGTTCTAACATCAACATTTGAACTATCAAAACCTGCTAATATAGCCCTAGCAATAAACAAAAATTGAGCAGAATCTCCTGCATTGGATGTCATTATACCGGTATCTACAGAACTAAGATTAGTACTAAAACCATCAGATAGTATTAACGGGAATAGAGATCTAATTGATTTCGAGAGACGTTTTATCAAAATTTTTGTTTCTTTTTCATCTAATGGAAAATCAAGTTCAGTTAATAGCGATTTTGACATGATTTCGGACAATAAGTCATAAGAACTTTCTTTACACTTCTCTTCAATTATATTCAACATTTTAGATTCAAGATAATCTCCAACATGTTTCTTATACAACACTTTGTTTATTGCAATTTCGGAAATTCGAGTTTTTATAAAATTCTCGTTTTTAAAATCTTCCCAGAGTTGTTCTTTTTCAAAATTTGTCAAAGCATCAAATTTCTTTTTAAGATGTCGAATAATTTCATCTTTATTCTTAAAACTAGAAATTTTGCTATTAATAAGCACAATGTCTTTACGGATTTTTTCTTCTAGGCCCATTTTATTATGCTCCATATATTCAACTATTGCATCAGGAAATAATTAATATCATTATCAAATTTATTTAAAAGCAATCAGAATATATTTTTAGAAAACTTTAATCAATTGTTGTTTCACCAATTTCTTCATTTCTTCAATACGTACGACTGTCGCATCGTATTTAGCTTTGTAATCTTCTTGTTTGTCGCGTTCTTTTTGGACAACTTCTGGTTTGGCATTAGCTACGAAGCGTTCATTGCTAAGTTTCTTACCAACCATGTCGAGTTCTTTTTGCCATTTGGCCAATTCTTTTTCAAGACGAGCCAATTCTTCTTCGACATTTAGAAGGTCAGCGAGTGGCAAGTAGATTTCTGCACCTGTGATGATGCTTGACATAACCAAGTCAGGTACTTCGACATCTGCTGCAATTTCCAAGTGTTCTGGGTTTGTGAAGCGTTTGATGTAGTTGACATTGTCATTGAAGAAGGCATCGAGCTTGCTGTCGCTTGTCTTAATCAAGATAGTGATTGGTTTGCTTGGAGCTACGTTCACTTCTGAACGAGAGTTACGTACTGAACGAATCACGTCTTTAAGAGCTTCAACGCCCGCTGCTGCTTCTTCGTTTTCAAACTCTGGACGAACCACTGGGTATTCCGCAGTCACAATCGTTCCTTCAGAGATTTGGCCATAGATTTCTTCAGTTACGAATGGCATGATTGGGTGAAGGAGACGCAAGATTTGATCCAAGGTGTAAAGAAGAACAGAACGTGTGATGACTTTTTCATCCTCGTTATCGCTATAAAGCACTTCCTTAGTCAACTCAACATACCAGTCCGCAAACTCATCCCAGATGAAGTTGTAGAGAATATGACCAGCCACACCAAATTCGAACTTATCAAAGTTTTCAGTGACCTTACCGATAGTTTCGTTGAGGTTATGGAGAATCCAACGGTCTGTAACGTTACCTGCTTGACCAGCAGCCACTTTAGCTACATTTTCACGTGCCGCATCCAAGGTCAACCCTTCATTGTTCATGAGGATGTAGCGCGAGATGTTCCAAATCTTGTTAATGAAGTTCCATGAAGCATCCATTTTCTCGTAAGAGAAGCGCACGTCTTGACCTGGTGCAGAACCGTTTGAAAGGAACCAACGGAGGGCATCGGCACCATATTTCTCGATAACATCCATTGGGTCGATACCGTTACCAAGAGATTTCGACATCTTGCGTCCTTGCTCGTCACGGATAAGGCCGTGGATAAGGACATTCTTAAATGGTTGGCGTCCTGTGAATTCCAATGATTGGAAGATCATACGAGACACCCAGAAGAAGATGATATCATAACCTGTTACCAAGGTTGAAGTTGGGAAGTAACGTTTGAAGTCTTCTGCTTCCACGTCAGGCCAACCCATAGTTGAGAATGGCCAGAGGGCAGAACTGAACCAAGTATCCAAGACATCTTCGTCTTGTTTCCATCCGTCACCTTCTGGTGCTTCTTCGCCAACGTACATTTCACCCTCAGCATTGTACCAAGCAGGGATTTGGTGACCCCACCAGAGCTGACGAGAGATTACCCAGTCATGGACATTTTCCATCCATTGAAGGAAGGTATCGTTGAAACGAGGTGGGTAGAAATCAACCTTGTCGTCTGTGTCTTGGTTTGCGATAGCATTCTTAGCCAATTGATCCATCTTAACAAACCATTGGGTAGACAAACGTGGCTCAACGGGCACACCTGTACGCTCTGAGTGACCAACTGAGTGAGTCATTTTTTCAATTTCGACAAGGGCACCGATTTCTTCCAATTTCTTAACAACAGCCTTACGTGCTTCAAAGCGGTCCATACCGTTGAATTCACCAGCCAATTCATTCATGGTACCATCATCGTTCATAACATTGACTTGTGGCAAGTTATGACGTTGACCAACCAAGAAGTCATTAGGGTCGTGGGCAGGAGTGATTTTAACCACACCAGTACCAAACTCAGGGTCTGCGTGTTCGTCCCCAACGATTGGGATTGGCTTGTTCAAGATTGGCAAGATAACATTTTTACCAATCAAGTCTTTATAACGGTCATCATTTGGGTTAACCGCTACTGCAGTATCCCCAAACATAGTCTCAGGACGTGTTGTTGCTACTTCAAGGGCACGTGAACCGTCTTCCAACATGTAGTTCATGTGGTAGAAGGCACCTTCGACATCCTTGTGAATAACCTCGATATCAGAAAGGGCTGTACGAGCTTTTGGATCCCAGTTGATGATAAATTCGCCACGGTAGATCCAGCCTTTCTTGTATAGCTCTACAAAAACCTTACGAACCGCTTTTGAAAGACCTTCGTCAAGTGTGAAACGCTCACGAGAGTAGTCTACAGAGAGTCCCATCTTACCCCATTGTTGCTTGATAGTTGACGCATACTCGTCTTTCCATTCCCAGACTTTATCAAGGAATTTTTCACGACCAAGGTCATAACGAGAGATGCCATCTTCAGCCAAACGGGCTTCAACCTTGGCTTGAGTAGCAATACCTGCGTGGTCCATACCAGGAAGCCAAAGCGTATCGAAACCTTGCATACGTTTTTGACGGATGATGATATCTTGAAGAGTTGTATCCCAAGCGTGACCAAGGTGAAGTTTACCAGTTACGTTTGGTGGTGGAATAACGATTGAATAAGGCTTAGCCTTTTTATCGCCAGAAGGCTTGAAAACATCTTCGTCAAGCCATTTTTGGTAACGACCAGCCTCAACCTCGGCTGGATTGTATTTTGGTGAAAGTTCTTTAGACATGTGTGTGTCCTTTCTAGTTATTTCTATTGTTTATTTAAATTTTTATTAATAAATAATTAATTATCTTTTTTAAACCTTATCCCATTTCCCTTTAGCTTCTGAACGGTAACAGGACCAATTCCCTTCAAAGCGAGGATTTCTTTTTCTGTCCAATTTTTAAAGTCAGCAGACGTTTGAATTCCATTTTCAACAAAAATGCGGACAATATCCATCCGAATTCCCTTCATTTTCTCTTCTCGCATAAACGAGAACCAGTTAGTTACCGTATATAACTTTTCCGCTAAATCAGGAGGGCTAGTAATTCCTGATATAGAGCAAAATTTCTCTGCCTCATTTGTCAAAAAGTCTGTCAAAATAATATTTTCCTGTAAATAATCAGACATAGGATACAGGCTAGCTTGTAGTGATTCGACTGAATTTGGGTAATAACATTCCAGTTCTTCTATTTCAGGAATCTTAAAGGGCCAATCTTCATCTATAAAATAGTCAACAGCATCATCGTTGATTTCCACAAGTTTTGCAAATAATTTACTTGCCTCTTCAACCTTTCCTCTAGAGAAAGCAGAAATAATAGCATGTATCAACACAGTATCACTACGTATTCCTTGATTCAGTTCTTCCTGATAGAACCGTTCAACTTTAGATTCTTGTCCAGTGATATGATATAGAGAGAGCATACAGAAAACAAAGTTAGGAGGGAATCGCTCTGGTTGTTTACTTAAGTATAAGTTAACCATTTCCAAAGCCTTATAATAAAATCTTTCCGCCATATAATATTCAATCAGAAACATAAGAGCAGTTAGGATCGGGCGTGCTTCAAAGGAGTTCCAATTGTTATACCCATTGATTTTCCATTTTTCTAAAACCAGAGTTTCAAATTCCAATACTCTTTTAAAAGTTGGTAAGTCAATGTCTTGAACAGTCGAAAGAAAAAGATGATACTCGGCAGCAAAATAATCTGGGTTAAGCTTTAAAACTTGTTTTAACAGTTTATTTCTCTTTTGTTTATTTGGAGTATACATAGCTTCTCTGAATAAAGCATGATCTTGATTCCAATCAAAAGTCCCGGTTCCCAATTTGGAATTGATTTCCTGAACATCCGGATAAACCCCATATTCATAAAAATATTGCATCATTGCTATGTTTTGTTCATCAAAATTTTGAATTTTCCGACGTTCTACAAAGACAGGTTGATACCCAAGTGATTCTGTCAATGCAATTTCTTCTTCAGAAACAACTTTTATCATCAATTTTTGCTTACGCTTAAATTCTTTTTGTCGATTTTTCTTTTTAGCCATCTATCATTACTTCCCACTCACTCTTCAACAAGCCATACATCAAACTGTCACAGCGATTTCCTTGGGCATCTTTGCGGTCCCTTATACAAGCTTCGAGGGTAAAACCAAGCTTCTCAGCGACGCGTTGACTTTGGACATTGTAGCCAAAACATGTCAGCTCAATCTTGTGAAGACCCAAATCCTTAAATCCTAGGTCAATCAAAGCACGCGCCGCTTCTGGCACATAGCTTCGGCCCCAATAATCTGGGTGCAAGGTATAGCCAATTTCCAGCACATCATCTTCGTGGCGATGGTTGAAATCAACAGAACCGATCACTTTATCAGTCCCCTTGACCACAATGCCATAACCAGCTGGGAGATTGTCTTTTTGATTGCGCTCGGGGAGGATATGCTCTAGATAGTAAATCTCATCTTCCAAGGTCTTGACGGGTGGAAATCCTGCTGGGTAAGAGACTTCTGGACGACTGGCAAAATCAAAGATATCTTCGGCATCCGCCACTGTTCGGACTCGTAAAAGAAGACGTTCTGTTTCGATTTGTTCTGGTAATTCAGCTCTTGTCATTCTTCTTCCTCGCTTTCTTGATGAAGCTTCCCATGGGGTCGATTCGGTCATCTAGATAGCGATAGACACGCTTATGTCCATCTCCCATAAAGTAAGCCGGTGCAAAACGGTCATTTTTAAAATGTTCCCTATCATCCAACAAATCAGATTCAGCCAGACGGTCTAGAATCTTAGCAAAGATATGACAGATACCATCTTCCTCAATAATTCTGTCTACCTTACAATCCAAAACGACTGGACAAGCATCCAAAATAGGTGCTTGTGTCAGTTCAGAAGGTCGGAAATCCAAGCCAAGTTTATCAATCTTTTCACGATGACTAATAAAACCAGCCTGTTCCATCTCTAGCATGAGGTTTTCATCAGGAATATTCACTGTAAATTTCTGATAATGTTTAATCTGGTCTGCCGCATTTTCCTCGCTACCAACCCCGATGACTAGCCAATCTCCTAGACTATAGGAAGAACTACAAGTCGTCACATTATAGCCATGTGTCTGGTCCTGGTAACCCAAGATAAAAATGGGAAAACCATAATACAATTTACTGGTCTCAAAAGATTGCTTCATGTCACCCTCCTTTGGTAGGAACGTAGACCTCGCTTTCGCTCCGTCTGCATCAATATCTCTAAATTCACCTGCGACCTTCGGTCTTGGTTCTTTAAAAGATATAGAAAATCCCTGCCATAATATGACAGGGACGAATGTGTATCCGCGGTACCACCCAGTTTTGAGTGGCAACCACTCACAGCTTTCTTGATTCAATTTGACCATCAGCAACCAGCTTTGGCATTTGTGCGGATTTCTCAGTACCACCGCTTCCTGTGACAAATGGGCTTCAAAGCACCTCTGATTGGTCTTATTCTATCACATTTTTAATCTCAAGACAAACGAAATTATGGGGAAGATGTTATCACAATAAGTCAGACTACAGATTCCACTTTGAAACATAGATACAATGCATCACTTCTTATTCTCACTTGAATTGTCAAATTAAGTGCATACTTTCCCCATAGAATACTTCATAAGGTGTTTTCCAGTTAAGACATTTTCGTGGCCTATTATTAAGTTTGTTCTCCCATAGCTGAATAGTCTGATCATCAACCAATGTTAGATCACTACCCTTTGGAAAATATTCTCTAAGTAATCCATTCGTGTTCTCATTGGTTCCTCGTTGCCATGGAGCATGAGGGTCAGGAAAATAGACTTCAATGTTCAATTGATCACTCAATTTCTGATGATAGGTGAATTCTTTCCCTCTATCAGGAGTTACTGTATACTTCGTCAAGGGTTCTAACAGTTTTACCATAGCTTCTATTACCAACTTGCTTTTCTTAACAGCTACCTTTTTGATTTTTAGAAAACGAGAATAACGGTCTGTTAGAGTCACTAAACAAGCTTTTCCAGTTTTACCTGCAACAGTATCGGCTTCCCAATCTCCTATTCTAGTTCGATTATTAGCCTCTTCTGGTCTTTCGTGAATTGTATGAGAAATGGATATTTTCCCTCTATTTTCAACATGACCTTTAGTATGACGTGTTTTCCCACGATGACGAAGTTTACGAATGACACCACGAGCACCATGAGATAATGAGTTATCCTCAAAATGTCCTCGATAAATGGCTCTATAGATTGTTTGATAACTAACAACAGTTTTCCCATACTCTAAGCGCAACCGACCTTCTATTTCTTCAGGAGACCATTGGTAATCGAGAAATAGATGTTTGATGGTATTGCTTAAATTGTGATCTATTTCAAGCATCCGTTTCCGCCCACAGTGTGATTTGGCATTATGGTACGATTCCTGTGCATGATTTGGAGAATAAGCTCCTGATTTTGTATGGCGCTTCCACTCACGACTAATACTAGATGGATGACGATGAAGTAACTTAGCAATTTGAGAAAAATTTAGGCCTTGCGTACGGTAAATGAGAATACTTTCACGCTCGTCTATGGTAAAATGATGGTAGCTCATAAGATTTCCTTTCGTAACTAGTTCGTTCAATTCTATTTTACTAGAAAATCTTATGAGTTTTTATTGTGCACTTATATTGTACATTCAAGCATAAGAAAAATCCCTGTCTTCCGACAAGGATTGTATCTTATTTTTCTTCCTTAGCTCTTTCTTCTTTTAGCCATTTTTCATAGCTTTCAAGTAGATTGATAGCCATTTGGGTTGCCAAGGCTAGTGAGAAAGCTTCTGTACCTTCAGTTGTTTCGTCTTGGACTTCCAATTTACTTTCTTCGTAAATGGCTTTGAGAGCCTTATTGCTAAGCGTGTCTTTAAATGCTTGGAATTCTTTCATGGTCAAAGCCTCCTTGATTCTACGGCAACCTTTACAGCCACTGTTACCGTTTTCACTTTAAGTTTACACCATTTCAGAGAAATTGCAAGGATTTTCCTCAATGATAAGGAGAGCTTTCACTCTATCTGTGACCTACTGAGCAGGAGTCGCAACCCCTGTGAGATACTCAGTTGTATAGGCTACGATAGCTCCCGAATCAGCATTTACTGCGTATTTATAACGCAAATGACTCACTGCATAATCAAAGCTAATATTGTAGACTTTCCCGCTTCCTTCAGTCTTCAAATCTACCGTCAAGTTCGTTACAGAACCTTCAGCCAATCCCGCATGATTGAGTGCTGTTGTTTGAGCAGCTTCTTTAGATACTGGTGGCTCATCCTTGCTTTCGCTAGACTGACTCTCATCTTTAGTCTCTTCACCTTTTTTAGTATCATCCTCATCCTTAGATGTTGGATGGTCACTCTTATGTTTCAAAATAGATCCTGACTGACCATCAATAGTGTATTCAAAATGATTGTCGGGTGTTGTAAAACTAACACTATAGCTTCCATGTAATCCAATACGTAATTTTGAGATTGCTGATTGAGAAATCTCAGAAGTTTGGACACCAGCATTTTTGTAGGCGATGTCTGCCGCATCTTGTTCTGACAAGCGATAACCCGAACCGTTAAAAACAAACAGGGCTACAGCAATAGCAACTGGAATAGCAAGCAGAATCAGATAGCTCGCTAGCTTTTTCATTTTTCGCATAAAATACTCCATTATTTTAATCTAATATCACTATTATATCTTAAAATTCTAAAATTGTCAGATAAGCTTGATTAATTTTTAGAACGGCATTATAAAAAGTTCCCGATAGCTATCAGGAACTTCTATGAAATGTTACTATTTGGCCAGTTACAAAGACTAGGATGGCCATCCAGATAAAGAGGAAGCCTTTCAATTCTCCAAAGCTGACCGTCTCACCAAAAATGAGAATGGCTACAAGAAGTTGAATGGTAGGATTAAGATACTGGATGAAACCGATAAGGTTAAGCGGTGCCCTTTTGACTGCTTCTGAGAAGCAAAGCAAAGGAACAGCCGTCACTACACCTGAGATGACTAGAAGAAACATCTCCAAGCTCGAATAGGAAGAAAATGATTCTGGAGAAAAGAATATGAGATAGATAGCTACAAAAGGTAGTAGCAAGCCACTTTCTACTAGCATGGCTACGTCACTGGAGAGCTTAACCCCTTTTTTGATTAAACCATAGAAACCAAAGGTCAGGGCCAATCCCAAAGAAACCATGGGAAGTTTTCCTGTATTGACAACAAGAACCAGTACTCCTATAAAGGCCAATACCACTGCTGCCCACATGGTCCTACTCAATGATTCACGAAGAAAAATGAGGGCAAATAGGATAGAAACAATAGGCATAATGTAATAGCCCAAGCTAGCCTGCGTCGCTTGACCATGACCCACAGCATAGATATAAATCAACCAGTTAGCTGCTATGAGAAAACTAGCAAGTAGCATCCGAAGTAAGACTTTCTTATCTCGCCAAAGTTCGATTAATTCATCTTTAAAACGTGCATTTTGCTTAGCAACTAGGGCATAGACCAACATAGTCACTACAGTAAAAACAATTCGCCATGAGAAGGTGTTGTAAGCCGAAACACCTGCTAAAAGCTTCCAAAAAAGGGATAAAAATCCCCATTGAATATAAGTCGCTAGACCAAAGAATAGCCCTTGATTTTTTCTAGTCAACGACCACACCTGCTTTGTCCACAGATAGGATGAAGGTTTCACCATCTAAACCAAGACCATCTATTGCCGTTTTAAGAGCCTCAGCCTGATCATTTGGTGTCAAGGTCATAACTGTTGGGCCAGCACCTGAGAGATAGGCCGCATAAGCACTGTATTGGCCTGACAATTCTTTAATAGTCGCAAATTCTTTAACCAGTTTTTGACGGTAGCGTTCGTGGAACATGTCTCCTTGGATGGCACGTCCCGCCTTAACCAAATCACCTGCAAAGAGGGCAGCAATGGCAACGTTGGCAATAGATGATGCAGCTACAGCTTCTTTGTAAGACAAGTCACTTGGAAGAACCCCACGTGAATCAGACGTTTTGAGTTCATAGCTCGGGATGAAGGCTACAAAGGCACACTCTGGAAAATCTGTAACAATGCTATTAACATGTTCGTCCACATAAGAGGCCACAACAAGATTCCCAAAAATAGCTGGAGCAACATTGTCCGGGTGACCTTCAATCTTGGTCGCAATATCAAGTTTATCATCGTCTGAGAGCTTCAAGTCTGCCAATTGATTGGCCAACTCGATTCCTGCGACAATAACAGAACTTGAAGAACCTAGCCCACGCGCCAAGGGAATATCTGATGTCATCACCAATTTATGGGGCTGCAAATCAGACTTCACCTGCAAGGCTGTTGAAATGAGGAGGTTATTTTCATCTGAAGGAATATCGCCCAAATCGTGTTCGATATGCCATGCATCTGCTGGTTCAAGCACCTCGATTGTCAAATATTTAGAAACGGCAACACCCACAGAGTCAAAACCTGGACCAATATTGGCAGATGTTGCTGGGACAGTAATTTTCATAATAATACACCAAAAGGAGGAAAGCCATTAGCGACTTTTCTCCTTGAATACCTTTCTTATACGCGCCAGTATGGGCTTATCAATTAGTTAGACAAAACTTTCAATGTGTTGACAACAGTGAAATCTTCTGCTGCTTCAAGTTTTTCAGTAACAGCTTTGAGTTGTGTTTTAGACATAGCATGTGTAATCACAACGATACGAGCTGTTGTGCCATTTGCTTTTTGTTGCAAGACTTGTTCAAATGAAATATCTTCTGAGTTGAAGATTTCAGACAAGTGAAGGATTTTACCTTTTTCGTCTGGCGTATCAAGGGCAAAGTAATAGTTGCTCTTAACGTCCGCTGGATTAGCCAATGGCAAGTCGCGGCGGAACTCGTTGAATGGTTTACCAACATTGCCATCTGAAAGACGACGAGCAATACGGATAATGTCTGCCAAAACAGATGTTGCTGTTGGTTTTTGACCAGCACCTGGTCCGTAGTACATTGATTCGCCAATACCGATAGATTCAACAAAGACCGCATTCATAACATCGCTAACGCTAGCAAGTGGGTGATTTTTTGGCAAGAATGTTGGTGATACTTCTGCTGAGATACCTGATTCTACTTCACGCACATCACCAACCAATTTGATGACATAGCCCAATTCTTGAGCGACAGCTACATCATCAGTAGAGATGTTTGTAATCCCCTTGTGAGTCACATCGTCGAAATCAATTGTGGCACCAAAACCAAATTGGCTAAGGATAACAGCTTTATAAGCAGCGTCAATACCTTCAACGTCGTTGGTTGGATCACTTTCAGCATAACCAAGTTCTTGGGCAGTCTTAAGAGCATCCTCATATGACCAACCTTCGTCAACCATCTTAGTCATCATAAAGTTAGATGTTCCGTTAAGCACACCGAGAATACGTGTCACCTTGTCAGATGTCAAAGAATTAGCCAAAGTACGCAAAATTGGAATACCACCAGCAACAGCAGCTTCATAGTAGAAAGCCACGCCCTTATCTTGGGCAAGAGAAATCAACTCTTTGCCGTGAGTTGCAATCAAGTCTTTGTTAGCAGAAACTACGTTTTTTCCTGCTTCAAGTGCTTTTGTGATAAAGGTACGAGCTGGCTCGATACGTCCCATCAATTCAACAACGATTTGAATCTCGTCATCGTTAAGGATTTCGTCAACATTTGTGACAAAATTGTAGTCGTTACCTGCAGCGATAAGACGATTTTTTTCCTCGTCATCTTTAACCAAAACCTTCGCAATTTCGAGTTGGTCACGTGAGGCTGCAAGAACCTTTTCACCATTTTCCTTCAAAAGGAAAGGAATACCGCTAGCTACTGTACCAAAGCCAAGCAATCCAATTTTAATAGACATTTACGATTTCTCCTTAAAAACATAAATTTCTTTAATTGTACCATATTTCTATCGGAATTGACAGAATATTGTTGCCATTTAAGAAGCTAAGTATTCTTTTTTACTGAAAATTTTGTGCATTTCCACTCCATTTTTGTTAGAATAATAGCTAGACCTATTTGAAAGGGGATACAATGACTTCTCAAAAGAAAAAATCAACTAACGCTAACAGAAAGAAACTGAACCTTCTTCTGCTTTTACTAAATCTAGTCCTCCTTGGCTTACTGGCAGTTTTCATGTTAAACCGCCCAAGCCAGTCTGGAAATAGCCAAAAAGGAACCCAGACAAGCCAATCTACGAGTACAGCTAAATGGAAAACCTATGACGAGCCTGTCCAAATCCCTATCCTGATGTATCATGCCGTACACGTCATGGATCCATCTGAAGCTTCTAACGCCAACCTTATCGTTGACCCAGACCTCTTCGAGGCACAAATCAAGGCCTTGGCCAAGGCAGGCTACTATTTCCTAACGCCTGAAGAAGCCTATAAGGCCTTCACCGAAAATGCCTTGCCTGCTAAGAAGGTTGTTTGGCTGACCTTTGATGATGGTAACGAAGATTTCTATACGATTGCCTATCCGATTCTCAAAAAATACAAGGCTAAGGCGACCAACAATGTGATCACTGGCTTTGTTAAGAAGGGAAATGCTGGAAATCTTACCGTCAAGCAGATGAAAGAAATGATGGCGCACGGCATGAGCTTCCAGTCTCATACGGTTAACCACCCTGATTTATCAGCCACTGACAAGGCAACACAAAAGGTTGAATTAACGGATTCTATTGACTTCCTTGAAAACAAACTCAATACTAAGGTCAATACCATTGCCTACCCATCAGGTCGCTACAATCAAACGACACTGGACCTAGCTAAGAAAACATACAAGTTAGGACTGACAACTAACGAAGGGCTAGCTAGTGCCAAGGATGGTCTCCTCTCACTTAATCGTGTCCGTATTCTGCCAACAACAACAGCTAAAGGACTTCTCAGCGAGATTGCTACTGACAATAAGTAAAAGAAATCACTTGATTCAAGAATCAAGTGATTTTTATGTTCTAGTCAAATATTTCTGATAGGATAGCCACACCCTTTTCGATTTCAGCATCACTTAGGGTGATTGGTGGCAAAAGACGAATCACAGTTGTCCCAGCAGTTAAGACAATCAAACCCTTATCTCTAGCTGCCTGGACCAATTCTCCTAAATTGCCCGTAGTCTCAATCCCAATCATATAGCCCAAACCACGTACAGTGGTAACCGTCTCTTTATCAGATAAAGCTGCCTGCAATTGTTCTTGTAGCTTGTTCCCATTTTCAAGAGTAGTATCCAGAAAACCTGGAGCCAACATGACTTCAAGCGTAGCCTTGGCCGCCGCCATGGCCAGTTTGTTTCCTCCAAAGGTAGAACCGTGACTTCCGTAAGAAAAAGCTGTCCCAAGAGAGGACTTGGCAAGCATGGCACCCACTGGTACCCCATTTGCCAAGCCTTTGGCCAGAGTAAAGATATCTGGTTCAATATCGTAGTGCTCATAAGCAAAAAGCTTACCAGTACGACCAATTCCTGTCTGAACCTCATCTACAATGAGGTAAATACCTGTCTCCTTACAAAAATCAGACAAAGCCTTAACGAAGTCCTTATCCGCAGGTTGCACACCTGATTCCCCTTGAACCAACTCCAGCATAATAGCTGCAGTTTCTTCACTGGTTAGGGCCTTGACACTGTCTATGTCATTGAAAATAGCATAGCTAAAGTGGGGAACACCTTCACCAAAACCTTGTTTGATTTTATCCTGACCAGTGGCAGACATAGATCCAAACGTTCGACCATGAAAGGAATTTTGGAAGGTAATGATTTCTTGTTTACCCGAAGCCTTACGGGCAATTTTGATGGCTGCCTCATTGGCCTCTGCACCACTGTTACAGAAAAAGGCCAGATAGTCCTTGTCACCAATTAAAAGGTTAGCAACATCTTCTTGCAACTGATTGTGATAAAGATTAGGCTGGTGCAAAATCTTGCCCACCTGATCTGTCAAAGCCTGATTGACATGGGGATGGTAACCCAGATTGGTTACCCCAATACCTGATGAAAAATCCAAGTAGGTCTTGCCATCTGTATCCGTCAAATAATTGCCCTGAGCCGAAGCAAAATCAATCGCTGCCCGCTTATAGTTTGAAAATAATTTTGTCATCTCTTACTCCTTGATTATGGTACCGTCTGTCAGGTTATCACCAATAATGACCTGCTCGACACCAGCCTGAACTGTCTGAACAGCACTTTGAATTTTAGGAATCATGCCTCCAGTAACCACACCTGAATCTATTTTTTTCTGAACGTCCACAAAATTCAGCTGCTCCAAAACCTGACCATTTTCTAAAACGCCCTTGACATCTGTCAGAAGGATAAGTTTTTTAGCACCTAGACTAATCGCCACTGCTCTGGCAAGGTAATCGGCATTAATATTGAGCAAATCCCCCTGCTCACTATAGCCTAGACTCGGAATCAAGGGAAGTTTGCCTTGAGATAGGAGGCTCACTAGGGTTTGATTAGTGATGTTTTTGACCTCACCCACAAAACCATAGGTCTCTTGATCTAAGAAATCAGCATGAACAAGGTCTGACAATTCATCTACAAGCTGATAGGCTGGCAAACCTGCAGTAGTCAACTCACCTGCTAAGTTTTTCCCAACCATGTCAACCAAAGCTTCTTTGATCAAAGCCATATCTGACTGACCCGTCACACGAAGACCATTGACCTTGTGAATTGGAATATGATTCTCCTCCATCAGCTGATTAATAGCAAAACCGCCCCCATGAACGATAACAATTTTTTGACCAGCCTGCTGCCATTCTGACAGTTTAGTCAATATCTCAGGAGTTAGCTGCTTACTGGCTACTCCACCAATCTTGATTACAATATATTCAGTAGTCATCAGTTAACTCCTTTATCATAGATAACTTAAGTATGGTAGAGGGCATTAATCTTAACGTAATCGTAGGAAAGATCACACCCCCATGCAGTTCCTTTTTCATGACCAGCATGAAGATCTACCGTTATAGTAACTTCATCATCATGCATGATGTCTTTCATTTCTTCATCATCAAAGGAAACAGGACTAGAGGCCAACATAACTGGCAGACCGCCAAGCATAATATCAACATTATCCACAGGAACATCCACACCAGCGTAGCCAACAGCGGCTAAAATACGTCCCCAGTTAGGATCTTCACCAAAGATAGCCGTTTTAACCAGGCTTGACCCGACAACGGATTTGGCCATCATACGTGCATCAAGGGCATTAGGGGCATTAACCACATCAACTTGGATGAGTTTATTAGCACCTTCACCGTCCTTGGCAATTTTCTTAGCCAACTCTTGCATCACAAAATTCAGCATCTTCGAAAATTTATCGAATTCTGGTGTATCTGGCAGAATCTCTTCATTGAGCGTGCAACCATTTGACATAACAAGAACCATATCATTGGTTGAAGTATCTCCGTCAACTGTAATCTGATTAAAGGTCTTTTCCACATTTTGGCTCAAGGCCAATTGCAGGGTGTCACTAGAAATATTAGCATCACAAGTAACAAATCCAAGCATGGTCGCCATATTAGGGTGAATCATTCCTGAGCCCTTAGCGACACCAGCCATAGTGACCACATCACGTCCAAAGGTCTCCGTCACAGCAATGGTCTTAGTCGCTGTATCAGTCGTCAAAATCGCCTTGGCAAAATCATCAGCATTCCCATTAACTACTATCTTGGAAAGACCATTTTTCAAAGTATCCATTGGTAGCAACTCACCGATAATCCCTGTAGAGGCTACACCAACCAAATCTGGTTCAACACCTAGCTTTTCAGCGGTCAACTCCTGCATGGTGTAAGCATCCTCCAAACCTTGAGTCCCTGTACAAGAATTGGCTACACCTGAGTTAACAACGATAGCCTTCATTTTCCCAGCCTTTTTAACGGAGGTCTTGGTCACAATCAGAGGAGCTGCAATCACCTTATTGGTCGTGTAAACTCCTGCCACACTGGCTGGTTTTTCAGAGACAATCCAACCAAAATCCATTTTTCTCTTTTTAAATCCTGCATGTAGCCCATCTGCTGAGAATCCCAGCGGACTAGCAATTGTTCCATCGATGACTTTCATATTTTTTTCTCCTAACTCTATGCTTACATCTACAAGTATGACGGTGTCATAAGCAAACCTTCCGTCTCATCCCACCCCTGCATGAGGTTGAGATTTTGCACTGCCTGTCCAGCTGCTCCTTTAAGCAGATTATCAATGACTGAAATAACTGTCAGAACATTGGTTTTTTCATTATAGGCAAATCCAATATCTGTAAAATTCGATCCGATAACGTTGTGTAGTTCTGGCAAGCTGTCTTGAACACGTACAAAGGGTTTATCGCTATAAGCCTTTGTGAATGCTGAAGCCACATCAGCTACAGTCACGTCCTTCTTCAACTTACAATAAACCGTAGCCATGATTCCGCGATTAACTGGTAAAAGCGACGTTGAAAACTGAATCTCAGGCATTTCCGGATTAAAGTTCTGCAAGGATTGAACAATCTCAGGAATATGCTGATGATGATTGAGTTTATAAGTCACGTAATTATCGTGAACATTGACAAAATGACTAGACTCGCTCAAAGCCTTACCCGCACCAGTTAAACCAGACTTGGCATCCACAATGACACTATCCGTCTCAATCAGACCAGAAGCAACCAAAGGAATCAGGGCCAGCTCCGTCGCTGTTGCATAGCATCCAGGATTGGCGATAAATTTCTTATCCTTCACATCTGTATATTCTGATAATGCGTATGTAAATTTATTCAAAACACTCTGCTTGGCAGGTGATTTTTTATACCATCCTTGATAAACATCTGCCGGCAAGCGATGATCCCCAGATAAATCAATAACAGGAAAATCAGCTTGAACAAATTCCTCTGCAAGCGAACTAGCAACTCCTGAAGGTGTGGCAAAGAAAACCAAATCCGCCTTTTTCATAATCTTTTCCGCATCATAAGCTTCAATATCTAAGTCACAAACATCTGTCAGATAGGGATACACATCAGACAATCGTCGGCCCACTTCCTTGGTTGCGTGAATAGAAACAAGTTCCACTTTTTTATGATTATTCAAAATTTTAACTAACTCTAAACCACTATAACCAGTGATACCAACGATTGAAACTTTCATTTATGCACTCCTTTTTGAATAAATATGTAACAAGTTTATTGTATTTTTATTCATTTGTCAAGGAAAAACTGAAATTAATATGAAAAAAACAAGCAGTCTTTTTCAACTACTTGTTTTCACGAATGCTATCTAGTTATTAAATAAATGCAAGTTGGCAATACGATCGACCGCTTCGACCAGACGCTCTGGCTCTACCAAAAGCCCAATACGAACATAAGCATCACCCGCAGGACCAAATCCTTTACCTGGTGCCACAGCAACATGGACCTTCTCAAGTAAAAGATCCGCAAAACTCTCACTGGTGTACCCCTCTGGCACAGGCATCCAAGCATAGAAAGAACCTCTGGATGGAAAGGCCTGCCAGCCAATCTTAGCAGCTGCCTGGACAAAAGCATCTCGACGGCTATCATAAGTCGCATTCAGTTGAGCAACAGCCTCCTCAGATTTAGGGTCTAAGAGAGCTGCAATCCCAGCCTCCTGCAAGGCAGGAAAGATTCCCACAAAAAGATGGTCTTGAATCAGATTTAAGGCTTCAATCATCTGGTCATTCCCAGCTGCAAAGGCCAAACGCCAACCAGCCATATTGAAGGTTTTCGAGAAAGTATAGAACTCAATGCCCACATCTTTAGCACCAGGCGTTGATAAAAAGCTAGGATTCTCATAGCCCTGATAACCCAAAGCTCCGTAAGCCAAATCACTCACCACTCCTACTTCGTAGGTCTTCGCCCAAGCAACTAACTTTTCATAAAAAGCCTTAGTCGCCACAGCCCCCGTCGGATTATTCGGATAATTGATATAGATAAACTTAGCACGCCGAGCGGTCTCCTCAGGAATGGCATCCAGATCTGGCAAAAAATCATTTTCAGCCGTCAAAGGAAAGGTCTCATAAGCTACACGTCCTAGACTCACTCCTGACAAGTAATCTGGATAACCTGGGTCAGGCAAGAGCAGAAGGTCGCCAGGATTCATCAAAGCTAGGGGCAATTCCACTAGTCCAATTTTAGCTCCACCCATGACACAAATCTCACGCTCTGCATCCAAATCAACCCCATAATGTTTTTCGTAAAAACTAGCAGCTGCTTCCTTAAAAGGACGATTGCCTCGAAACTGTGAATACTTATGGCTAGCAGGATTTTTCGCTGAAAGGCACAGCGCCTCAACAATATGGTCATAGGTCGGTTGGTCGGGATTGCCCTGACCAAGATTGATCACATCTGCTCCTTCCGCCACCTTGGCATTAACCTTAGCAACCAAACCTGCAAAAAACTGTTCTGGCAATGCCTTCAATAAGTCCGATTCTTCAAATAACATAAACGCTCCTTAATGATACAAGTCCGTGCGACGATCCTCAAAAACAGGAATCTGACCTCGAACCTTATCTACCTCTTCAAGATTAATATCGGCCGTAAAAATGCCCTCCTCATGCTCCTTGGATTGCAAGACCACATTTCCAAGTGGATCGATAACCATAGAATGCCCTGAAAAGACATCGTCTGGTCCTGTTCCGACACGATTAACCGCAACTACAAAAGCTTGATTTTCAACCGCACGCGCCTTTAACAAAATCTCCCATTGTTGCACACGAGGTTCTGGCCACTGCGCTACCACAAAAAGTACCTTGGCTCCTTGTGCCATCTGTGTTCGCACCCATTCAGGAAAACGAATATCATAACAAATGACACTAGTAGCTGTCACACCATCAAGCTCAAATACAGACTCCGAAGACCCTGCAGACATATACTGGTCCTCTGCCATGAGGCCAAAGAGATGGACCTTGCTATAGGTATTGATTAGGTCCCCAGACTTATTGTAGACGTAGGTCGTGTTGTAGAATTTGCCGTCCTTCTCAATAGCAACGGACCCTCCGATAATAGCCACAGCATGTTTCCTAGCAAAATGAGACAAGATTTCTTGAGAGTCCAAACCTTCCTTATCTGCAAGCCCATCCAGTTCATCTAAAGCATAGCCAGTATTCCACATTTCAGGTAGCACAATGACGTCAGGCTTTTCGCTAAGTGCCCTCTCCAACATCTCTTTCACGTGCTTTTTATTTTCCACAGGCTTTCCGTGAGCAACATCCATCTGTACCAATGCAATTTTCATAGTAACCTCGATTCTATATTAACCATTATAGCACTCCAAAAGACGTCACAAAAATTGAAAAATTCAATCTCATGATAAAGAAAGGCTATCAAAAAAGGCTGGACACATTGTCCAACCTGATTCATTACTTCATTAAGCAATATCAACATAACGACGGTTGCCACTCGCTGCCACATATGAAAGCCATGTGTGGCCATCAGCTGTCAAAACTTTGTCATAGTTAACACTCATGCCCTTGTCATAGTAGGCTAACTCTGGACTTGAAACCTTAGCTTCTGCCTTGATTGACGCACGACCTGTGAAGGTATAACGACCTGATTCTGGGAGACTTGGTTTTGCGGCTGGTTGACTTACTTCTGTCTTAGCTACTGCAATATCAACATAACGACGGTTACCACTTGCTGTCACGTATGAAAGCCATTGACGGCCATCGGCTGTGAGAACCTTATCGTAGTTAACACTCATACCCTTGTCATAGTAGGCCAACTCTGGACTTGAAACCTTAGCTTCTGCCTTAATTGACGCACGACCTGTGAAAGTATAAGTGCCTGATTCTGGGAGACTTGGGTTATTCGCTGGTTTCGCAACTGGTTTTGTTTCTGGCTTAGCTTCTGCCTTGGCCGCTGCAATATCAACATAACGACGTTTACCACTTGCTGTTACATATGAAAGCCATTGACGGCCATCGGCTGTGAGAACCTTATCGTAGTTAACACTCATCCCCTTGTCATAGTAGGCCAACTCTGGGCTTGAAACCTTAGCTTCCGCTTTGATTGACGCACGACCTGTAAAGGTATAAGTGCCTGTCGCTGGAAGGTTGATAGCACCTGTAGTGGCTGGTTTACTTTCAGCAGGTTTGCTGCTAGCAGCATAATCGCCACCTTCGATACCGAAGTATTCTTCCAAACTCAAACCTGAATCGTGGATGTCTTTAGCTTCTTTACCCACATAGCGGATGTGCCATGCTTCTGGCATGTAGCCAGTTGAAGCTTCTTTACCTGCTTGGAAACGCACGATAAAGCCATAGTTATGTGCATTGTCTTTAAGCCATTGGCTAGCACGTGAATCTTCAAGCAAATTACCAGATTTATCGGTCAAATCAAAGACCAAACCAGTTTGGTGTTCACTATATCCAGGACGAGCTGAGTAACGGTCCGCAGTTGCCTGACCATCACGGCTAACATAGTTATCGTAAAGAGTCTTTTGATAGTCATAAGAACGGAAACCACTGTATGAACGTCCAACATTCAAACCTTGGTTAATCATATCGTCACGAAGACGAACAAAAGCTGCTTTAGCTGTAGGATTCTCACCTGGGTTATAGTCCTTAGAAAGACCATGTTTTTTATTGACAATGATAATATCATCGTATTTACCACGAACACTGTAGTAAGAACCGTTATTGGTCAATTGGTGGCTAAGATCTTGAAGAACTGGAACACTGGTATGAGTGCCACCAACACCTTGAAGTTTACCATCAATCTTATAGTAGAGGTGGACAGTGTAATCACCACGATTATTCTTGTGATCGCTGATAGATACATGTGTCTTGTAGCTACCATCTGCTTGTTTACTTGCAGATGGCCATTTGAGGTCGTCTTGACCGTCTTTGTCAGACCAGACAGGAACAAGTACTTCCTGGATAGCCTTACCTGCACCTGAAACCTCAGTAATAACCACATCAAAGCCATTTTCAGTCATATTTTCAATGTTAAGCTTACCGGTAAGTTTATTTTCAGTCGGTTTAGACTCAACTGGCTTGTTTGTTGTTACTTTCACAGTCGCAACATCAACATAACGACGTTTACCACTGTAGCTGACATAAGAAATCCATTGATGATTGTCCGCTGTCAAAACCTTATCATAAAAGACAGAATCGCCATTCATAAAAACAAACTCAGTCTTGGCTGACACCTTTGGTTCGTCCTTAACATCTACAGTCTTAGTAAAGTTGTAACGCCCACTTGAAGGAAGTTTATCAGCTCCTGTCACTGCTGGTTTTTCAGCCGGTTTATCGACTGGTTTGGTTTCCATAGGCTTATTATCTACTGGTTTAACATTCTCTGAAGCAACCGGTTGGTTTGGTTTAAGATCTGACTCGCTTGTTGTAGTACCAGCTTTGTCTTGACTAACCTCTACTTTAGCAATATCAACATAGCGACGAGCACCACTAAAACTCTTGTAAGAAATCCATTGGTGACCATCTGCCAACATAACCTTATCATATGACAAGGAATCACCATTTTCGAAAGTAAATTCAGTCTTAGAGGAAACTTTAGGTTCAGATTTCACATTAGCAGTTTTCTTAAAGTGATAAGTCCCTTTGTCTGGGATTTCAAGTACTTCTGTCACTTCTGAATTATCAGTAGTTTTCTCTGGCGTAAGTTCAGGTTTTGGAGCAGGTTTAACCCCATCTTTAGGAGCCACCGGTTTAGACTCAGTCGTTTTCAAAGCCGCAATATCCACATAACGACGTGTACCACTGTAACTAATGTAAGAAATCCATTGGTGGTTATCCGCAGTCAATACCTTGTCATAGTTCACTTTGTAGCCTTTTTCCAAGGTGTAAAGTGTATCTGCAGAAGCCTTAGGTTCGTTTTTAACATTCAAGCTACGTGTCACATTATAAGTACCACTTGCTGGAAGCTTTTCAGCACCAGTAGTTTCTGGTTTTGCTTGATTAGTTTCTGTTGGTTTAACAGTTGGTGTTTCAGCTTTGGCTGGTGTCAAAGTCGCAATATCGGCATAATAGCGAACATAGTCATAACCAAGGTAAGAAATCCATTGGTGATTATCAGCTGTCAAAACTTTATCATAGATGACATGGTCACCCTTGCCGAAAACAAAAGTAGGTTTGAGATCTGCTTTTGGTTCCTTCTTAATATTTGTGTCACGTGTAAAGTAGTAAGTTCCTGTCGCTGGGATATTCAAAGCACCTGTTGTGGCTTGAGCGCCATTAGAAGGTTTGCCATCCCCATTACCACTATTACCGTTACCACTACCAGCTGCAACTGGTTTCACTGGAGCATAACGACGCACACCAGAGTATGATTTGTAGCTAATCCATTGGTAACCATCAGCTGTCACGACTTGATCGTAAAAGACGCTATCCCCTGGATTTACATAAAATTCAGCCTTGGCAGAAACCTTAGGTTGATTCTTAACCTCTGTACGTTCCTTGTAGACATAAGTTCCTTGGCTTGGGAGGTCGCTTGCTGTAGTTGTAGCCGGTTGGCTCACCAAACTAGTATTGACAGCTGCTCTCGTTAAGGCAGATACATCAAAGTTAGTAGCTGTTTCAGACGAAGTATTTGTACCACTTGTGGCTTCTGAGCTGGCAACTGTTGATTCAGAAGTTTTATCTGCTACTTGTGAGGTACTAGCACTCACTTCACTCGTAGCCTCGCTAGTGGCAGTTTCACTGGCGGTTTGACTAGTTGTTGAGACTTGGCTAGCTTTCTCACTTGACGCTGCCCCATCTGTTGCTACACCACTGAAAATATCAGCTGCTGTCACAGCATCACTATCTGAGATAGCACGCAAAGAAGCATCTGAAGGTGTTGAAACCTCATGATGCTCATCAGCCAAAGCTTGCCCCGCAAAGACCAAACTAGCTCCTAAAAGAACTGATGCTGCCCCAAATGAATATTTACGAATGGAAAAACGTTGTTGTTCGTGTAAAAATTTTTCTCGTTTCATATCAATTATTCTCTCTATCGAATTGATGTTACAGGTTGATTGTAACACTCGGTGACAAATATTACAAGTACTTTACAGAATATTACTAAATATTTCTCACTTACCCATTAGTATACCAAATTTATTTGGCTTGTTCTCACTTAAATCATAAACTGTCCGATTTTTGTCATAATCGAAAGCCGAAGCAAGCCATACTTATTTATTCGTAATTTTGTTAGGAAAAGTAGAGGGAAACATAAAAAACATGATAACTTTATACGAGTTATCATGTTTGCTTTTTAAATCATTTATCAATGTCCTACATCTGAATATGAAATATAATAACGTTGGCCATTCTTAACAAAACTATACCAGTTTCCATCAGGTAAAATTTCATATTTATCCCAGTCAACATCTCCGGCAGGAAGTGTAGAAACTGCTCCGCTATCTTTATCTGGAGCAGCATAAACAGGTGTTTCCTCATCAAGTGTCAATGTTCCAGAAGTTGCTGTCCATGCACCTCGACCACCTTCAACTCCTCCAACTTGAGAAGCTGGTGTTGTAGATTCAACCACTTGTCCACCATCTGTAGTTCCTGCTTGGGCTTGTTTTTGAGAAGAAGCTTTAGGTGCTACTGCTGAAGCCTGATTGTCATTTTCTTCATTTGAAACTGCTGAAGATGATGATTTAGCTGTTTTCTTATCCTTCTTAACAGCTTTACTTGAGCTTGAAGATGATTTCTTGACCGTCTTGGCTGGGCTACTACTTGTGTTAACACGCGCCGACTCATGACTATTAAACATAGTCACTAAGAAGACAGCAAGGATAACTACAATTAGAGCTGATAGGATACCAATGAGTTTACTTGTATTTTTCATGAGTGATATTCCTTTTCTGATAATTTACTAGGTTATTATAATATATAGACAGTTAAATTTTTCATTGAAGTCATAAACGGTGTTTTTTCCGTCATAATCAGACCACATCTTCTATTTTTAGTGTCTGTTTAAAACGATAGTCTTTAGATTGTGTTGACAAAGAACAATTAGGATACTTCCCTAAAATCTCTCGAACAGTGGACAAACCTATACCACGTCCTTCTCCTTTACTTGAGCGACCAAGTTTAAAGATGCCGACTGTATTGATAGATTCTTGAGCAATGGTATTCTCTACTATTACTACCTTTGTATCGCTACTGATAAGAGCAATGGTTACTTCTTTAGTAATGCTATCCAAACTAGCCTCAATAGCATTATCCAAAAAAATGGATAGCACTGTTATGAAATCCAACAATTCCATCCTCGATACTTCAAAGACGTCGCTGACCTCAAGGTGAACGGTAATAGACTGGTCTTGTGCTTCCAAGACTTTACTAGCCAAGACACCTTTAACGGCTTCATCTTTAATATTAATCAAGTTGGCAATTTCGTACTGTTTCCCCTCAATCCGAGTCTTTGTTTTTTCAAGGATGTTATCGTAGATATCGGAAATGATAGCTATATCTTTGGAGTCAATGCCATATTTGATACTAGACAAGATATTTAAGTAATCATGCCTAAATCGACGAAGATCAGTATAGAGTTGCTCGATTTGTTGACTATAATGAGCCAAATCACTCATTTGCCTATCTTTTTGGAGTAGGACTTCTTCTTTTAGTCTTTCGCTGAAAGTCGCATTAATGTAAACAAGGGTCGCAAGAAAGAGTAAAGCATAGGTCACCACGAGATAAACATGCCAATCTCTTCCTCCAGGGATCTGTTGCACAAAAAAGGTAATATATTGGAGAAGGAGGGCATAAGATAACATTGATATATCTATAAGCAATAAAAAGTACTTTGAAAATGACTTTCTAAAACCATAGTTCAGCGCTTTGAAATCTACTTTTAAGGTCTTAATGATTAACCAAAACACAGGAAAGACTGGCAACTCAGTGACAAGGTTTAAATGAAAATGATTCAGCACAATCAGATAATGTCGATTGATGACTAAGGCAATCCCATAAATAATAAGATTGTGAACAAGACTTTCTATGACGATTGGAAACAAGCCATAGAAAATATCTAATAACCTATTGCCATAACGATTTCTGTAAAGGGAATAAACAACCAAGAAGGCATGCCCTAAAACATAGGATAGGACTGGAGAAAGCACAAACAAAAATCGGATAATCAAGGGGATGATGATATACCATCTTAGCTTTATCTTCTCGGAGGTAATATATTGATAAATGAGAATAAAGAGGATAATCTCCGCTAAAAAGTCTAGATTATCCAACACAAAATTAATCGCTGTCATAGGCTAATTCTCTCAAGTAATTTCTTTAGTTTCAACTTTGAAACATAGCAAACGCCACCATTTTCAAAATAGACCGTCCCCGTACTTTTATCTAATTTGATGATATTTTCTGGATTAACTAGGAAGGACTTATGACATTTAAACAGTCTAGGGTCACTCTTTTCAATTTGAGAGAGACTGCCATAAAACTCAATCTGCTCCTCTTTAGTATAAAGGATAACCTTGTGGACGATATCCGAGGTCTCAAAGTACAAGATATCATGAAAGGGAACCTGAATAACGGTCTTAACATTCTCAATCCGAAAAGCGTCTTCTGGATTCTGACTCTGTATCTTTTTGCAGGTTAATAAGATAATACTTTCCAGACGCTTTTGAAAGTCCTCGCCCTCCAAAGACTTGTCAATAAAGTCTAGAGCTGCCAGTTGGTATTGAAAAGTTAAGGGAAGATACTCTGAATGAGTCGTGAAGAAAACAATATTGGCATAGGGGTCACTCTTGCGAATCTGCTTTGCAACTTCCAAGCCTTTTTTAGTATCGTCTTTAATCTGAATGTCTAGGAAAAAGAGCTGATGAGACCCTCGCTCGGTAATAAAGTCTAACAGTTGATTGGGTTTGTCAAAAACCTCAAAGTCGCCCACTTTAATGTTATTTTTCTTAAGAATCGTATGAATAACCTCTTCAATACGATTTTGTTGGATAAAATGATCCTCTAAAACATAGATGTTAAGCATAACATAACTCCTCTAGCATAATCTTAAGATAGATCCAAGGTGGAGCAGTTCCTTTAATAAACGAATCCCTCTTATTCAAAATGAGATTTATTGTTCTCTTTACTTATTTTACATTTTTGTTACGAAAAAGACAATAGTTTGTAACATTTTTCACTTCAATCAATTAAAAAACACCCCACAAAGTTAGATTTTATCTGTCTAACTTTTGGGGTGCAGTTCATAAATAGCAATCTTTTTTCGTACTAGTTACGATAATAAGGGAAACCTTCAGCAGTTTGGTCTTGACCAATAACAAGGTAATCAGAGCCGTTACTACCTCCAGAAATCGCTCTCAATGCAGCTGAGCTTGTATCTGAGAATACTCCTGCATAAAAAATATTATCTGAAACTCTTTGAGGCTTCAATTGAGCAGTATAACCTGTTGAGTTTTTAATAATTGTACCATCAGCGTTAATTGTAACTGATTCACCATTCGCATTAGTCCAAGTTCCCACAAGAGAGCTAATATCACCATTATCAAGGGCACCAAAGTCAAGCGATGATTGACTATTATTTGTATTCTTTTCAGATTTAACCTTGTCTGATCCAGCTGCTGCTTCAGCCACTTGTCCGCCATCTGCAGTTCCTGCTTGAGCTTGTTCTTGAGAAGAAGCTTTAGGTGCTACTGCTGAAGCCTGATTGTCATTTTCTTCATTTGAAACTGCTGAAGTTGATGATTGAGCTGATTTCTTATCCTTCTTAACAGCTTTGCTTGAGCTTGAAGATGATTTCTTAACCGTTTTAGCTGGGCTACTACTTGTGCTAACACGCGCTGACTCATGACTATTAAACTTAGTCACCAAGAAGACAGCAAGGATAACTACAATTAGAGCTGATAGGATACCAATAAGTTTACTTGTATTTTTCATGAGTGAGATTCCTTTTCTGATAATTTACGAGATTATTATAATATATAGAAAGCTAAATTTTTCATTGAAGTCATAAACAGTCGTTTTTTCGTCATAATCAGAAAATAACATTTAAAATAAAAATACTATATACATCAAACTGCCATGGATTTTGGAACAAGCATCTTAGCAACAATCTCTTTTTGTTTAGCTTTCGAAACCAAGCATGACTCTCCGTTTTCAAAATAAATAACACCTAATTCTTTGTCCAATCTCACAATGTTTTCGGGATTTACAACAAATGATTTATGGCATTTATATAGTCTGCAATCTTGTTTTACAACTTTTGATAATTGACCATAGAACTCAATTTGCTCTTCTGTTGTATGAAGAATTACCTTATGAACCGTTGGAGATGTTTCAAAATAGAGAATCTTATGAAAAGGAACTTGTATAGTTGCATTCTTTGTATCTATAGTAAAAGCACACTCTATTTGGCTCAGACCATTTTTAGAAAGTGCTAATCCAATATCAGAAATAATCCTATCTTCATATTCAATATCAGGCAAATTCTTGTCAATAAAATCAAGTGCAGCTAAGCGATACTGAAAGGTTGAAGGTAGGAGTTCGGGATGTGCTGTGATGAAAACAATACTTGCATACGGATCTCGCTCACGAATCTGTTGAGCAACCAATATTCCCCCTTCGACATCACTGTCAGATCCAATATCTAGAAAAAACAGTAAATGCGAGCCCCTTTCCGTAATACGCTCTAATAATTGATTGGGTTTATCGTATAAATCAACCTTCCCAATTCTTAAAATATATATTTGTTTAGACTTGTGGATAGCATCCTCAAGACGAGCTTGTTGAAAATAATCTTCTTCTAAAACAAAAATATCTAACATAATTGAACACCTCTAATTACAACATCCTTATTCTATAACTTAAGATGCTAGTTACTCATAGAACGAATCCTATACTTTCACCTTGATTTTATAACTTTCGCTAATTTACAGCAAATGTTTCTAAAGCATATTGAACAATATATTGATTCAACTCTTGAAACTAAAAAAACACCACCCTCAAAAGAGAGTGATGTTACAACTCTTAAGAAATATCCACATAGCGTCTTGCACCACTATAAGTCGTATAAGATAACCATGTGTGTCCATCGGCTGTAAGGACCTTGTCATAGCGAACGGACATGCCTTTATCATAGTAGGCTAACTCTGGACTAGCAACACTTGGTTGAGCCTTGATAGAGCTAGGTTTGGTAAAGGTATAAGTACCAGTTGCAGCTAGGCTTGGACTTGCTGGTTGAGCAACTGCTGTTGCCTTACCATCAATAGCAATGTAACGGCGGTTGCCTCCATAACTAACATAAGAGAGCCATGTGTGACCATCTGTGGTCACCAATCTGTCATAGTTAACGGACATACCAGCATCATAGTAAGCCAACTCTGGACTCGCTACACTTGGTTCTGCTTTAATACTAGAGCGTTCCTTGAAAGTATAGGTACCAGATGATGGTGTGCTTGGTTGAACAGGTTGTTCTACAGGTTTAGTCACACTCGTTGGTGCGATAGCCACATAGAAACGATGTCCTGAATAGCTGAGATAAGAAAGCCATGTATAGCCGTCATTATTGACAACCTTGTCATAGTTGACTGACATGCCTGAATCATAGTAGCTAACATCTGGATTGGCTACCAAAGGTTGAGTCTTGATGCCAGTACGAGCGGTAAAGGTATATGAACCTGAAGCTGGAAGGTTGTGGCGAGTTGCATTTTGAACTGGAACAGTTGTGCTAGTGCCTCCGATACCTACCATTTTACCATCTTGGACATAGTAGAGATGGACAATGTATTCACCTGCTTCAGCCTTATGGTCACTAACATTGACACGAACCTTGTAGCTACCATCACTTTGTCTGCTAGCTTGGTGCCATACAAGGTCGTCTTGGCCGTCTTTAGCTGTCCAAACTGGAACACTTACGCCTTGAATAGCCTTGTCACCACCAGAAACATTAGTGATATGAACGTCAAAACCGAGGTTAGAGAGGTTTTCAATATTGATAGTACCGCTTGGTTTGCTTTCTTGTTGAGCAAGTTTAGCCACAGCTACATAACGTCGGTTGCCATTGTAGCTGAGGTAAGAAAGCCATTCATAACCATCACCACTGACAATCTTGTCATAGTTGACTGACATACCAGCATCGTAGTAGGCCAACTCTGGGCTTGCCACACGAGGTTCTGCCTTAATGCCAGTACGAGCAGTAAAGGTATATGAACCTGAAGCTGGAAGATTGTGGTGAGTTGCATTTTGAACTGGAACAGTTGTACTAGTGCCTCCGATACCTACCATTTTACCATCTTGGACATAGTAGAGATGGACAATGTATTCACCTGCTTCAGACTTATGGTCGCTAACATTGATACGAACCTTGTAGCTACCATCACTTTGTCTGCTAGCTTGGTGCCATACAAGGTCGTCTTGGCCGTCTTTAGCTGTCCAAACTGGAACACTTACGCCTTGAATAGCCTTGTCACCACCAGAAACATTAGTGATATGAACGTCAAAACCGAGGTTAGAGAGGTTTTCAATATTGATAGTACCGCTTGGTTTGCTTTCTTGTTGAGCAAGTTTTGCCACAGCTACATAACGGCGGTTGCCATTGTAGCTGAGGTAAGAAAGCCATTGGTAACCATCACCACTGACAATCTTGTCGTAGTTGACTGACATACCAGCATCATAGTAGGCTAACTCTGGACTTGCCACACGAGGTTCTGCCTTAATGCCAGTGCGTTCTTTGAAGGTGTAAGTTCCTGAGTCAGGAAGGCTATAGCTAGTAGTTGTATGCGTTTCTTCAACCTTGGCAGGAACTGTGTAAGCTGTGCCACCCACACCAACTAATTTACCATTAGTTTCAACATAGTAAAGATGAACATTGTAGAGACCACGTTCATTCTTATGGTCACTTAGACTGACGTTAACCTTGTAGTTGCCATTGTTAAGACGAGTTGCATTGTACCAAATGATATCATCTTGGCCATTCTTTTCAGACCAGATTGGAACAGATACCCCGAGGACACCGTTTTGGTCTGAAACATTACTGATAACTACACTAAAGTCACCATTGTCATGACTTTCAATAGCGATATCGCCTCTTGGTTTAGCTACAGCCTCTGCAACAGCACCTAGGTCGACATAACGACGAGTACCACTGTACGAAGTATAAGAAATCCAACGGTGGTTGTCCGCAAGCAAAGATCTATCGTAGTTGACTGACATGCCTGGATCAAAATTGAACTCAGTCTTAGCAGTCAAGCTAGGTTGGTTCTTCACATCTGCAGGTTTAGTGAAGTAATAAGTACCACGTTCAGGGACGGCTTCATCTCTAGTCGCTTCAGTGGTACTAGTATTTTCGGCCTTCAAAGCTGCGATATCAGCGTAGTAGCGTTCATAATCGTAACCAATGTAAGAAATCCATTGATGATCATCTCTCTTCAAGACCTTATCATAGATAACATGGTCACCTGCACTAAAGACGAAAGTAGGTTTGATATCCATGACTGGAGCTGTACGAATTTCAGTTGTGCGACGGAAATAAAAAGTACCGTTTGATGGAATATCAAGAGAACCATCAGCAGTCACAGGACCATCTACACCTGGCTGACTAGCATTAGTTAAGACAGTACGAAGACTAGTATCGACAGCTTCACGGTCAGTAGGTCTAACTTCCACTGCTTCTGACATCGCTGAACGGTCAGTTTCACTAGCTACTTCAGAGCTAGCTACTGATGACACTTCAGAACGTGGGCTAGCCACCTCTGAGCTCGCAACAGAAGCAACAGCAGATGCAGAATGGGCAACCTCTGCCGGTACTTCCAAAGAAGCAGTCTCGCTAGCCACTACACTACTAGCTTCAGAAGAAGCAACTTCACTGCTGGCAAGCTTAGGTCTTGGCACTTCTGATCTTGAGGCTGGTTGATTGAGGACATCGGTAACAGCTTCTGAAGTTGCTTGGTCAATTTGGGGTGCTTCAGAATTATTTACAATAACTTCATAGTCCATGATGGAACCTGTGCTATTGGCTTGTTCCTGAGCCAAAGTATGTCCACCAAGCATCAAGCTCGTACCAATCAAGACTGATGCAGCTCCAAAAGAATATTTACGTATTGAGTAACGTTGACGTTCCTTAAAAACATATGCCTTTCTCATTTTGATCACTCTCACTTTCTAGGCTGTTTGATAAAAATTGGAACCGTTTTCACATTTCTATTATACCTCTTTGAAATATTTTTTACAATTATTTCAATATTATTACTAAACTTTATTTTGTAGAAAATTGATAGCTAATTCTTTCAGATAACTATGATTAAGAAAAGCCCAAAGGGGCTACCTGAGGGCTTTTGCTACATCTAATTCCTTGACACATTAAGCAAATCTGAATAGATTAATTAATTCATTCTGGGTTGATTTGACTATAGGTATCAATCTAGTCTAACTATGATTCATCATAGATGTATTCTTCTAAATGTTCAGTCACAGTAATCTCATCGCAGGAGCTAACATTTTGAAAGTCCTTAATGTAAACAATTTTATACTGATTTGGTAGAAGTAATGGAAAGGCAATTGGCTTACCGTTCTTACACACGAGAAACATCTGAAGGCTATTTGTTACATTACTAATAAAGACAAACGGAAACAAATGAGGACTGGGAGAATCCAAATAGTGATAGGTCCCCTTTAAGGTACCACTAGTACTTCTCACTTCTCCATGTTCTTTTTGAGACATTTTTAAAGTGTGCTCCTTCTACTACTTGTGATTTCCTTTTCTTAAGTACCGAGGGACAATACCATTAATCTAATTTATTGTAAACATGCATCCGACCATATATCGCATCAGAACCGAAACGAATCTGTCCATTACTGTCAAAGAAAATTGGGTCACTGGTTGGTCCATCATTATGAGCAAAACCTGCTACATAACCGCCATCTTGAGCAAAACCATTAAAGAGCTGACTACTTGTATCACTATAACCACTTTCAGCGCCTACACGAGTTACACTACCGGATGGGGATACTGTAATTGTGTCCCCTAAGTCATTTTGATAGGTACCAGCAACACTAGAGAAATCACCATTAGCCATTGCTGTAACATCCACTGCTGTGGTAGCTGGTGTTTGTTCCGCTGAAGCAGCTGGTTGTTCTGTCGTCGTTCCTTGATTTACTCCAGCTGTTTCTTCACTAGGATTTGTTGGGGCAACTTCTTGTTGAGCAGATCCAGCAACATTTCCGGCTGATGGTTGTGAATCCTTTTCTCCAGAGGTTTCTTTTGCGACTTCTTCTGAACTAGAAGATTTTGTCTTTTTCTCAGACTTCTTCGCTTTTTCTTTTGAAGATGGTTTTGTCGATTTCACTTTCTGACTAACCTTACTAGAGCTCGATGTTAATGTGGCTTCCTTCTTGTTATTACCACATGCACCAAGTAATAGAACGGAAGTTAAAGCGAGTGCGGTTAAAGTTGTGAAACGTTTTGTAGCAGGTTTCATAATAATTCTCCTTAATACTCTATTTTAGACTGTGTCATTTTCAAAAATCTCGATGAATAAGTTATATTCTTTAGTTCTTCTTATGAATCTAATATACTGCATATTTTAAAAAAAAAGGACACGTATGTCCTGCTCTATTCTTTCATAGCATCTCTCATTTTCTCTGATATGATGTCAGCTAAAGAGGTATCTCCTAACAATCTAGCCAAGATTATCCCTTCTTGATAGGCTTTTTTAGACTCAAAAATATCATTCTTTACAACATATAGATACTGTCCCTCTAGCATTCTCAAAATTGGTTTTTTCTGATAATCTTGAGTTTCCTCCATAATGTGATGCAGTTGAATGAATGCTATCTCCGATAAATGAAACTTTTTTCGTTCATATTCAACTATTGGAACCATTAATAAGGCATCCCTAAATAAAAATAGATACTCCGTGGGAATATTATCATAACTATTTATAAGATTTCTACAGATGGCATAAAAAGTCCCTTCACTAAACCCATCTGACCGCATACTATCACCATCTCCTAACGAGATTTGATATAGTTCTATAAGTAGTAGGTCATTGATAGTGTATACCCTTTTCTCACATAATGAAGGTAAACTCTTCTCCAATATGCTCATGCCAAATTTTTGATGTGTCTTTGAAGTATAAGAGTAAAGTTTTGACTGTAAGATATCAACAACCCTCTGTTCATCAGCTGGCAAATCATCATAATAGCTATCAATAATTTTACCCAGCTTTTCGTCTAGTTTCATTAGGTTATTTGGCTTATCTAAACTAGTCGCATGCATCAATTGATATTTGAGATTGAGGTATTCTACCGGCAACTTTGAGCCTATAGCTCTCTCTCCAAGCAATTCCGATAAAGATATATTCAGACGTCTTGCCAAGTGCTCTAAGGTTTCTAGTTTAGGTTGAGACTTCCCTGTCTCTATACGTGTCAATTGTCGTACTGATAAAACCTCATCCCCTTCACAAAATTTTTCTTTAGTGAGTCCTTGTGCTAATCTCAACTCTCTTAACCGATGACCAAAGTCTTGTCCAAACATCGCTTGCTCCCTATTACTTGAAACTATTATAATTTTTATGATTTGTAATAGTATACCACCCAATATTCACTATTTCAATTGTGAAATGAAAATACTTTTAACTTTCAATGCTACTTACAAAGAAAAAAGATAGGATTTTCATCCTACCTTTTCAAGTTTCTTTTATTGTATCACATCTTAAAGCTGTTCTGCTACTGCCGAAAGAAGATCTTGGATACCATTGGCATCGCTACCACCGGCCATGGCCATATCTGGTTTACCACCACCACGACCTGACACGATTGGTGCGAGAACCTTGATAACATTACCTGCGTGAACATCCTTAGACTTGCTTGCTACAAGGACATTAACTTTTTCGCCAATGTGAGCTGCAAGGACAAGAACGTCAGAGTAGTCTGCTTGTTTCCATTGATCAGCAAATGTACGAAGGGCACCTGCGTCAGAAACTTCCACTTGGCTAGCGATGTAACGAACACCGTTAGCTTCTTTAACGTCTTTGAAGACATCACCAGCTGCTGCAGCTGCTGCTTTTTCTTTAAGAGCAGCATTTTCTTTTTGAAGGGCATGCAACTGCTCTTGAAGGCTAGCAACCTTGTTAGGTACTTCTTTCAATTGTGGTGCCTTAAGCGTTGCTGCGATTGCTTTAAGGGCATCTTCTTCTTCACGGTAAGCAAGGTAAGCTTCACGTGATGTCACTGCTAAGATACGACGTGTTCCTGAACCGATACCTTCTTCTTTAACAATCTTGAACATACCGATTTCAGCAGTGTTGGCAACGTGCGTACCACCACAAAGCTCAACAGAGTAATCACCGATTGAAACGACACGAACATTCTTACCATATTTTTCACCAAAGAGGGCCATAGCTCCCATTGATTTAGCAGTGTCAATGTCTGTTTCAATAGTTGTTACTGGAGTGGCTTTCCAGATTTCTTCGTTGACTTGTTCTTCGATAGCACGCAATTCTTCTGGAGTTACAGCCTCAAAGTGAGTGAAGTCGAAACGCAAGAATTCTTGTTCATTAAGAGAACCCGCTTGGACAGCATGATCACCAACAATATTATGAAGGGCAGCATGCAAGAGGTGAGTCGCTGTGTGGTTCTTCATAACACGGTGACGACGTGTGTGGTCAATTTCAAGTTTGTAGTTAGCACCTACAACAAGTTCACCTTCAACCTCAACAGTGTGAAGCGCTTGTCCATTTGGTGCACGTTGAACGTCAACAACACGCGCAACGACTGTACCAGCTGCATCTGAGATTGTACCGTGGTCTGCTACTTGTCCACCCATTTCAGCGTAGAATGGTGTTTGTTCAAAGACAAGGAGTGCTTGACCAGAATTTACACTATCATGACGAGCATCGTCAGCAACGATTACGCTCAAACGGCTTTCTGCAGTCTCTGCTTCATACAAGAACTCAGATGGTTCAGTGATGTTTGCGAGGGTTTCATTTTGCATACCCATAGAACCACCTTTAACTACGCTAGCACGCGCACGTTCTTGTTGTTCTTTCATGGCTGCTTTAAAACCTTCATGGTCAATCTTGAAGCCTTCATCTTCAGCCAACTCTTCTGTCAATTCCACTGGGAATCCGTAAGTATCATAAAGTTTGAAGATGTCTTTACCTTCAAGCGTATCTTTACCAGATTTCTTAAGGTTAGCAAGAAGCTCGTCAAGCATGCTTGAACCTGCATCGATAGTACGTGCAAAGGTTTCTTCTTCACGTTTAACGATTTTTTCGATAAAGTTTTTCTTCTCAAGAACTTCTGGGTAATAGCTTTCCATGATTTGACCAACAGTTGGAACAAGTTTGTACAAGAAAGCATCAGAAATGCCGAGACGACGGCCGTGCATTACGGCACGACGGAGAAGACGACGAAGGACATAACCACGACCTTCATTACCTGGAAGGGCACCATCACCAATGGCAAATGCCAATGAACGGATGTGGTCAGCGATGACCTTGAAGCTCATTGTGTCACCATCTGGATCATAAGTTTTACCAGACATTTTTTCGATTTCACGAATGATAGGCATGAAGAGGTCTGTTTCAAAGTTTGTTTTAGCCCCTTGCATTACGGCTACAAGACGTTCAAGACCTGCGCCCGTATCAATGTTTTTATTAGGAAGTTCCTTATATTCTGAACGTGGAACAGCTGGATCTGCGTTGAATTGTGACAAAACGATGTTCCAAATTTCAATGTAACGGTCGTTTTCAATATCTTCTTCAAGCAAACGGATACCAATATTGTCAGGGTCAAAGTCTTCGCCACGGTCAAAGAAAATCTCAGTGTCTGGTCCTGAAGGGCCAGCACCGATTTCCCAGAAGTTATCTTCAATTGGAATCAAATGACTAGGTTCAACACCGCAAGCAATCCAACGGTTGTATGAATCTTTATCATCTGGATAGTAAGTCATGTAAAGTTTGTCTTTTGGAAAATCAAACCACTCTGGGCTTGTCAAAAGCTCATAACCCCATTCGATGGCTTCATCACGGAAGTAGTCACCAACTGAGAAGTTACCAAGCATTTCAAACATTGTGTGGTGACGAGCTGTCTTACCAACATTTTCGATATCGTTGGTACGGATAGCCTTTTGTGAGTTAGTGATACGTGGATTTTCAGGAATCACAGAGCCATCAAAGTATTTTTTCAAAGTGGCAACCCCTGAGTTAATCCAAAGAAGGGTTGGATCGTTAACTGGAACCAAGTTAGCTGATGGTTCAACAGCGTGACCTTTTGATTTCCAGAAATCAAGCCACATTTGACGAATTTGTGCTGAAGTAAGTTGTTTCATTGTTTCTCCTTAATTAATTGTTTTTTATTTTGAGCTATTCTCGAGCATTTCCACATAGTCAATAGCAACACACAGGGAAATGGCTAAATCGGCGTAAGTATTTTCATAAACAGTAACAGTATAGGTCGATGTCAGATGGAAGAGCTCCTTTTGAATCCTAGCAACTACCTGATTTTGACTATTAAGTAGTTGAAAATCCAAGTCCCAAATATTACCCTCTATTCGCAAACCAAGATTATCGACATCATACTTATCACGAAGAAAGGTTAATTTTTTTCGAATGTAAAAACTCGAACCATCCCGCAAGTCTACTGTAAACTTAGGCAAGAGACTAAGCGGCTCCTTGGTGATATGACTAATCTCACGACCATCCTCACCAAAAATCGTAAAGGTCTTTGGAATCTTAAAGAAGGACCCTTCAACCTGATAGGCAACTCTACCTTGATCATCCTTGATATCAAAGCGTTCGCCACCCAATCGAAACTTCTGTTTGACAAAATAGGTTTTCATACGCCACCTCCAATATTGCCACACATTTCATTCAGAAAATACCCAAAGAATAAAAGACAAGTCCACTAAACGAAGGGCGACGTGAACCGCGGTACCACCTTCATTCAATGAACTTGTCATTCTTATTTGTCTTTAATTGTGAACTTTGAGTAGCAAGTAACCAGATTCGTCCATGGCTCGCAGCGACCGCCATTTTTCTGTATCAGAAGCGATGATTACCAATCTCAAAGGGAAGGCTAAAAATGTCATGATATTAGAACTTTCAGCCACTCTCCATTTTAACGTGTTTTAGGTCTTAGGTCAAGCTGATAATAGCATTATCAACTCTATCATGTGATTTATTTGCTAGAGCTTGATGATGAACTTGATGAAGCTCCAGAACCAGTCACATACTGGTCAAGAATTGCGCTAAAGGCCTTGTCTACAACTTTAACATTATATTTCTTAAGGACCTTAGCAATCACTGAGTTAGTGAAGTTAGTATCAGATTTCTTACCATTGATGATAACCTTAGTCAAATCATCCTTATAGTTTTTCCAATCTGCATTTTTCTCAGATTTTGAAACAGTTTTGACGATGTAGTAAGTCGCAGCACCAGTTGAGCTGTTTGAAACAGTCACTACGTCAGAGACGGCATTAGCATCTTGTTTGAAGGCTGCTGTCAAAACATCTGCTGGGAAGTCTTGAGAAGCTGAGTTAACCGTCTTAGAAGTCACTTCCAAGCTGTTATCTTTAGCTACTTGTGAGAAATCTGCTCCTTCTGCCTTAGCTTCAGAGTCCACCTTATCTGCCACTGCTTTATCAGTAGTTGAAACCACTTGCACCTCTGTATTTGGTGTGTAGTTATCATAGGCAGCCTTGTAATTTGCTTCCGTCAAATCTTTTTGTGCGGCTTGGTTAACAGCGTACTCAACCAATTTTTGTGTACGGATTTGAGTGCGGTATGACTCTTCTGTTTGACCATAGGCTGCAAGTACTTGTGAGAATTGATCTCCGTATTGTTCTGAAGCTTGCTTATAAGCTTTGTCAACGTCTTCTTTGCTGACTTTGCTACCATATTCTTTTTCAAGAGCCTTTTGCAAAGTTGCACTCAAAACACTTTGTTGTGTTTGGCTACTACCTTTAAGTGAATCAAAAACATCACCAACAGTAACAGTATCACCTTTCATAGATACCAAAGTTGTTTCTTCAGTTGTTTTGTTACCTAGAGAAACATACATAGCACCTGCACCAACGAGAGCTGAAACAGCTACAAGGGCAAGACCTCCAAGGAAGCGACCACCTGAGCTTGGTTTACCAGCATCACGTGTCTTTTTAGTTTTAGCACGTTTAGCTTTTTCTTTCGCTTTTTCACTGGCGAGGGCGATGCTTTCCTCTTCTTCTTTTTGGCGATCAAGATGCTCTTGTTCTGCGTCTTTGTCTGCTACAACCTCTTCAACAGTTTCTTCTGTTGACTCAAGGTTTTCATTTTCTTTAGCCATTTTATCTACTCCTTAAATTGTCAATATCTTTGTTATTATACCACACTTACTTAAATAATGCTTAATCTGGCAAGATAATATTTTCAGAATTTTTCCGAAGCATAAGAAGTCCGTCACTCATAGGGACCAAACTAGCAGTCAATCCAGGGTTATCTAAGGTCGCATCAAAAAGACGATGCAAGCCACGGTAAATCGTACGCTGACCACGACGAACCTCCATGATATCTTTGGCAATATCGCCCCCTTGGAAGATATCATCAAAGACGATGACACCACCTACCTTGAGACGTTTTAGGATTTCAGGCAGAAAGACGATATATTTAGACTTGGCTGAGTCCATAAAGACAAAATCATAGTCAGTGTCCAAATCTTGCAAAACTTCTGCTGCATCTCCTTCGACCAAGGTAATTTGTTTGCGGCTGTCATACTTGGCTAGATTTTCCTTGGCAAAGCCAATCATTTCTTCATTACGATCAACCGTTGTAATCTGAGCATCAGGCGCATACTCAGCCATAAGAAGGGCTGAAAAACCAATAGCTGTTCCTACCTCAAGGATTTTCTTAGGCTGCAAGGTCTGCAACAAAAATCGGAAATAAGCAACTACTTCGTGCTGGATAATTGGAATATTTTCCTTACGAGCAAAGGCCTCCAGTTCAGCCAAATGCCCTTTATTTTCCTGAAGATGCGTTCGCATGTAGTCCACGATATCCTTGTTGACTACTGGACGACGCATGTTGTGATTTGCGTTTTTACTATATGATTTAACCATGTGTTTTATTATATAAAAAATCCCTAGCGAGTGCTAGAGATTTTTCTTATCTATAACTCAAATCGTCATCATTAAGCTACTTGACGTAACCCCCTCTTTTTCAAGAGGTAGGAAACGACCAAAGCCACCACGTAAAGAGCGATGAAAACAAGCAAGGTCATCTGGTATGATTTTATCAATTCGTAGGTTACGGATAAAAGCATTGGCCCCACTAAGGCCGCCATCGCCCAGGCAGTCAAAATATAACCATGAAGGGTAGCCAACTCCTTTGCCCCAAAGATATCGCTAAGATAGGGAGGAATTAATGAGAAACCTGCCCCGTAGCAAGTCATCAGAACAGCCATCGCAACCACAAAGACAAGTGGAACTTGCAGGACAATTAGGAGGACAGCCATAACAATATTAACCACAAAGAGGAGAACAAAGGTCTTCGGACGCCCAATATAATCCGACAAGCCTGCCCACAGAAGGCGACCAAAACCATTAAAGATTCCCATAACACCTACAACAACTGCCGCTGATTCAGCTGACATCCCAACCATATCTTGAGCCATTGGAGAAATAGCAGAAACAAGGGCTAAGCCACATGAAATATTGATAAACAGAATAAGCCATAACCAGTAGAAAGTTGATGATTTCAGAGCCTCATTAGCCGTAACTCCCTTGCTCAAATCAGCAGCCTGACGGTTCGGACTCTTGTCAGCCAACAGTTGTGCTTCCTCTACACTTGGTCGTTTAATGAATTGTGAGACAAAAAGCATAACAACAAAATAAACGACTCCCAAGATATAAAAGGTCTGCTCAACACCACGTGCCTGAATCAGATATTGAGCAATGGGACTGGTTAACAATGAGGCAAAGCCAAAGCCCATAATGGCAAGGCCAGTCGCAAGTCCACGCTTATCAGGAAACCACTTAATAATAGTTGAAACAGGCGTAATATAACCCACACCCAGTCCTAGACCACCAAGAATACCATAACCAAGATAAAGCATCCACAGCTCTCCATGAGCAATGGCAACTCCTGTCAGAATGTTACCCCCAGCATAGAGAACAGCCGACATACTCCCAGTCACTCTAGGACCAAATTTTTCAACCAGACGCCCCATGAAAGCTGCAGAAAGCCCTAGACAAAAGATAGCCAACGAAAAGGCAAAAGAAACTGAAGATTGATCCCAGCCAGTCTGGGCCATAATAGGATTACGATAGATACTCCAAGCATAGGTAGACCCCAACATGAGATGGAGTAAGACACCACACGTTGCTACAAGATAACGATTGGTTGTTTTCACAAAAACCTACTTTCTATTTCTGAACATTGTTCACTTATAAAATACAAAACGTTAGGTTTTTAGTCTATCACGAATATAAACCATGGGCTATAAATATGCTCACCAACGTATTTCCATATCAATTAGAACTTCCATTCCAGTAAATGTTCGTTTTTAGACATAAAAAGAATCATCCTGATTCAGAATGATTCTCTCATATGGTAACTTCTTTTTAAGAAAGGTGAACACCTTTTTCAACCAAAGCTTCCAATTCAACAAGACGGTCTTCAAAAACTTTGAAGGCAGCATCTAAGTAGTCGGTATTGGTCATATCAACACCAGCTTTCTTGATGACTTCCAAAGGATAGTCTGAGCTTCCCGCCTTAAGGTAAGTAAGGTAAGCTTCTTTATCTTCTTCAGTACCGTGAACAATTTTTTCAGCCAAGTAGCTTGCCGCAGCAAATCCTGTAGCGTATTGGTAGACATAGTAATTCATGTAGAAATGCGGAATACGTTCCCACTCAAACTGAATTTCGTAGTTATCCTCAGCTTTAAGGTTATAGTATTTCTCATTGAGGTCTGCGTAAAGCTTATTCATGAAGTCCGCTGTCAAGATTTGACCAGATGCATCTGCCTCATGGATAGCATGCTCAAACTCGGCAAATTGTGTTTGACGGAAGACAGTTCCCTTGAAACCATCCAAATAGTGGTTAAGAATAGCAAAACGTGCCTTGTCATCTTTAACCTCTTTAAGAAGCGTTTCTGTCAAGATATTTTCATTGGTTGTAGACGCAATTTCCGCCAAGAAGATTGGGTAATCTCCGTAAACATATGGTTGAGTCTGACGTGTGAAAGTTGAATGCAAACTGTGGCCAGTCTCGTGAACCAAGGTAAAGAGATTGTCCAAAGTGTCTTGCCAGTTCAAAAGCATGAAAGCATTGGTATCATAGGCACCACCTGAGTAGGCACCTGAGCGTTTTCCTTTGTTAGGGTGAACGTCAATCCAACGTTCCGTAAAGGCTGCATGAACCCCTTTACTATACTCTTCACCAAAGATTGCCAAGACTTCTTCTGCTTTCTTTAGAGATTCTTCATAAGTAAGAGCAGTTTCAGTCTCAGAAAGTGGTGTATAGACGTCATACATCTTAAGCTCGTCAAGTCCCAAGACCTTCTTACGCAAATCAAGGTAACGGTGCAAAAGTGGCAAATACTTGTTCACTGATTCCAAGAGTGAATCATAAACACTCTCTGGAATAAAGTTAGCCGCAAGTGCTGCATGACGTGCCGAATTATAGTGACGAACTTTGGCTTGGTAATTGTGAACCTTAACAACACCTTGGAGTGTTTGTGCATAAGTATGTTGGAACTGTTCGTAAGTCCCATACATCGCTTCATAGGTTCCCTTACGAATGTCACGGTCCTTAGATTCCATAAGAGTGATAAAGTTACCATGTGTCAACTCAACCACATCCCCTTGACCATCTGATACCCA